>JBBQFD010000041.1:0-2567 GCA_038321575.1 Bacilli bacterium | reverse complement strand
TTTTTTCAAGTATAAAAAAAGATAAGCGTACTTATCTTAATTATTAGCTTCTTCATGATGCATATTATATTTTTTCTTTTCTTCCATCATATACTCAGTAACTGAGGTTTCGATTTCATCTAAAGCATGACGATCTATTTTAGATAAAATAACTACTTCTTTGATGGTATCAATAATTACTTTACCCCAAATAAGACCCATACTTACTTTTAAATCATTAAACATATCGGGAGTAATTGCTGTATAGAAGTAACCAAAGAATAAACGTTTTTTACCAATTAGAATTCTTTTGTTGGTTAAAGCAATGACTGATGTGCTAAAAAAATCATATAAATAGTCAGTCTTTTGACCTACAAAAACATATTGTATAATTTCATCATCATTCAAAAACATTTCAACTATTTTTGAATGGGCACGAATACGCCACGCAATAGAAGTTGGATATTTTCTTTTAAATTGTTTAGCTTTAGCATATACAGAATTAATCATATTTTTAACTCCTTACTTTATAATACCGTTTGTTGTTAAAAAAGTTACATAGGTTGCTTTATCAAGAAAACCTGATGAAGATTTAATTATTTTACCATTTTGAACAATAAGCATTAATGGTGTTCCCCATTCAGCTGAT
Organism: Bacilli bacterium; assembly: GCA_038321575.1. Taxonomy (GTDB): domain Bacteria; phylum Bacillota_I; class Bacilli_A; order RF39; family UBA660; genus JBBQFD01. The sequence goes on along the minus strand of JBBQFD010000041.1, from coordinate 1,939 downwards.
ACTGAAGTTGCTAATTCTTGGGAAATAGCAGTTCTATCATCTGATACTGCTTTTGTTATGTCAATATAATTAATTTTGATTTTATATTGGCTAATAATTTCATTTAAAGCTGGTCTAGCAGCTAGGCAGTATGAGCAGGTTGTTTGGCCTACTACAATTACTTCTTTAGCTGAACCATCACGTAATGTTTTATATTGATTATAATCGATATAATTAATCAATAATTTAGCATCACTTTTAATAATACCGTTAGCTTTAAGGAAATTGAATAAATCAGATTCTCCTAAGAAGCCTGCTGTTGCTGGTTTTGCAACTACTGCATTATCTTTTAAAATAGCTAAGTATGGTGTTCCAAAGTCTTTACTTTGAACGCCTAATTTAACTAATATTTCACTTAGTTGATCATTTGTTAAATCATCAGTATTAAAATACTCATATTGAGCATCATATCTAGTTTTCATATCGGTAATAATTGGAGTAAATAATTGACAGAATGAACATCCTGTTCTCCCAATATAAATCATCTTGTTAGTTGATGATGCTAAAGTAGCATTAAACCTTTCAATAACTTTCGTTCCTTGATTGGCTTTATCTTGTTCTATAATTTTATTATTGTAATTAACTAAAAATAAGAACGCTACAAATAATGCAATTATACCTAATATAACTATACCTTTTTTCTTTTCATTCATATTATTCCTCCTACATTCCGTGGCAGTGTTTATATTTTTTACCACTACCGCATGGACATAAATCATTACGACCAACTTTACTTACACGTTTTGGAGCTTGTTTTTTTACTTTATTAGTATCGGTTACAGCTTCACCTTTAGCAACTTGAGTACGTTCAATATTTTGTCTGATTTCAGCTCTTAATAAGTAGTTAGTTGTTTCTAAATCAATAGTATATAGTAAACTATCAAACATCTCAAATCCTTCAGTTGTATAAGCACTTAGTGGATTTTCTTGGGCATATCCACGTAAGTGAATACCTTCGCGAAGATGAGCCATAGTATTAATATGTTCCATCCAGTGCATATCAATTACACGTAGCGTAATCGCTTTTTCAAATTCATTAATTATATCTTTAGGAATATCAAGAAGTTTCTTTTCATATTCTGTTTCAAATTTAGAAAAGATATAATCAACTATTTCTTGCGTAGTCATGTTGTTTATTTCGCTTATATTTATTTTATGTCTTAATAGACCGTCATTAATCAATTCGAGAACTTCTGTTTTATCTTTTTCAGTTAATAGTTCTTCTTCAACTAAATGACTTTTTACTAATTCATCAATAAAGTTATAAAATGTATTTATAACCGTATCGTGAATTGATTCGCTATCTAAGACTTCATTACGACGTTCATAAATAGTTGTTCGTTGTTGATTAATAACATCATCATATTGTAATAATTGTTTACGAATATCAAAGTTATTACCTTCAACACGTTTTTGGGCTGATTCAATTGAATTTGATAACATTTTATTACGAATTGACATTTCATCATTAAAACCTAAACGAATTAATAAGTCTTTAGCTCGATCAGTACCGAAACGAACCATTAGTTCATCTTCAAATGAGACACAGAATTGTGAAAATCCAGGATCTCCTTGACGTCCAGCACGGCCTCTTAATTGGTTATCAATACGACGCGATTCGTGGCGTTCAGTACCAATAACACATAACCCACCTAAAGTAACAACTTCAGGAGTTAATTTAATATCAGTCCCACGTCCAGCCATATTAGTAGCAATTGTAACTGATCCTTTTTGACCAGCTTTAGCAATAATTTCAGCTTCACGAGCATTATTTTTAGCATTTAAAACTTCATGTGGTATTTTAATTTTATCAAGCATTGATGAAATTAATTCACTAGTCTCAACGGCGATAGTACCAACTAACATTGGTTGTCCTTTTTCATGACGTTCTTTAATTTCT
>JBBQFD010000040.1:0-2681 GCA_038321575.1 Bacilli bacterium | reverse complement strand
TACATCCAGGATATATAACAACTCCTGCATTTTTAATAATTTTTTCTAATTGATATGCTTTCTCAACCTTAACTGCTTGATCATTACTACCCCATATAATTAAAGTAGGACAAGTAATGTCTAATAAATCATTTGTTATATCACGATTAACTGAATCAGTTAGAATCCCTCTCATAAGGGGATTAGCACTACGATAATCAGTTGATCCAACATGTTTTTTAACAATATTTTCTAATCTATTTAAGACTGGTATTTTTTTAGCTATTTTTAAGATTCTCGTCTTTAGTGACATCTTAATTACTTCACGGTCAAAGGGGCTACCCAAGACCACTAATTTATTTGTTGGATATAAGCTAGCATAAACTAAACCAATCTTCCCACCAAAGGAATGACCTACTATAATTGGTTCGCTTATTTTTAATTCATCTAATAATTGATTAACACATTTAGCATAATCATAAACAGTATATATTGATGTTGGTTCACTACTGCCACCAAAACCAGGTAAATCAATAATCGTTATATGAAAATCACTTTGTAAGTTATCACCTAATGGTTGCATCATAGCAATATTCTGACCCCAACCATGAAGAAAAACAACATCACTTCCTGATTTATTACCGTAAGTAACATAATTAATCATAACATCATTTATTTCCCTTAACATCTTATCACCAATATTATTATAACATTATTTCCTTATAATATAAATAAATTAAACAAAAAAATGATGATTGACATCATTTTTTACTTTTTTATTAAATTATTAATTGTGATTGTATTTCAACGTCATCAGGATCATTTATTTGATTTTTTTTATCACTCAATACGTGCTTTGTTAATCGGCGATCAAGTGAAGTAATCATTTGCATTAATTCCTTAATTGTTGGTTCCTCAGGTTCTTTAGATGGTGCTGGATTTACTACAGATAATTCATTATCATATATTGATTCATTAGCATGCATAAGTCCAGGTAATTTATCTTCCTCAGTCCCTATTGGTTTTACTTCTGGTGCTATAACCGAATTAAGTAGTGGTGTGATACCATCAATTTCATCAATCATGTTTTGAACTTTAATAGATTCTTCTTCTTTTAAAATTACTGTTGGTTGATTTACATCAGATATATCTTCCCTTTTAATTGGAAAATAACCATCAAAAGTAATACCATCACTTGTTGCTAATTTTTCTTTATAATTAGCAGGTATCATCGCAATATGAGCCTTTTTAAATAAAACTTTAATTTTTTCTTTTGTCGCTGTTACTATATTATCAACAGCTTCTTTTACATCATTTTTTTTAAGTGGAGTAATATCATATTTATTCAATTCTGCTTCAATTGCTAATATTACATCATCAATTGATTTCATCTCAATTTCCATCTCAGGAGTCATCGGGGTATTTTGAGACAATTGGATTTTTCTTTTATTTAAACTATCTTTTTTATTTTGTAAATTACTTACATGAGTAAGCATTTCAACTTCTGCATCGATATTAATAATTGGTTGGGCAAGAAAACCTACTGTTTTAATAGCATGTTCGTTTTTTACATTATTTTGAATTGTTTTTTTTGTGTCGAACATTTAGATCACTCCTTGTTCTCATTGATTACTTTACGCATTACTTCTTTAATTCGCATCCATTCTTCTTCGCTTGGAACGTCTTCAAATGTACATCCTTCAGCTGTTTCTTTATAAACTGAAGTATATATTTTAACTAAACCGTTAGCGTCCTTTTCATCAAAAGAATAAATCATATAATCTGGTCCCGTTTGATCTAATTTAAATAACATTAGGACCTCTGCTTCTTTACTACTTCCATCAGCATTAACGACATCAATTATGCGTTTATTTTCCATTTTAATCCCCCTATTTTTATTCAATTTAATTATAACATACGCCCATATTATATGCAATAAAACTAAGTAAGATTATTCACTTTTAATAATAATTCTTGTAATATATGGTCATTTTGATATTCTTTTTGAGTCACATATAATTCACTATCACTTTTTGCTTTTAATAGTAAATCAAAATCATGACGAATATCAGCAATTTGAAAACTCATATCGCCACTTTGGCGAATTCCAAATAAATCACCACTGCCACGTAAACGGAAATCTTCTTCACTAATCTTAAATCCATCATTAGTTTTAGTTAAAATGTCTAAACGCTCAGCTTCTTTATCACTAATTAAAATACAGTAAGATTGTAATTCACTTCTACCAACACGTCCCCTTAATTGGTGGATAGTTGATAAACCAAAACGATAGGCATCAAAAATAACAATCATGGTTGCATTTGGAATATCAATACCTACTTCAATAACTGTAGTACTTATTAAAATATTGATTTTATTAGCTTTGAAATCATTCATGATCATTTCTTTTTCATCAGTTTCCATGCGTCCATGAAGAACACCTATTTTATACAATTTACCAAAAGCCTTTTGCATTTTATCTTCTAAATCATCAATATTCTCTAAATCAATTTTGTCACTTTCCTCAATTAAAGGAGCAATAACAAATATTTGATGATTTAATTTTAATTCATGGTACATACTTTCTAAAACATCTTTAATTTGTGGTGAGGATGTTAATTTAGTAATAATATCCATTCTTCCTTTAGGCATAGTTTTAATACTAGATATATCCATATCACCATATAAGGTTAAAGCATATG
>JBBQFD010000039.1:0-2726 GCA_038321575.1 Bacilli bacterium | reverse complement strand
GGTATTAGCATAAGTATTAAAATTAAGTAGATATATCTACTTTTTTAATTTAAAAAGAGTATGATATATGAAAGGAAGTGAAGTTATGAAATTAATGATTATGCCTAAAAATAAAGAAGAAGTAATTAGTACTATTAAAGTTACTGATGCTTTTATCTTAGGTTTAAAAGATCTAAGTATTAATATGCCTAATTATTTTGATCTAACTGAACTTAAAGATTTAATTAAATTAATTCATGATAATCATAAAGAAGTCTTTATTTCATTAAATAAAAATATGCATAATAGTGATCTATCATATCTAAAAGAAACTATGTTATTACTAGAAGAATTAGATATTCAAGGTATTATGTATTATGACATCGCTGTTGTTAATCTAAAACTAGATAATAAGCTTAAGACCCCATTGGTATGGTCACAAGAACATATGACTACTAATTATGTAACAAGTAACTATTGGTTTAGCTATGGGGCTTTATATACCTTATTATCAGGTGAAATAACCTTAGAAGAAGTAGCTGAAATTAAAACTAATGCTCAAGCTAAGTTAATTCTACCGATATTTGGTTATTTACCAATGTTTGTTTCAAAAAGACATTTAATTAAAAATTATTTAACTTCTTTTAATTTAAAAGATAAATCAGAAATTAATTATATATCAAAAGCAGGGATAAATTACCCGATTATTGATAATGAATTAGGAACTATTACTTATTCAGGTCATATTTTAAATGGTATAAGGGAAGTACCTAATTTAACAGTTGATTATATCTTACTTAATAGTTTTAACATTCCAAGTGATATATTTACTAAAGTAGTTAAGATGTATTCTTCAGTTAATAAAGATGTTGCTTTAGAATTGGAAACTAAAATTGATAGTATGCTGGATACTGATCGTGGGTTTTTATATAAAGAAACTACTTATAAGGTGAAAAAATGATAAAGAATATAAATAAAAAACCAGAATTATTAGCACCAGCTGGCGATATGGAAAGATTAAAAATAGCGCTTCTTTATGGTGCTGATGCTGTTTACTTTGGAGGTCCAGGTTTTGGACTTCGTGCTAATGCTATTAACTTTACAATGGAAGACATTAAAGAGAGTGTTGCATTTGCGCATAATCTTAAAAAAAGAGTTTATGTAACTGTTAATATTGTTTTACACAATAAAGAAGTGGATTTATTAGTTTCATATCTAAAAGAATTAGATGAACTAGGTGTTGATGCCATTATCGTAAGTGATCCTGCAGTTATATCACTTGCTAAAGCTAATACCTCATTAGAAATCCATCTATCTACTCAACAATCAACTCTAAACTATGAGGCAATTAAGTTCTGGAAACAAGAAGGGGTAACTCGTATTGTTCTAGGACGTGAGACTAGTGGTACTGAAATAAAAGAGATAATGAATAATGTTGATATGGAGATTGAAACATTCATTCATGGTGCTATGTGTGCCTCTTATAGTGGAAGGTGTGTATTATCTAATTTCCTAACCGATAGGGACGCTAATCGTGGTGGTTGCAGCCAAATATGCCGTTGGACTTTTGATCTTCTAGATGAGGCTAAAAAGCCCTTAAAAGGGGATAAAGATTTTACTTTCTGTAGTAAAGATCTATCCCAACTAAAATATATTCCAGAAATGATGGATATGGGTATAACTTCTTTTAAAATAGAAGGTCGTATGCGCTCTATTTATTATATCGCAACGGTTGTTCATATTTATCGTAAAGTTATTGATGAATATTATAATAACAAAGAAACATATACTTATAATCTTGATTATGAAAGAATTTTAAGTAATTGTGCTAATCGTGATTCTATATCACAATTCTTTGATGGTAATTATGGCAAAGAAGCACAATATTATACTGGTAGAATTGAAACTTCTAACCAAGATTTTACCGCAATTGTTTTATCTTATAATCAAGATACAAAAATGGCGATAATCGAACAAAGAAATTACTTTAAAACAGGTGATACTGTTGAAATATTTGGTCCTAAAACTAATGATTTTGAATTAATTATTGATAAAATATATGATGATAAAAATAATGAAATCGATATTGTTCGTCATCCTCAACAAATTGTTAGTATTAAAGTTAACCAAGTTGTCTATCCTAATGATATGGTCAGAATAAAAAGAGTTGACAACGATATAAAAATGTAGTATTATTTTCTAGAATTAAAAAACGAAATAGAAATCTCGAGGTGAGAATATATGCCAAATAAAAAACAAGTGTATTTAACAACAAGCGGACTAGAAGAGTTACAAAATGAATTGTTATTCTTAAAAAATGAAAAACGCCCAGAAGTCATCAACAACTTAAAGGAAGCTCGTGCTTTGGGTGATTTAAGTGAAAATGCTGAATATGATGCTGCTCGTACTGAACAAGCTATCGTTGAAACACGCATTGCCGAAATAGAATCAAAAATTGAAAATGCGGTTATGGTTAAAGAAGTGAAAACTGATAAAGTAGCAGTTGGTACTAGCGTTAAAATAAAATATTTAAATGATGCAACAACGGAAGTATATTCCATTGTTGGTAGTGTTGAAGCTGATCCATTTCATAATAAAATATCAAATGAATCACCAATTGCTAATGCAATAATGGGTTTAAAGACTGGTAAAGTAGTTACTGTAGATAGTCCAAACGGTAAATATGATGTTGAAATCATGGAAATATTTTAAGCACTAAGTAGTTAGTGCTTTTTTCTAAAGGTATT
>JBBQFD010000038.1:0-2926 GCA_038321575.1 Bacilli bacterium | reverse complement strand
GTGGTTTTTGTTTTATTTGCAATTGTTATATTTAATATTATAATTATTATAATAAAAACAATTATGTAAAAAGTTTTTTTCATATAAACACCCAATAATAGTATTAACAAAAATAGCAAATAAAAACAAAAAAAGATTAAAATGTGCTATAATGTTTGTAGGTGAAAATATGAAAAAATTTAAAAATTCATTAGATAATAAAAGGTATCATACATTAAATTATTATTTTAAAAATAAATTTAATTCAAAAGTATTTAAAGTAAGTTTAAATGCTGGTTTTACATGCCCAAATATTGATGGCAAAGTGGGTACTGGTGGTTGTATCTACTGTTCTTCACGTGGCAGTGGTGAATATGCTGGCGATATTAATGAATCACTTATTGATCAATTTGAAAACATTAAAAAGATGATGTTAAAAAAAATGGCCCAACAGTAAATATATCGGTTATTTTCAAGCTCATACTAATACCTATGCTCCTGTTAATATTCTAAAAGAAAAATATGAATTAATCTTAAAATTAGATAATGTTATTGGTCTTTCAATTGCAACTAGAGCTGATGCCATTGATACTGATACCCTAGATTATTTAGAAGAATTAAATACTAGAACCTATCTTACTATTGAACTTGGATTACAAACCATTCATGAAAAAACTTCCCAATTAATCAATCGTGGACATGATCTTATTTGCTTTGAGAATATGGTATACGAACTTGATAAAAGAAATATTAATGTCGTTGTTCATATCATAAATGGTTTACCTTATGAGACTAAAGTCATGATGATTGACACCATAAAGTATTTAAATAACCTACCAATTCAAGGAATAAAAATCCATATGTTGCACATTCTCAAAGATACCAAATTAGCGATTATGTATATCAAAGAACCTTTTAAAGTTTTAACAAAAGAAGAATATGTTAACATCGTTTGTGATCAACTCGAATATTTAAGACCTGAAATCGTAATTAATCGGATTACGGGGGACCCTAAAATTGATGATTTAATTGAACCAACATGGTTAATAAAAAAATTTGGAGTCTTAAATGATATTGATAAAGAATTAGTTAGACGTGATTCTTATCAAGGAATAAAAAACAATAAAAAGAGTTAATTAATTAACTCTTTTTCTAAACCAATTTTCCGTTATATCCGCACTACTACTACTTGGTGCTGGATTGGGCATTGCAAAGCTTACTAAGACTGGCACTTTAAAGGCAAGTCCAAAGGCAATACAATTTCCTGGTTGTAAAATACGTAGTTTACCTATAATTTCATTGGTAATACTTGGAACCATTTCTTTAATATAATCAACATCTTTAGGATGTAACATTTTAAATATTAAGAAATTATTACATTGTGAAATACATGTTTCAGAAAGTTCTGATGGTCTTTGTGAAATAAGGCCCAATAAGACTCCATACTTTCTTCCTTCTTTGGTAATACGATCAAAGATATTATATCCAAGTAAGTTAATATCATTATCATTTTGAACATAACGATGTGCTTCTTCCAAAATAATATGAAATGGTAATGATGTACGTTTATCAAGACTTCTTGAATAATCAAATAATAATTTAGAATATATTTTGGTGATAGTCTTAGCGAAACGATCATCAATATAGTTAATATTAAAATTAATTATTTGCGCTTTATTACCGTTATTAGCGGTTAATAAATTACGAATATATTGCTCACGTGTAATATATTCAGGACAATCAAAATATACACTATAAGTACTATTTACTAAGGAATGTAACCTTACTTTTAAGATATTAGCATCATCATATACTTTGTCGCTCTTTAAAACTCCTTCAGATATTAAAGCAAAGTCAAAAGCATCTTTTAAATCTTTTAAACCATAACGGAAACTACCATCAGGTAATATTAACTCTAAATCTTCGGTTAGAAATTTTTCAAAGAAATTAGTTAATAATTCCATTTCGCGAATTTTACCTGAAGCATCAATTAATAAGCATTGTTTTAAAGGACGAGTATATCCTGGTTGGAAAATCGGTGTTTCCAGATTTAATTGTGCCGTACTATAATATGATAATACTGAGAATATTTGGTCACGAATTTGAGCTGGTGGACGACCTGATGAAAGAATATCCATTACTGCACGTGCAATAATATCATTTTTATGTTTTAAAACCATTTCTTCTTCACGTCCAAAAATGGTTACTAATTTTAAAGCTTTTTCAATAATTGGTAATTGTGAATGTAATTCTGCACCTAATAATAACGCTATATCATCTACTCCTAATAACCACAATGGAATTCTCATTACTTCAGTATCTGCAAAAACGGTATTAGTAGTATATGATTTAAAATTAATTTGTGGAACTTTATCATGTAATTTCTCAAAAGCCGTATGATATTCACCATACGCATCAAATATAAAAATACTAGCACGATAAGGTATTTCTACTTGCTTTTCAAATAAGTTTTGAAAAATACGGGCAATACTACTAGATTTCCCACTACCGGTTGAACCAAATATTGCAAAATGATTACTAAAAAAACTATTAATGTTTACTCCAACAGGAATATCTCTATAAACAGCACTTACCCCTAAATATAAATCTTTTTCTTCTTTATAATCTTCTATCCCAATAATTAATGGTAATCTTTCTTTTGATACTAATTTAACAGTAGATCCAAAAGATGGTTTATGAATAACACCGAAGACAAAATGATTATTAACGATTTCGCCAAGCAAATTAATGCGAGCAACCCCATTAATAATATCGATTATTTCACCAATAATCTTATCTTCATTATTTTCCATAATAACATGAATATTTATTAAATTTTGAAACTTATCTAGTTCAATATTTAGTTTTAATAAAACAGTATTACTTTCAAAACCAACAATTGTTCCTAACATTAGTCCATCCCCTATCATATTATTATCATTATACC
>JBBQFD010000037.1:0-2930 GCA_038321575.1 Bacilli bacterium | reverse complement strand
TTAGAAGTACACCCCGCATTATTATTTAATATTGGTGGTGTTTTGAATCATGACTTATATTGGCAAATATTAAGCCCTAATCACAATATTGAGCCAGTTGGCAAACTTAAAGCTGATATTGATACTAAATATGGAAGTTTTGAATTATTTAAAACAGAGTTTATTAAAAAAGCAACATCAATGATGGGCTCAGGTTGGACATTTCTAGTTATAAATAATAAAGAATTAGAGATTATAAATTGTGCCAACCAAGAAACACCATATAGTAAAGGAATGATTCCTATTATGATTTTAGATTTATGGGAACATGCCTATTACTTAAAATATAGGAATTTACGTGCTGATTATATTACTAATTTTTTCAATATAATTGATTTTAAAGTGATAAATGAATTATATGAAAAAAACATATAGTAAAAGTAATGCTAAACATACATATCATAAAAAATATGTAGATATTAAAGAAACAATTGAAAAAAGATATAGTATTTTAATAGGCATAATTATTTTAGTAATGATTATATTATTTACTAATCTTTTTTATGTCCAAATCACCAGAAATGATTATTACAATAATCGTGTTAATGTTCTTAACCAAAACATTATCAAAGGAAGTAGTGCACCACGTGGTCGTATTTATGATCGTAATTATAAATTAATTGTTGATAATCTACCAATCAAAATTATTTATTATAAGAAACCGATGGGTATCACTACTAGCGAAGAAATAAAGACTGCTTATAAAGTAGCAGGAATGATTGAAGTAGATTTTCAAAGTTTAAGTAGCCATAATTTAAAGAATTTTTGGTTATTAAATAATAAAGAAACTGGTAATGCCAAGATAAGTAAAATGGAATGGAAGCAACTTCAAGAACGTAAATTAACCCAAAATGATATCAAAAATCTTAAAATGGAACGTATTACTGATCTTGAACTTGCAAAATATAATGATCTTGACCATGAAGCGGCTTATATTTATTATTTAATGAATAATGGTTATGCAAATGCCGAAAAGATTATTAAAAAGAAAGACATTACTGATCGTGAATATGCTTTAATATCAGAAAATATGCATCTTATCAAAGGCTTTAATACTCGTTTAGATTGGGTTCGTGAATATTTATATGGTGATGTTTTTAAATATGTTTTGGGTAAAGTATCAACTAGCGAAAGTGGCGTGCCTTATGAATTAAAAGATTATTATTTAAAAAAAGGTTATAGTCTAAATGACCGTGTAGGCATTAGTAATCTAGAATATCAATATGAGAACTTTCTTAGAGGTGAAGCTAATCAATATCAAGTCTTAGATGATGGGACATCTAGATTGGTTAAAGAAGGTAGCAGAGGTAATGATATTGTTTTAACCATCGATATTGAACTACAAAAAGCTGTTGAAGATATTATCACTAATAATTTAATAGCTACTAAAAAAGAAGCTAATACTGAATATTATGATCATTCATTCGTTATCATAAATAATCCTAAAACGGGCGAAGTTTTAGCGATGGCAGGAAAACAAATCATTAAAGAAAATAATGAATACGTAATATATGATTATACACCAGGTATTATTACTACTTCTGTTGCTGCTGGGTCAATTGTAAAAGCAGCATCGCATATCGTTGGATATAACACAGGAGCATTAAAAATTGGAGAAATCAGGGATGATGCTTGTATAAAAATAGCATCAACGCCGATTAAGTGTTCATATATGTATCACGGACTATTAGATGATTTAACAGCTTTAAAATATTCATCAAATACTTATCAATTTAATACAGCAATCAAGGTCGGTAAGGGTAATTATAGTTATAATAAATCACTTGTTCTTGATAAAACAGCCTTTACTACTTACCGCAACACTTTTAATGAATTTGGATTAGGAGTAAAAACAGGGATTGATTTACCAAATGAAGGTTTAGGATATAAGGGAACAAGCACCAAATCAGGCTACTTACTTGATTTTGCTATTGGACAATATGATACTTATACCCCAATTGAGATTGCTCAATATATGGGTACAGTTGCTAATGATGGAAATCGTTTACAACCATATTTATTGAAAGAGGTTTATTTATCAAATAAAGTGGCACTTAAAAAGCTAATTTATCAAGCCGAACCAGCTATCTTAAATAAAGTTACCACTAAACCTGAGTATTTAAATCGCGTTAAACTAGGTTTACAGGCGGTTTTAGCAACTGGAGGGACGGGTTATTATTATATTAACCCTATTCATAAACCAGCTGGTAAAACAGGGACTAGTGAGAGTTTTATTGATAGTAATAATGATGGATTAGTTGATAAATCAACAGTAAGTGCTACTTTCTCAGGATATGCTCCATATGATAATCCGATAGTACAATTCACAGTAATATCACCTAATGTTTATTATTCAGCTAACAATACTGGTTATGTAAGTAATGTTAATAAGCGAATTAGTTATCAAGTTTCACAAAAATTCTTTGAAATTAAAGAATAATTTGTTATAATATAGAAGACGTGCAAAAAGGAGGCAAATAAAATGGCAAAAAAAGGCGAAAATAGAGAAAGAATAACTCTACAATGTACTGAATGTAAAGCAGAAAACTATCGTACTGAAAAAAATAAAAAAAATACTACAGAACGTTTAGAATTGAATAAATTCTGTTCAGGATGTAAAAAAACGACTCTTCATAAGGAAAAGAAATAAGGGTTATCCTTATTTTTTAGCGAAAGGAGATCAATATGTTTAATATAAATGATATTAAAAATGGAATGACTGTTGTTTATGAAGGTAATATTTATCAAGTTATTGAATTTCAACATGTTAAACCAGGTAAAGGACCAGCTTTTGTTCGTACTAAATTAAAAAATTTAAGAACTAATTCAACAATTGAAAATACATTTTCAACTAATATAAAACTTGAAAAAGCGATAATTGAAAAACAAGC
>JBBQFD010000036.1:0-3240 GCA_038321575.1 Bacilli bacterium | reverse complement strand
TCGACTTTATAATTAAAGGATTAATTTTAATTGCCATAATATCTTTTTTACTTAAATACTTCTTGATCTCATTAGTGAATGTTTCAAGTAATCTTGAATCATCATAATCAATTAAAAACCCACGAGGAGCGTAAGCATAGTTAAATCCAAAAGTTTTCTCTACTAAAATCACTGATGCTGCTAAAACATTATCATTGTTAACTAAACCTAAAATCATCGTTTCGAAATCTTGATTGTTCATAACTGAGGCATATTCCGGGGTTTGGTATAATGATTTATCACTAAAATTATTAGTAAAACTTATAAATTCTTTATTCGATAATTCTTTTATATACATAATATACCCCCTAACAGGAAAGTATTATACCATAAAACATTTTGATAGTCCATTATGTACTAAAATCTACTTAAAGGTGATTCCTTGAGTATTGATTTTTAAGCAATATTGATATATAATTTTATAGTAGGTGATCATATGAAAAGGAAACTAAATATAAAGAAACTAGGAATATTTTTATTAGTTCTAATAGTAATTGGAGTTAGTACATTTTTTATCTTAAAATCATTATTTAACGGTAAAAAAAAGATTGAAATTGCCACTAAAACTCCTCCTGTTGCTTCAAAAGTAACAGCAGGTATTTACACCATGATGGAAGATTCAACTAATTACCAAAAAGCTGTTTTTAATGAATTAAAAGTATTATTAGAGCAACCTAGTTATACTGATCAAGCTTTAGCAGAAGTTATTGCTAAGAACTTTATTGTTGAGTTTTATAATTTATCAAATGTTAATAGTAAATATGTTAGGGGTGGACAATTTGTTGCTCCTGAGTTAAAACCTCGTTTTGAAACTTTTGGTAAAGATATCTATGATTATTATCAATATTACCCAAACATTAAAACATTAGAAGTTAAAGATATAAAGATAACTAATACTAAAACCATCACTTATGATTATATAGATGATTTAAAGTTAGTGGCATCTAAAAAAGGACTTAATGGTTATTTATTAACAGTAAGTTGGTCATATATAGATAACACTAAAAATATAACTAAAGTTACCATTGTTAAATGGAATGAAAACTATAGTATTGTAAAAGTAGATAATACTTTAAATAAATAAAAACACTCGTAAGAGTGCTTTTATTTATTCTGTAATAATTGGATCAGGAGTAACTTCAACCACCTCGGGTCCAAGCGAAATAGTAACATTCATGCGGAAGTTATGATTAAATCCTACACCACCAGGAATACTTTGACTTATAACAATACCTTTTTCAACAGTATCAGAATAAACATATTCTCTTTTTACTTCAAAATATAAATATTTTTTAAAATAAAGAGATACATCATAATCAGTTTTACCAACTAAATTAGCCATTATTCGTGGATCAACTGCTTGTTCTCTAATACCTGGTGCATATACTTCTGGTATAAAGGCGGGATCCTCACTTAAATCAAATGAGAAGTAAGTAGGGTTCTTCGGTTTGTAATCAATAACAGTATGAAGAGTATTATAAATTTTATTATAACTTTTTTCATAAATTATTGATATTCCAACTGATGTTTTCATGGCTGGACTATATAACATCGCGCCATATCCTTCCATGCTTAAGGAAATAGTATTTATTTTATCAACATTATAACCAACATCACCTAAAACAGTTAATCCTGCTTGGTATAAACCATATAATTGATCTTTTGACATATCCGTCTCCATATTATCTTGTAATATCTTTGTCAGTTTATCAAATTTAAATAAGTTTTCTTTACTAACCATTTTCTTTAAAATACTTTTAATTACTGTAATATGGTTCACACTTCTTATTTCGCCATTAGTAGTGCTTCGATGTCTTGCGAAGGCCAGTGCTTGTGGGCCATTTAATAATTGTTCGCCTTTCTTAATACATATTAATTTATCTCCAAATTCACGATCAGCGTTTTGCTCACATACTTGTTTAGGTACATTAACATTAATGCCACCGATAGCATCAACGACATCTTCAAATCCGTGAAAGTCAACCATTATATAGTGACTAATATTAATATCAAAGAAGTCCTCAATAGTGCTTTTTAAACAAGAAGGACCCCAACCTTTCCATCCGTTATGAGTAACTAAATCAAAACCACCAATACATTTTGAATACATGCCAGTAGCACGGTATACACTAGTTATTACTAAATCTTTAGTTTTAGGATTAAATGTTAATAGTACTAACACATCGTAATTATGGTGATGGTTTCCAAAGGTGAGTCAGTACCAATTAAAACGATATTAAATGGTTCATCAGCAGAAACATTTTGTTCAATATCTTTATTAACTAGCACTTTATCTTCCATTGAATGGATTGAGACAAATTTATCTAAATCAGATTTTAAATCGTCACTTAATTGTAAACTTGTTTTATAACTACTTGGAACTGCAATTGTATCGTAAGTCCCATCAGCAAGTCCACTAATTAATTCGGCATAAGAAGAAACATATTTAATAGTAGCCGTAAGCTTAGCTTTCTTTAGTGCCGCTTGTGGTAGAATATATCCTTCATAATCTTTTACATTCATCAATAAACCAATATTTTTATTTGCTAAATCACTTATTTTTTTAATATCACTATCTTTTAACGCTAAGAAATCACTATTAACATTCATATATTGTTTTCCAGTAATATTATCAATTGCTTTATTAGCGCTAGCTACCATACTAGTAGCAGTATATGTTAAACCGGATGTTATTAGTAATAATATATATGAAAATATTAATAATTTTATCTTATTTTTATTAAAATTTATTGCCATCATACACATAATAACAAAATTAATAAATAAGATTATAACTATTATTATTATTTTCATCGTACCAGTTAATAAAATAGTGTTCATTAATACATAGGCAACATAGGCCAAAAAGATAGTCTGAAGAACCATAATGAGTTTAGAAAATCTTTTTAATAGTCTTCTTTTTTGTCTTGTCATTTCAGTATCACCTAGTATAAAATTATACATTAATAATTCATTAAAATCAATAATACTTCTAATCTTTATTGTTTTAAAATACGCTATAAACTTAATGTTAAATATCCTTTATGTTATAATTAACCCGTGATATAATATAGAAGAAGGTGAAAAAATGTTTGAGAACAAAAAAATATTTATTTTAGGAATGGCGCGTAGTGGTTATGAAGCTGCTAAAGTTTTAGCAACGAGAAATAATCAAATATTAGTAACCGATATGAACGATCA
>JBBQFD010000035.1:0-3536 GCA_038321575.1 Bacilli bacterium | reverse complement strand
ATAATAAAGGCTTGCGCTAAACCATCTGGTGATGGTTGAATAGCAAAAGATAAATGGATACCATAATCTGATCCATCTCCTAATGCTTCCATAAATCTTGGTGTATCTTGAGGTGTTGAGATAATTAATATATCTCTTATTTCCGCCATCATTAAGACTGATAACGGATAATAAATCATAGGCTTATCATAAATTGGTTGTAATTGCTTACTCATAACTTTTGTTAATGGATGTAGTCTTGTACCACTTCCACCAGCTAATATAATTCCTTTCATTTTTTACCTCCTCTTACAAAATGGTATATATATAAGACAAAATAAGTTATCTTACTTGTCACATATAACAAAAATTTATCTAAGAAATTAGCGTTATTATATTTATCATGATAATACATTTGACTTTTTTTCAATATTTTATATTTATTCATTACTTTAAATGAAGCATCAATTGATATCGAATGATGATGAATAACACTTAAACTCGTATCAACTATAACACTCATATTAATCTTTTTTATCTTGCTACCAAGAACATTTTCTTCATAATATAAAAACATGTTTTCATCATAGAAATTAATACTTTCAATAACATCAGATTTGATTGCAAAAAAGCAACCTGAAACGGCATCGACTAAAACATACCTGTTATTATAATACATTTCTTTATAAAATAAAAGTTTTTTTCGCAATAAGCGATGAATATATGGAATATTTAGTAAAATATCCTTACTAATACTTGGTAATTTCCATCCTTTATTTTCATTGCCATTTTCGAAAACAACTGGAGCTACAATAGCATAATTATTATTCATATTCAATGAATCAAAGATTGAAATTAAAGCATTTTCGCTAACTTCAACATCAGGATTACTTATAATAATGTTGCATTTATTTAATTTATTAATTAGATATCTAATCCCAATATTATTACCTGCTCCATATCCACCATTATTAGGAGAACCTATCATTTTAATTTTATGATTTTCATATTTCAATAATTCTTTATAGGAATTATCAGTGGAATGATTATCAACAATAACAATTAAATCTAAAATATCATAATCTTTAATGCTCTCAATAAATTTCTTGGTTGTTTTATAATCATTATAATTTACAACAACTAATCCATTTTTAATTTTATTCATAATACCTCCCTATATAAATAAGCAATTATTAAAGCACAATATATACTAACAGCTGGTGCTGTAAAGACGTGTCCTGTAAACATCGCCAATATAATGATTAAAAATAAGGCTATAAAGTAAGGACTTCTATCTTTTAATAGATATATTTTTTTAATAATTAAAAACAACATTAAGATAAGTGGTATAAAGTAGATTATAAATCCAATTGGTCCATAACCATAATATATATCCAAATAATCAATCTCAATATTTTTTAAATTAATTGTTTTGGGTGTTTGATTGTATCCTATACCAATTAATTTTTGTCCTAATGGTGCCTTATTATACACTATTTGTTTGTTTTTTAAAAATGTTAAACGATCACTAAAAACCAAACGATTAAGATTGTTATAATTAAACACCTCAACAATACTATCAACTTGTAAAAATTTAATATGTTTAATTGTATTTTTATAAAATGACGTATATGGTAATATCAAAGCAATTGAAGTAAATAGCATAATAAAAGTTATTGCACTTAGTTTGATTATATTAAATCTTCTGTTTTTAATTAGGTTTTTAATATATAGAATAAAATAGATAACAGCTATAATCATTAAACTTAGTACTGCTGTTTTAGATCCTATCATAAAACAGCAAAAGGCGACACTTAGAAGCGCTAATAATTTTAAGTATAACTTATCTCTTGCAACTTCTAAAAAGAATAAAAATGGCATTAGAATAGATATAATAGAACTTATTTCATTAGCTGAGTAGAATATTCCAATATATCCAACTTTACCCTGAGTATAAGCATTATATTCATAACTGAATAACCAACTTAATAGAATTAGTAATACATAATTAATTAATATAATAGATAATATCTTATAATCAATATATTTTTTAGTAGTATCAAAGATATTTAAGAAACCGACCAATAAAATCGGGAAATAAAAGTTCTTAATAATCCATTTAAAATCAATTATAAGTGATATCTTAGCATAATATATATTTATTAAAAATAATATTATAAATATCGTTATAGTAAATATGTAATATATTGATATCTTTTTAAATTTAGATTTAGAAAAATAAACTATATAAACAACAATGAATAGTAAGAACATTGTTCTAAATATCTCGCCAAGTGGAAAAAAAGCAAAATCACTTTTTGCTTGAATTGATGAAAATACATCTAATATTGGTTGCGATAATAAAAAAATACTTAAAATATTCAATATATTTTTATTTATAAATTTATCTATCTTATTTTTCATCTTGCACCATACTATTTTCTAAAACATCAATCCATAAAGGTTTGATATTATCCTCATTATATTCATCAGATTTAATACGAGCTTGTTTACCTAATTTAATGCTTATATCTTTATTATTAATAAGATCTATGATGGCATTAGCCATTAACTCTTTATTACGATCTTTAATAAGTATGCCATTAATATTGTTATTAATAATATCTAATGCTCCTTGAGCACTATCAAATGCTATACAAGGTATTCCAAATGACATGGCTTCAATTAATACTAAACCAAATGATTCCGTAAATGATGTCATAAGATAAATTGTAGTATTTTCTAATATATTATTAATTTCACTTCTATTTTTAAAGCCATGCATTGTAATATTATTATTTAGTCCATTAGTTTTAATTTTATCAGCTATATTTTGATATTCTAAGCCATCACCAATGATGTTTAAATGGTATCCTGGGCATTTATCATTAACCAACTTAAAAACGTCTATTAAGTCTATAAAACCCTTTTCTTTCGATAAGCGGCCAATGGTTGTGATTTCTTTATTGTTTAAAGTTGATAACTTAGTTGGATAATAATCTAATATGGGAGGAATATATAAACATTTAGTATTACCTAACAAAAGTTTTTTAGTATAAAAATTATTTAATTCTACTGACACATTAATTAAATAATCAATGTTTTTAATTGATTTTAATAACTCATTAATATATTTTTCATTATTATTATGGTGATTATGTTCCCATGCTATTTTAATAGTATTTCTATTAGCATATTTACCAACTAAATTATTATGAAAAGCTCTCGTTGAAATAATGTAATCACTATCAAGCTTTTTAATAGCTTTTATCATCAGTTTTCTTTTTAAATATAATATTCTAATGCTTTTAATAAATTGTTTTAAAAAATTAAAAATATTTAATTTTTTAAGTGATTCTAATAATTCTTTTTTATTCGGTTTATCATTAATTAAATACATTACCTTAACTTTTTCATTAAGACTAAAAACTGGTTTATCATATATTTTATATGTTGATATAATATTAATTTCATATTCATTACATAATGTATTTACTAAAGAAGTTATAGCTTTTTCAATTCCCCCATAACCCATATGTAATGCAACGATTGTTATC
>JBBQFD010000034.1:0-3795 GCA_038321575.1 Bacilli bacterium | reverse complement strand
AGTGGCATGGCTGATGCGATTATAAATGATAGTAATAGCTATATTACATGCCGACCAATGAAAAAAGATGAGAAAGAAGAACTATTAGCTTATTTACGCAAAAAAAAGAGATAATTTATTATCTCTTTTTAATTATGCAGTTGTAACCTTTTTACTAGCTTTACGCATAGTTCTTAATTCTCTAGCACTAACTCTAACAGCTAGTCCATTATCAAGCGTAATCTTTTGTAAGTTTGGTTTTTGAGCATGTCTTGTAGCATTACAAGCATGAGATCTTATATTACCAAACAATGGTTTTTTATTTGTTATTTTAATTGCCATAATATTCCTCCTTCATGAAGTCTTTTGCTTTGCTTTATAACTTTATCATAATACCAATTATAAGTCAACGATTTTAATCATATAATTCGTTTTTTAATAGATCAATATTGTCAGTCATTATATTAATATAATCCTTCTTAGCAGTTATTTCTTCTTCAGTTAAATTACTTATTGAATTTAAGGTTATTAGTTGAACTTTAGTATTAGCTACTAATTTTTTAATTGTATTATTAACATCTTCATTTTGTTTCATAAAGATATAACTAATAGTACCATTTTTAATCATCGCTGCAACATTAGCAATTGTTTTTTCATTAAGCATATCAGTTTCTTGTAATGATATAACATTTATATTATATTTACCTAAGAATTTATATAAATCATTTGATACAACAATTGTTTTATTGGTTGAACTAGCAGCCATCAAACGCATATTAGCATCAATATTAGATATTTCAACTTTAAGTTCTTCATATTTCTTATCAATTTCACTTTTAAGATAATAATTATTAATATATTCTTTAAAACCATTACGAATATTTTGAGCAAGCATTAAGAAATTAGATGGGTCAAGCCATAATTCTTCTTTACCATAAATATAACTCATACTTAAAGTAGTATCAATTATTTTAATGTTTTCATTATACTTTAGCATAGGGATAACATAATCTTTATCTTTATCTAATCCACTAAAAATAAACATACTTGTGTTACTATAATCTAAGATTTGTTTGTTAGTTAAAGTATAAGTATCAGGATTAACCCCAGCAGGATAGATACTATAAATATTACTATGGGTTCCATATAATCGGTTAGTAATGTACTCAATTGGATACACCGTTGTATAAATATCAATGTCCTCTAATGTATCTCTTTTAATACTACAACCTGATAATACAATAACACTTATAATTATTAATAATAAACTAATTCTTTTTTTCATGTTTTCTCCTTTTTACTGGGTCGTAACCACCTTTACTAAAGGGATTACAACGAGCAATACGATATATAGTCATTAAGCTACCTAAAAAGCTCCCATAGGTTTCAATCGCTTCAATACCATAATTAGAGCAAGTTGGCTCAAAACGACAGTTATTGTGCCATGAACCGGGTATGCTCTGATATGATCTAATCATTTTAATTAATATCTTTTTCATTTAAACACCATTATAATTATACTAAAATAATCGAATAATGTAAATTGTTAATCGTAAATGCTTAAACTTTGGTATAATAATCTTAGGTGATATTATGGAATTGTTAAACCAATTAGGAATTAAAACTAAGCAAGAAGATTTATATAAACAAGCCCTAACTCATACATCATACGCAAATGAGATGTGTGTTGGTAGTTATGAACGTTTAGAATATTTAGGTGATGCGGTTATTGAACTTATTATGAGTGATTATCTGTATCAAAAAACTATTTATGAAGAAGGTCTAATGACCAAGATTCGTGCTCATTATGTATGTGAAAATGCTTTATATGAATATTCGCTTAGATTAAAATTAAATGAATACTTATTACTTGGTAAAGGTGAAATCGAAAATGGTGGTAAATACCGCAAAGCCATCGTTGCTGATATTTTCGAAGCTTTTATCGGTGCTATGTATTTAGATAAAGGTATGGATTATGTTAAAAAGTTTATATATGCCAAAATAATCCCCATTATTGAAGATAATAAATTAGATTTCTTTACAGATTATAAATCAGTTCTACAAGAATTAATTCAAACTGATAAACGTAGTTTAGAGTATCTTATCGAAGAAGAAAATGGTCCGGCGCATAATAAAATATTTACAGTTATTGTTAAAATTGATAATATTATTTATGGCAAAGGAACTGCTCATAGTAAAAAAGAAGCAGAGCAGGAAGCAGCTAAAGATGCACTAAATAAAAGTGTTATGAAGGAAGTTGCTCCAGAAGAACCAAAATAATTTTAAAATATTGATAAAGAAAGAGTGATATTATGGGAAGAGCTTATGAAGTTAGAAAAGCCAGCATTCAAAAGACTGGCGCTGTTAAAGCTAAATTGTATTCAATGTATGCAAGAGAAATCTATCAAGCTGCTAAAACTGGTGGTAGTGATTTAACTGCTAATGCCACCTTAAGAAGATTAATTGAAAAAGCTAAAAAAGATCAAATTCCTGCTGATTTAATTAAACGCGCGATTGATAAGGTTCATAGTGGAGCTGATGAAAACTATCTTGCTGTTCGCTATGAAATATTTGGTCCAAGTGGATCTACCGTTATTGTTGATTGTTTAACTGATAATGTTAATCGTACTTTAAGTTATGTAAGACCAGCTTTAAATAAATCTGGTAGTAAAATGGGTTTAAGTAACAGTGTTTCTCATATGTATGATCATTTATGTATTGTAAGCTTTAAAGGGTTTACGGAAGATCAAGTTTTAGAAGCATTAATTAATAACAATGTTGATGTTGATGATATTGTAAAAAGTGATGATATGATTACTGTTTATGGTAATCCAACTGAGTTACATAATATCAAAGAAGCGATTAGAACATTATCGCCAACTATTGAATTTGAAGAAGACGAGATTGTCATGTTACCTAAAGAAAAAATAACTTTAGTGGGCGAACCTTTAGTCCTTTTCGAACGCTTATATTCAATGTTAGATGAGATTGAAGATGTTCAAAATATTTACCACAATGTGGTATTTGAACCAGCTACTGAAGAAAAGTAATAAAATATTACTTTTTTCTTTTTTAATAAATCAATTTGTGATAAACTATATTTATAAAGTGGGTGAGAACATGATAAAAATGACCGTTTTGCCAGCTGATACATATGTCGTTGTTAACAAGACGATTTTGACTGATCAAGATCGTCATTTATTAATCATGTTTTATCAACCAATTATTGGTATTGAAGCAATAAGTTTATATCTAACTTTATGGTCATATTTAAATAAAGATGAGATTACATCATCAGAATGGACTCATCATCATTTAATGACTAGTATGCAACTTAAATTAACAACCATTATTGAAGCCCGTGAAAAATTAGAGGCCATTGGTCTTTTAAAGTCATATATTAAAAAAGATCATATTAATAACTATGTTTATGAACTATATTCACCACTTAGTGCTTTTGAATTCATTAATAATCCTATCTTAAATATATCTTTATATAATAATATTGGTAAAACTGAATATGAAAGAATCATTAATCATTATCGTTTACCTAAATTAAATCTAACTAGTTATGAAAATATAACTTGTTTATTTAATGAAATATTTGAAGCTACTGCTTTTACACAAACTGAAAAATTAGTTGATGATATTAAACAATCAAATAAAAGAGATTTAGATATATCAAATAAGATTGATTTAGATAATGTTGTATCATTAATTCCAGAAGATGTTTTAAATCATAAAAGTATGACGAAAGATACTAAAGACTTGTTATATAAACTTAGTTTTATTTATGATTTAGATGAAGAAAATATG
>JBBQFD010000033.1:0-4616 GCA_038321575.1 Bacilli bacterium | reverse complement strand
ATGTAAGTGAGAATTGGATTAATATTAATAACAAAGAAGTAAGTAAAGGTAATGCTATTAATTATCTTATAAAATTAAATAATTATCAAAATGATGATATATATGTAACCGGAGATAACTATAATGATATATCAATGTTTAAATTATTTAATGGTTATGCACTTGAGGAAGGGATACCTGAACTCAAAAAACTTAGTAAAGTCGTTGTTAAAGACTTTAGTGAAGTTTTAAAAAGCATTGAAAACAATAAATAAAAAAGAAACTATTAAAGTTTCTTTTCTTTTTCTTCTTCAGCAATATAAGGACTATTAATATGGTTTTCAAAGTTTCTGATATCTTTTTTAAATTTTTTCCACTTTAATACCTTTTCATTACTTTTAACATCATCATTAATAATATCATTATTAGTTTCTGTATTAATATCATTATTTGATGAAACTTCTTCATCACTGTAACGTTTTTTATATTGTGCAATAGTTCCTAGTTGTAATACGGTAGTAGCCCCAATACCAATCATCGTCGTTGTTATAAAGATGGGATTGATCATACTAGCTAAACCTAGTAGTAAAGTGATATCTAATAACACAGTTTTACCACGACCAAGTTGAATGGTTTGTACTTGTTTATTTTCTAAATGAGCTTTAAGATTAATTTTAGTTATACATAATTCTAAAGCAATTGTTATTAAGAAGATTGGGAATTTAAAGGTATTTATAATACCAAGTGTTCCTGCTAAACCTTTATCAGCCATGGTGTCAAGTTTACGACCATATTCACTATGAGCATGCCACTTACGAGCTAAAAAACCATCAAAGAAATCAGTAACACTAGCTCCAATGCTAAGTCCCAAGGCTAGTGGTAAATTACCAATGATAACTGTACCAATAACAACCGGGACAGCAATTACTCTAAGTGAGGTTAATATATTAGGTAAGTGTTTATGTGGTTGACCTTTAAATTCTGTTTTAGTTGCGAGGAAATCATGATAAAGTTCATGAAACATTTTATTACAATTATTAAGATAATTACTAATTACTTTATTCATAATATCCCTCCGATGGTCTTATTCTATCAAATATCCTAGAAATGTCAACTAAATATAATGTGTCAACCTGTATAAAATAAGTGTCTAAACTATACAAAAAGGTGTATTTTTGATATAATAAATGATAGTAAAAGTAGGTGGTATATATGAATAAGAAGATAAGAAAATTATTAAATATTTTATTAGTATTTGGTATTTTATTTTCAACTATATATATGCCTACCGTAAAAGCCGCAACTCAATATATAATTAATGCTAATGCTACTGGTACAAAATGTACTATTAAATCTTTACCACAAGAAGAAGGCACTTGGGGATATTGGCATTATTTGGATGCAGGTGATGCTATTACTTTAGATGAAACAGTGCCTGCAGTAGTATCAACTAATCCTGTTTGTGGAAGTTCTTATTATAAGGGTACTTATGGTAATACGACTGGTTATATATGTGGTGATTATATTAATTTTACAAGTGTAGGCACCTATGATCAATTCTTTAGAGATTTAGGTTTCCCTGATAGCTATTTACCTAGTTTAAATGTACTTAAAACTTTACACCCAAATTGGGTTTTTACTGCATTTCAAACTGGTATCGTTTGGAATGATGCATTAGTTGCAGAAAGTACGGTTGGTAAAAGTTTAATTAGTACTAAAAATCAAGGTTATTTATCAACTGCCGATGCTTCATATGATTATAAAACTGATGTATTTAGAAATAATTTTGATGGACCAAGTTGGTATGCGGCTAATAGTGATACGATTCGTTTTTATTTAGATCCAAGAAACTTTTTAAATGCGGTTGATATTTTGATGTTTGAAACTCAAAGTTATAGTACTAGTCATTCTATTACCGTTGTTCAATCTATTTTAAGTGATACTTTTATGAGTGGTAATTATATAGAAAAAGTAAATGATGTTGATACACCACTTTCATATGCACAAGCATTTATGGATGCTGGTTTAGCATCTGGTGTAAGTCCATATTTACTCTCAGCTCGTGTTAAACAAGAAGTTGGGATCAAAGGTAGTGGTAGTACTAGTGGTTTAGTGGCTGGCTATGAAGGATATTATAATTTTTTTAATATTAACGCCTATGCCACCACTGATACTAGTACAGGAGTCACTACTGATGCAGTAACTAATGGTTTAATATATGCCAAAAGTAGAGGATGGAATACTATTACCAAGTCAATTGTTGAAGGATCAAGTTTTTTAGGTAATCAATATATTGCTAATGGTCAAAATACTCTATATTTACAAAAATGGGATTTGGTAGGTAATCTATATACTCATCAATATATGACAAATATAACTGCTCCAAAATCAGAAACAGCATCTATTTATAATGCTTATACTGCTGGTTTAATATTGAATAATGATTTGATATTTAATATACCAGTATTTTTAGATATGCCATTAACGCAAGCATCACTTCCAAATCCAGGTAATCCCAATAATTATTTAAATACATTTTCTATAAATGGGGTGGGTTTAACCGGTTTCAGTGGTGATGTAACTGATTATAGTTATAACTTCTCGGTACCAACTTCATCAATTGCCTTATCAGGTAGTACGGTAAATTCTAAAGCAACGGTAGTTGGTTTAGGAAATGTTTTATTAACAAGTAAAACACAGATCTTCCCGGTAGTGGTTAAAGCTGAAAATGGTGCAACTAGAACTTACAATTTCACTTTCACTAAACCTGATGAAATACCAATTGATCCGGCTGAAGTAGCTATTAAATTACCATATACTAATGATGGAACTTATATTGATAATATTCCCGTTACAACAAGTGTAAATGTAGTCAATGATTTAGTAAAAAGTATTAATACGTTAGCAAGTGCGGTTATTAAAGATAGTAACGGTAATGAAGTTGCTAATCGAGGATTTGCAACCGGTGATAAAATTGTTATAACTAGTAATAATGCAGTAAAAGAATATATTGTAACCATCTTTGGTGATGTTAATGGTGATGGTTATATTACAATAGCTGATTTACTAAGAGTTCAAAAGATCATCTTAAATGATGTAACTCTATCAGCACCATACTTAAGAGCGGCCGATGTTAGTCGCGGTGGGACAGTTGATATATTAGATTTATTAAAAGTCCAAAAACATATCTTAGGGGTGGCGTCAATTGAACAATAGGAGGAATAAAATGAATAAATTATTTAAAACAATCGGGATGTTAAGTTTAGTAGCAATCATTACTTTTACAGGTATTGGTGCGGTTAAGGCAGCAACCGGTAGTACTAATTTAAGAATATCTAGTACAAGAGTCTTAGTTAATAATACTGTTACAGTAACAGCAACGATTGCCTCAACTTCATCAATTGGTGCTTGGAATGCTACTTTAAGTTATGATAGTGCTCATTTAAAAATTATAAGTAGCAATGCTAGTGGGCAACAAATGGTTGGTTATGGTGATGGTAGTATTAAGTCAAAAGTTTATACCTTTACTTTTAAAGCGGTAGCAGCAGGTAGTACTCAAGTATATATAAGCGCAGCTAATATTTTAGATTATGTATCAGAGGCTGAAATTGCTACTACTAAAGGATCAGTTACCACTACAGTTATAACGCAAGCTCAATTAGAAGCTAGTTATAGTACTAATAACTATTTATCAGCTTTATCTATTACTGGTGGAACCTTAACTCCAGTATTTAATAGAGCCACTTTAGAATATGCTGTTGAACTAGTTCCAGATACTGCTAAAGTAGTAATAAATGCTACTAAAGAAGACAATAGTGCAACAGTTACTGGTACGGGTGATGTTTTAGTAAATGATGGTTCTAATCGCATTGAGATTAAAGTAAACGCTCAAAATGGTAGTTTAAGAACTTATGTTATTAATGCTACGGTTAAAGAGTTTAATCCAATTGAAGTTACAATTGATAATCAAAAATTAACTGTTGTTCGTAAAAAATCAGCGTTAGTTGCACCAGCTAATTATACAGAAACTACTTTAACGCTTGGAACCGAAATTATTCCGGCTTTTACTAATGAAATAACCAAGTTTGTCTTAGTTGGTTTAAAAGATGCAGCAGGAATAATTAATTATTATATATATGACGCTAATGCTAAAACGTATACTTTATACCAAGAATTAGCATTTAATAAAATAACTATTTATCCAATGCTTATGAATAAAGAAGATATACCTCGTGGTTATACTAAAACCACAATTAAATATAATGATAAAGATCTAGTTGTTTATAAATATAAAAACTATTCTGATTATTCATTAGTTTATGGAATGAATCTTGAAGATGGTTTAAAACATGTTTATATGTTAGACTCAAAAGAAAACACTTTACAAATATATAATAATGAACATATTAAAGATTTAATTAATAGTAATGATAAATACTTTATGACTATTATCGCACTCGCTATTTTATCAACAGTGATGGCAGATGGAATTATTATCTATGGTATTAAACAATTAAATAATAACTCTAAGAAAACTAAATCAATAGAATCTAAAATAAAGAATTTAGATAAATTAAAAAAAGAAGTAGGAACTCATACTATTATTAAATTAAAAGATGAATAACAACCATAAAAAG
>JBBQFD010000032.1:0-5012 GCA_038321575.1 Bacilli bacterium | reverse complement strand
CTTGAAAGTGAATACTTAAAAATGGTTAAAGCAAACGCAACTGATTATCAACCAATGTATAAAAACATATTTGATTTCTATAGCGGAACAGTAAACAACTCATTACCTTATACTCAAGGTGAAATGTCAACTGGTGGCCTTTACTTAGCTAAACAAGGTGCTGGTAGTCAAATTAATGAAGATGCCAAAAAGTATATGAGTGATGAAGTTACTAAATCATTTGAAACACCAATCACTGATCTACGTAATGAAGTAAAAACATTACAAGATTGTGGATTAACATTTTCAAATACAAAAACTAAGTAACAAACAAATAAGTAAAACAATCTAATAGTTTATTAGATTGTTTTTTTATGTTATAATTAGTTAAGAAAAGGTGATTTTATGAACCTATATAACACATTAACTAAGAAAATTGAACCATTTATACCACATGATAATGAATCGGTAAAAATGTATACTTGTGGACCAACGGTTTATTATTTTGCGCATATAGGGAATCTTCGTACTTATATATTCGAAGATGTTTTAGAAAAGTCATTAATATATAATGATTTTAAGGTTAAAAGAGTTATGAATATTACTGATGTTGGTCATATGGCTAATGATAGTGATACCGGTGAAGATAAGATGTCAACGGGAGCTTTACGTGAACATAAGACTGTTTGGGAGATTGCTGATTTTTATTCCGAATCATTTTTTAAAGATAATGCTAAATTAAACAATAAAAGACCTGAAATAGTTGAAAAAGCTAGTGCTCATATCGATGATTATATTAAAATAGTAACTAAATTACTTGAAAATAAATCAGCTTATATTGCTGATGGTAATGTTTATTTTGATATTACTAAAGCCAGTGATTATTATGCTTTATCTGGTAAAAAAGCAGATGAATTAAAGATCGGGGTTCGTGATACAGTAACCGAAGACTTTGCTAAGAAGAATCCAGCTGATTTTGGGTTATGGTTTACTAATTCTAAATTCTTAAATCAATTAATGCAATGGGATAGTCCATGGGGAAGAGGTTATCCAGGATGGCATATTGAGTGTACTGGACTAGCCTTAAAATACCTAGGAGAATACCTCGATATTCATTGTGGTGGAGTAGATAATATATTTCCCCACCATAGTAATGAAATAGCGCAGAGTGAGGCTTATTTAGGCCATAAATGGTGTGGTTATTGGATACATGGGGAACACTTAAATGATATTAATGGTAAAATGAGCAAATCAAGTGGTGGATTCTTAACTTTATCACTTTTAGAAGAAAAAGGTTATAACCCACTTGCATATCGTTTCTTATGCTTACAATCACATTATCGTAAGCAATTAATGTTTTCATATGATGTACTTGATTCAGCGGTTGTGACTTATAATAAAGTATTAGGGAAGATTAAAATGATTAAAGATAATCCAAATGGAGATTTCAATCAATTAGACTTTGATAAATATCATCAAATATTTAAAGAAGCGTTAGCTGATGATTTAAATACATCAAATGCCTTAACTACTTTATATAATGTATTAAAAGATAGTATAAGTAATAAAACTAAACTAGAACTTATTAAATCATTTGATTTAGTGCTATCACTTAATTTAATTCAAGAAGAAAACTTTAATGATGAATTATTAAGTTATATCAAAGATGCTCTTAAAAAAAGAGATATTGCTAAAAACAATAAAGATTATGCTTTATCTGATCAAATTCGTGATCAATTAAAAGATAAAGGAATACTTATTAAAGACACTAAAGATGGTACTATCTATGAATTAATTAAATAACACAATTTGTTGTGTTATTTTCTTTTGTTAGGTATAATTAATGTGGTGATAATATGAATGGTTTATTACTTATAAATAAAGAAAAAGACTTTACCAGTCGTGATATTGTTAATATTGTTGGTAGGGAACTTAACACTAAACAAGTAGGTCATACAGGAACCCTTGACCCAATGGCTACTGGTGTTTTAGTCTTATGCGTAGGTAGTGCAACTAAGTTAGTCGAGATGATTACTAGTACGGAAAAAGAATATATCGCAGAGATTACGTTAGGTATAAAAACAAATACTTTAGATATAACGGGTAAAATTCTAGAACAACAAAGCACTAATTTTAATAACGATGAAATTAAAGATGTTTTAAGTGGTATGATTGGTACTTATGATCAAGAAGTACCAGCTTATTCAGCTGTCAAAATAGCTGGGCGTAAGCTTTATGAATATGCGCGTAATAATGAAGAGATAGCGTTACCTAAAAGACAAGTAACTGTAAAATCATTGGAATTAATAAGTGATGTTATAAATACTGATTCAAAGACTATCTTTACAGTTAAAACCCTTGTAAGTAAAGGTACTTACATTCGTAGTTTAGTTAATGATATAGCGATTAAACTAAGTACCATTGGTGTCATGTCAGAACTCAAAAGAACCCGACAAGGGCTTTACAAAATTGAAGATTGCTACAGTTTAGATGATATAAAGAACAAGAATTACAAATTAATCAGTATCAAAGATTGTCTACCTGATGCAACAATTGTCGTAATTGATGATATAATTAAAAAGTCGATTATGAATGGTAATGTTATTGATAATGTTTATGGTGTTAATGAGGTATTATTCATTAATGAATTAGGCTTAGAAGTAGCACTATATCATGAATATGAAGGAAAATTAAAACCATATAAGATGTTTTAATAAAGGAGAATTATATGCAAGCAACTATATTAAGTATTGTTAATACATTTGGTTATTTAGGAGTATTCCTACTTATAGCTATTGAAAATATTTTTCCCCCAATACCATCGGAAGTTATTTTAACTTTTGGCGGTTTTGCGACAACCTTAAAAGGTAGTAATATGAATATTATTGGCGTTATTATTGCCGCCACTTTAGGTGCTGTTTTAGGAGCTCTTATACTTTACGCTTTAGGACGAATATTTGATTATGATCGTTTATGCGCAATATTTAATTCTAAAGTGGGACGTGCATTACACTTAAAAGTAAAAGATTTAGATAAAGCTAAGAAATGGTTTGATCGTTATGAAGCTAAAGCCGTTTTCTTTGGTCGTTTTATTCCGATTGTTCGTAGTTTAGTTTCAATACCAGCAGGAATGACGAAAATGGATTTAAAACCATTCTTAATTCTAACAACTTTAGGAACCCTTATTTGGAATATTGTACTTGTTTATTTAGGTAAATTAGCCGGTGATAATTGGGAGAGTATTGCCTCATATTTTGACGTATATTCTAAAGGGATGTTACTTACTTTAATTGTTATAACGGTTGTTGGTTTAATTATTTATAAAAAAAGGTTACCAAAGAAAAAATAACTATTGAATTTGTTGGTAATATAGTGTATATTATTAATTGTACTTATTCTGGGATTTTGAGTCTCCGACTATTTCTCGGAATTAAGCGAATTATATGGAAGGAGAATTTTAAATGGCATTAACTAAAAGTGTAAAAGAAGCAATCGTACAAAAGTATGCTCGTAATCCAAAAGATACAGGCTCAACTGAAGTACAAGTTGCAATCTTAACTCAAGAAATTAATACTTTAACGGAACATTTAAAAGCACATGTACAAGATTTCCACTCAAGACGTGGTCTTCTTAAGAAAGTAGGACAAAGACGTAGTCTTTTGAATTACTTAGCTAAAACAGATGTTGCTAAATACCGTAAAGTTGTTAAAAGTCTAGAATTAAGAAAATAATATATTAATGGTAGGCACTCCAATTTTTGAGTGTCTTTACTTTTGAAAAGAGGGAAAAGATGAAGAAAGTTTTTGAATTTGATTTTCATGGTCGCAAGTTAATTGTTGAAAGTGGCGAATTAGCTAAACAAAGCAATGGTGCGGTATTAGTTAGATATGACGATACAGTTATTTTAACAGCAACCGTTATGAATAAAATAGTTAGTACGGCTGACTTTTTTCCGTTAACTGTTTTATATCAAGAAAAATTATATTCTGTTGGTAAAATCCCAGGTGGATTTATTAAAAGAGAAGGCCGACCAAGTGAAAGTGCAACTTTAACGTCACGTTTAATTGATCGTCCAATTCGTCCTTTATTTGCTGATGGATTTCGTAATGAAGTGCAAATTATTAACACGGTTTTAAGTGTTGATCAAGATGCTACTCCAGAAATGACAGCATTATTTGGTTCATCACTAGCATTATCGATTAGTGATATTCCATTTTCAGGACCAATTGCAGGAGTAACTGTTGGGCGTGTTGATGATAAATTTATTATTAATCCAACACCTGAACAACTAGATAAAAGCGATATTAATCTAATTGTAGCAGGTACTATTGAAGCAATTAATATGGTTGAATCAGCAAGTAAGGAAGTATCAGAAGATGACATGATTGAAGCGATAATGTTTGGTCATGAAGCAATTAAAGAATTAATTGGTTTCCAACTTGAAGTTGTTAAAGAAATAGGTCGTGAAAAAGTAACTGTTGAATTAGTATCTGTAACACCGGAATTAGAAGCAGCAGTTAAGGAATTAGTTACTAAACCAATGACTAAAGCGATTCAAATAAAAGAAAAACTTGAAAAATATGCCGCAATTGATGCGGTTAAAGATTCAGCGCGTGATCATTTTAAAGAATTGTATAAAGATAGTAATGATTTAGATGATATTTTAAGTGATGTTCATCATGTTGCTGAAGAAGTAGAAGCATCAGAAGTACGTCGTTTAATTACTGAAGAAAAAGTTCGTCCTGATGGACGTGCGATGGATGAAATTCGTGATTTATCAGCAACTATTGATTTACTTGCTCGTACGCATGGATCAGCTGTCTTCACTCGTGGCCAAACCCAAGCATTAGCGGTTACGACCCTTGGTGCTTTAGGTGAACACCAAATCTTAGATGGCCTTGGTATTGAAGAAGAAAAAAGATTTATGTTACATTATAATTTCCCAGCATTTAGTGTTGGAGAAACTGGACGTTATGGTTCACCAGGACGTCGTGAAATAGGTCATGGGGCATTAGGAGAAAGAGCTTTATTAC
>JBBQFD010000031.1:0-5041 GCA_038321575.1 Bacilli bacterium | reverse complement strand
CCTATCATATTATTATCATTATACCTTTTTTTTGAGAAAAAAAAAAGAGTAATTGCTCTTTCTACAAAAGTAAATCAATATTCGAAAATCACTTATATTTTTAATAATATTTTTATAATAAAATTTATACCTACGAAACCAATAAAACTGATTATTTTAAAAGCAAAATAGTATATAACATTGCTGTTGATATATTTAATCATTATAAATGCAATTGTAGAAACAACGTAATTAACAATAAATGTCGTTATTAATACCACACCAGTCATATAAGCTTTTTCGAAGGGTGACATAGTAAAATATTGGATAATCATAATAATGAAGACATATACAAATGCATATCCAAATGGTGATTTATCCCTTGATGCGAGAACCATTCCTAAATCAATGGCAATACCAATGAAAGAAATTAACATTGCTGAAAGATAGACAGTATTTGTTTGCATAATTTACTCCTTAATTTATTTAAGTATAACATTTCTATTCTTTTTCGTATATTAAAATACAATAACTTTACAGTTTAAAAATCTATATTAATGCTTCTCTGATATAAATATCAACTTTGTCAACCGTGTATAATGTTAAAGTAGTTGCTTTCATAACCTTTATAAATCCTAAACCTTCAATAACAACATCATTATTATTTTTAACTTCAATAACGTGTTTTTTATATTCAATATTAAATTTCGGTTCACTAAATGATCTCGTTATTTCTAGTTGATTAGCAAAATAAAAAGTTAGACTATTATTGATGGGCCCTTCACAATTAACCATTAAGAACTTATCAATCATAAAATATTGTGGTGCTTTGATTTGATATGTTACTGGTTTAATCGTCTCATTAGAAGTCATTTTCTTTAAGGTCTGACCGTCAACGACATTAATAATACTATTGGTATTCAAGATACCAGGTGTATCAATAATGGTTAATGTATCATTAAGTTTAACTTCAACTGTTCCCAAGGTAGTTGATGGTAAAATACTAGTTGTAAGCTCATAATTAATATCCGAATAATTATATATTAGTTTATTAATCATTGTTGATTTACCAGCATTGGTATAACCAACAATATAAACATTACGACTTTTCTTATATTGATTAATTAATTCCCATAGTTCATCAAAATTAAGATTCTTTTCACTACTAACAATAATCTTATCAATATAATTACCTTTAAAATATCTTAATAATTTCTCATCATAAATTGATTTAGGCAACAAATCTCTTTTAGTAATAACTAATAATTGATCATTACTTAAATATTGATTAATTATCGAAAGGTCTCGTGGAATATTAGTTATATCAACAACTAATAAAACCAAATCTTCAGTTTTGTTAATGCTTTGTAAAATTGACATATAGGTGTCATTATCTTTAATTATCGTTTGATAATCACCATAGTTCTTGATGCGAAAACAACGTTCACATAAATCTTTCTTGGTATCTTTTATATATCCTTCTGTTTGTGGATTTTGGTCTTGTAATAACGATCCACAACCACTACATTTTTTACTCATAATATCTACCTTTAGTAAACAAATTATGATTACGCAATCTTTTTAAAATAAGTTTCTCAATAAAACGATTAACGGTTGTAAAAGCGATATCTTTATTACTGATTGGGTTAACTAAAACAGTTGTAATCCCAACGCTATTACCACCCAAAACATCAGTTAATAATTGATCACCAATAATAGCAACATCATTAACGCTATAATTATATTCTTTTAAAACTTTCAAAAAATTCTTTTTAAAAGGTTTCCAAGCTGCTGCACAGCAATCAACACTTAATTCATCCTTAAATGGTTTAACTCTTTTTTTAGTACCATTAGAAAACAAGATTATTTTAAAACCTAATTCAGATAATTCAGCAAATAATTCTTTATTCTTTTTGGTTGGTCTACTAATGGTTGATGGGACTAAAGTGTTATCCAAATCAAATAGAAGGCATTTAATTCCTCGTAACCATAATTTATTATAATCAATGGTATAAATACTCTTTTGATATATATCTGGGATGTATTGTTCCATAAATTGCCTCCTTGTAATTGATAACCTAATTTTAACATAGTTATATCTATTTTTCAATTATATTAAAGAAAAAACATGATTAATGCTTTGCTGTTCCATTTTTTGAATTATTATATTCTGCCATACATTCTTCGTATAATTGTAATTCACTTTGTGGCGTATTATAATTACCAATATATAGATCAACCATTTTTATTTTACTGATAGACGAAATATTTGATTCGACTAGCAATTGCATAACTTTATATTGTTCATCGGTAATTTTATCAAATTCTGGTGTAAATAAAAATTTAGATACTGTTCCTTGCCAATAAGCGGTGCTAAGTAATCGAACACCAAAATATATGATATGGCCATTATCAATCAACATTTTAATCCCTTTATTATTTTCTTTTGAAAAACAGTTACATTCTAAATATTTAGATAAATATTCACAACAAACAGTATTATGAATATCATTTTCAGTAATTTGAATTACTTTACCATTAGGTATAATGATGTATCCTGTTGATAAAACCGTTACTTCTTGTTCGATATCAGTCAAAACATTAGGCATTGTAAATTCTTTGCCACTAATACTATATAATATCCCTGTTGTTGCCATTATTATGTACTCCTTTATGTATTAATTTGTAGTTAATTTAACATCTAGCATTTGATCTAGACGATCAATTGTTATAAATCCTTTGTTTTCGTGTTCAACCGAAAAATGGATACTTAGTCCGCCGGCTTCTTGCCATTCACGTAGATTGGCACAATAATCATCAATTAAAATTGAATCCTGAGCGCGAACCATCGTTGTTTTCGATAAATGTTTAGGAACTGAAATAACCGTTATATGCGGAATATGTTTACGAATAAATTTTACTTTTTGAATGATTTCTTCTAATGAGTGAACATGTGTTAGTATTGCAACATCAAAACGATTGCTATCAATAATTTTGTTAATGCATTCAATACTATTGTTAATTTCTGGAGTTAATTCGATCACTTTTTTCCAATCTAAATTGGCATAGAAGTTAGTTTTTTCTGGTTCCATATTACAATTAATATTAAGACTACTCATCATTTTATTAGTTGTATTAATTGTATCAAGAATAACACCATCAAAATCAATATATAAATTACGCATAAATCACCTTTTCTTATTTAATTATAGCATATAACAATTCGTTGTAAAGAAAAAATAACCAAAGGTTATTTTAATATTTCTAGTAATTCTGATTTTTTTAAT
The DNA here is from genome assembly GCA_038321575.1 of Bacilli bacterium. Taxonomy (GTDB): domain Bacteria; phylum Bacillota_I; class Bacilli_A; order RF39; family UBA660; genus JBBQFD01. Next base: position 1,775 of record JBBQFD010000031.1, on the reverse strand, counting down.
TTCGTATATCCTTCAATGTTTTTTTCTTTAGCAATAACTCTTAATTCAGCTACTGAATAACCAGTTAAGTCTTTAGCAGCTTTCTTTTTAGATACTGCTTTTACTTTATGTTCAACAACTGGTTTACCAGCTAAGGCATTATTTGCGATATTGACAAACTCAGTAAACATTTTAGGATTATCTAAAGCTATTTCTGATAACATTTTACGGTTAACAACAACTTCTGCTTTAATTAATCCATGTACGAATTTAGAATAACTTATGTCATTCATACGGCAAGCCGCATTAATTCTTGTAATCCATAATTTTCTAAAGTTTCTTTTGTTTTGCTTACGATCACGATATGCATACTTTAATGAATGCATTACTTGTTCATGAGCAGTTCTATATAATCTATGTTTACTACCAAAGTAACCTTTGGCCATCTTTAAGATTTTTTTATGACGAGCACGATTAGTCGTACCACCTTTAACTCTTGGCATGTAATTCCTCCTAGATTATGTTTTTTAATCTTCTTCTATCTGCTCTACTTAAAAGTGAACCTTTACGGTCAGCACGATTAGCTGCAGCGTTTTTCTTGCCAGTATTATGTCTACTACCTGGTTTACCAATTGAAATAGTTCCACCTGGTCTAACATTTATTACTTTTGCAAGTCCTTTATGAGTTTTTATTTTTGGCATAATTTCCTCCTATTTATTTCTTGGGCATTAATAACATTGACATAAACTTACCTTCCATTGATGGATATTGCTCAACTTGAGCGATATCCGCAACAGCAGTTGCGAAGCGAAGTAAAACTTCTTTACCAAGTTCAGGATGAGCCATTTCGCGTCCCTTAAATTTTATTGACGCTTTAACTCTATGACCTTTTTTAATATACTCACTCGAATTACGAACACGCGTATTAAAATCAGCAACATCAATTGATACCGAAAAGCGATATTCTTTGACTTCTAAATTAGTTTCACGTTGGCGTTTAGCGTTTTCTTTAACTTTCTTTTTACTTTCATATTTGAACTTACTGTAATCCATAATCTTACACACTACCGGTGTAACACTTGCATTGATACAGACAAGATCAAAGCCAGCATAGCCTGCTAAAGTAATCGCATCTTTTATTTCTTTGACGCCTAGTTGTTCGCCGTTTGGCCCAATAACCATAACTTCTTTCGCACGGATTTGTTCATTAATGTACAAATCTCTCTCTTTATTTATTATAATATTCTGACACCTCCACAAAAAAATGGATACTGCTAGCATCCACCCTTAATCTTCTCATGTTTTAACACTCGGCTGATTACCCAAAGCTTATGCAATCGGGTGAGAAGTGGATACTTCTGCTTTCCTTTTTTTAATTCATTTATAATTATACTGATAATGACCTTATTTGTCAATCTAAATAGGTAAATTTCTAAAACTTATTATTTAAGCTCTCGAATCGTATTTACCATCTCTAGTTGAAACAATAATAACTGTTCCTTCACTAACGAATAACGGTACTTTTACCATTAAACCTGTTTCCGTTATAGCTTCTTTAGTAGCATTACTTGTGGTATTACCACGCGTAGCCGCTTCAGTACTAACAACCGTTAATTCAATCTTATCTGGTAAATTTAAACCTAATAATTCTCCTTTATAAAAAGAAACATCGACATTTAATCCCTCTTTTAAATATAAAGCACTATCACTAAGTTGTTCTTTTGGTAACGCAATTTGTTCATAAGTATCCATATTCATAAAATTATACATATCACCACTACGATATAAAAATTGC
>JBBQFD010000030.1:0-7097 GCA_038321575.1 Bacilli bacterium | reverse complement strand
AGTCATTATGCATATTTAGAGAAATTAGACCAAACAGTAAGTGTATTAAGCAGTTTCTTTAATAGTTAGGAGGGTTTATGATTAATTTTATTTTTTCATTAATACCGTTATACATATTCTTAATATTTAGAACAAAGAAATCATTTCATATGTTACAACAAAATTGGTATAACGATGGTAACCGCTATCTAAAGTGGTTAATTGTGAATTATAATAAAATATTAGTTGAAATTGATTTATTTTTCTTTGTCTTTATTTTTGGATTAGTAATGCAACCAATAGTAACTATGTTTGCTTTTGCAGCATTTTACTTATTAGTTACTTATAATTATATAAAGAAAAGTAAATTAGAACAATCTAAAAAACCACTTGTGATTACTAAACGCATTAGACGTTTATCAATAACAATGTTTATTTTATATTCAATACCAGTTATTATTATAAGTTTAAATTATAGTGTTGATAAATTAGCTTATTATTATTTATTAATGGGGGCTTTGGTATATTTAAATTATATAATGGTATGGTTAGCGAATATCGTTAATAAACCCGTTGAAAAGCATGTCTTTTATTATTATAAGTTTTTTGCAGTTAGAAAATTAAATAATTTAAAACATTTAAAAGTTATTGGGATTACAGGTAGTTATGGTAAAACCAGCAGTAAGAACATCTTATATGATATATTAAATGTTAAGTTTGATGCTTTTGCAACTCCAAAGAATTTTAATACTACTTATGGACTTATCAATACGATCAATAATTATTTAGACAAATTTAGTGAGTATTTTATTGCTGAAATGGGCGCATTTAAAATCGGTGAGATTAAAGAACTATGTGATTTAGTAAAACCTAAGTATGGGATTCTAACGATCATTGGAACTGCTCATTTAGATACTTTTGGTAATCAAGAAAACATTCAACAAGGAAAATTTGAATTAATTGAATCATTACCACATGATGGGGTAGGGATTTTAAATGCTGATGATGACTTACAAAAAAGTTATCGCTTAAAAAATGATTGTAAAATCATTTGGATAGGGATAGATAATCATGATGCAGATATCTATGCTACTAATATTCAATTATCACATAAGGGAACAAGTTTTGATGTAGTATTTAATAATAATGATAATATATATGCTTTTGAAACTAAGTTACTTGGTAAGGCTAATGTTTATAATGTTCTAGCGGGCATTGCGCTTGGTTATGAACTTGGCATAACCATTCCCCAATTACAATTAGGTGTTAAGAAAGTTAATATAATTGAACATCGCTTAGAACTTAAGAAATATGGTCATATTAATATTATTGATGATGCCTATAATTCAAATCCAGTGGGATCAAAGATGGCATTAGAAGTTCTTAGTTTAATGCCTGGTAAAAAGATTATCGTAACCCCAGGGATGATTGAACTAGGTGATAAACAATATGAATTAAATATGCATTTTGGTGAATATATCGCTAAAGTATGTGATGAAGTTATCTTAGTTGGAAAAGAACAAACCAAACCAATCTTAGATGGTCTTCTCCTTCGAGATTATGATCCTAATCACATATATGTTATAAATGATGTTAAAGAAGCATTTAAATTAATGCAAGAGTTACAAGGCGAAGAAACATATATTCTATTAGAAAATGATTTGCCTGATATCTTCAATGAAAAATAGTAGGAGTGATAATATGAGAATTAAAGTAGGCGTTATATTTGGTGGTAACACCGTAGAACACGAAGTAAGTGTTATATCAGCTGTACAAGCAATGAATCACCTTGATCAAGATAAATACGAGGTTATACCTATTTATGTTAGTAAGAATCTAACTTGGTATACAGGTAATATGCTTTTGGATATTGCTAGTTTTAAAGATATTGATTTAGTAAAAAAATATGCTAAAAAAGTAGTTCTTGTAAAAAAGAATAGTGCTTTTTACCTAAAAACGGTTAGTGGTTTATTTAATTATAATGTAGCAGAGCTTGATATTGCTTTTCCCATTGTTCATGGTAATAATGCAGAAGATGGTACTATCCAAGGATATTTAGATATGGTTGGAATTCCTTATGTAGGTAGCCGTGTTCTAGGCTCAGCCCTTGGACAAGATAAAGTAGTAATGAAGCAAGTTATGGCTAACTGTGGGCTACCAATCGTTAATTATACGTGGTTTTATGATGTGGAATACTTAGATGATAAAAATAAAATAGTTAATAATATTAATAAACTAGGATATCCCGTTATTATTAAACCAGCTACTTTAGGTAGTAGTGTTGGAATCACGGTTGTCAAAGATGCTGATCATTTAGATGAAGCCATCATGGACGCTATTAATTATGATAGTAAAATAGTGGTTGAAGAAGTAATTGGTAATTTAATTGAAGTAAATTGTAGCGTTTTAGGTAACTATGAATATTCTGAAACTGGAGTATTAGAAGAAGTCTTAAGTAAAGAAGAATTCCTAACTTATCGTGAAAAATATCAAGGTAACGCTAAAGGTACTAAATCAAAAGGGATGGCGTCTACTAATCGTATTATCCCAGCAAGACTTGACACTAAAGTAAGCAATGAAGTTATTACTTTAGCAAAACAAGTCTTTAGAACATTAAATTTAAGTGGTGTATGCCGTATTGATTTCTTAATTGATAAGAAAACTAATAAAGTATATGTTAATGAACCTAATACTATTCCTGGTTCTTTATCATTTTATTTATGGGAACCAACTGGTAAAAAGTATCAACAATTACTTGATGATATGTTGACACTTGCCATTAAAGACTTTAAGAGACGTAGCAAAAAAACTAGTTCTTTTGAAACCAACATCTTAAGTAATTATAATGGTTTAAAAGGCGCTAAAGGAATGAAGAATAAATTAAAATAACAGCATGCTGTTATTTTTTTTTAAATTAAGTCTTTACTATTGTATTAAACTTTAAAATATTATAAAATATATATGTTCGTGAGTGATTAGCTCAGTTGGTTAGAGCGCTGCCCTGACGTGGCAGAGGTCATAGGTTCGAGTCCTATATCGCCCACCACGTTTGTCTCGTTAGCTCAGTTGGTAGAGCAACTGACTCTTAATCAGTGGGTCACAGGTTCAAGCCCTGTACGGGACACCATAAACTAATAAAAGATTACAAGAAATTGTAATCTTTTTGTTTTAAATGTATATTAGTCGTTTAATCCTTTACCATCAAGTATCTGAGGTGTATATTTTTCAATTCTTTCTTCTTTAGTTTTTAATTGTTTAGGGGCAGAGAAGTAGAAAAGATATGCTCTTTGACGACCTGGTGTTAGGGCTTCAAAAGCGGTTTTTAGTTTATCATTGTTATCGAGTTTTTGTTGAAACTCTTCAGGTATAATATATTCATCATCTTTTTTAAAAGTTACTTCTAAACCGACTTTTTCAATTTCAATTGCTTCATTAAGATAACTTTTTATAATAAATTTCATGTTTGTTATTTCTTTAATATTAGTAAAACGTATTTGGCGAGCTGCTTGAACATTCTTTGTTTGTTGAATCAAAATATTATGTGTGTCATGTAGTAAAGCACCCTTAAAAAATAGAAGTGCGCAGTATTCTTTAAAACCATGGATTAAAACCACATTCTTACCCTTGATGGTGTAGCAAGGAACACCCCATTTGAAGTCTTCTGTTAATTCACTATCAAGAACAATCGTCCTTAATTCTTTATACTCTTCGCGCCATTGTTTAGTATTATTTAAATATTCATCTACCTTAGAATTCGTTTTAATATTCATATAGTCACCACTTTCGCTTACTATTGCCATTTTAGTTTAATTAAATATATTTGTCAAACACTAGTTAGTCACATATAAATTAAATAATAATCAATAATAATACTGGGATTTTTATTTTTTCCAAAAAATGATATAATGTTGCCAATGGAGGATATAATAATGAAATTAATTAAATTTTACTTAGTTTTATTTTTAAGTCTAGTATTAGTTGGTTGTGGTAATGCTGCTATCAATACTAATGATGGTATTTCATCACAAGTATCACACGGGGTTAATATGAATGACCTAGGGAATATTTTAAATGGTCAGTATTACTTTGATGATGGGTCAGTAAAATATTATTCAACTTTTGATGAAAGTGGTAATGCCCATATTTATATGGCCAAGAATGGTACTACTAAATCAATTTTTGATGGATTTGGTTGGTCATTTGCGCTTAAAGATGGTTGGTTATATTTTTCAGGTAATGAAGGCACTAAAATTGATAATACATACAACTTATTTAAAATGAAAGCAGATGGTAGTAGTTATACTAAAATTAATTATGATTTTTGTTTTAATATGAATTTTTATAAAGATTGGTTATATTATGTTAAAAAAGATAGTAATGATAACTACGCTGTTTATCGATCACTTTTAGATGGTACTAAAGAAACGATGATCATAAGTGATGGTACTTATGCTAGTATTGTATATGAAGATAATCTATATTATATTAGTGGTGATTATTTATATAAATCAGAACCTGATGGAACTAAAGCCGTTAAGATTTTAAATGATGTTATTTCACAATTCATTATTGGTCAAGGTAAAATTATTTATGTTGATGAAAGCAATAATATTAAGAGTTCTTATATTGATGGAACTCATATAAAAACAATCAAGGTAAGTGATGGTAATGCTATTCAAAGAATTAATTCTTACAAGACAAGTATTTTTTATGTTGAATACGATGCTTCATATTTAAGTGAACGCAGGGCATACCAATATCATATTTATAGTATTGGTTTTGATGGAACTAATGATAAGAAAATATATGATGGTGTATCTTGGGGCTATTATATAAATATTGTTGATGGTAAATTATATGTCTTAGATTATGCACAAGACTTATCGATCAATAAGTTTATCGCAATAACTTCAAATATGAATTTAAATGGTAGTAATATAAAGCGATTATATCGAAAGTAAAAGTAAAAGTCTGCAAACTGCAGACTTTTATGTTATTATTATAATGTAGTTAGGAGCACTTATGAATGGACAAAATAGATCTAATATAAAAATCGGTTTATTAGTTGATGTAGTTTTAAAACAAGATCAGAGATCTGGTAAATTAACAAGAGGTCATGTTAAGCGAATTTTAACTAATAGCGTCAATCATCCTCATGGTATTAAAGTAATGCTTGAGGAAAATGATTTAGTAGGTAGAGTACAAAAGATAATTTAAATCTTATTCTTATTTTTTAATATCATTAATTGTATTTTTAGCGCTAATCTCGTATAATGGTATCAGGATAAAGTATTTGGAGGTGAGATAAATGAATTTATTCAATAATGAAAAAGAAATTATAAATAAAATAACTAATGCTGTTTTATTAATATGGTTTGTTGCTGCTATTGTCATTGTGTGCGGTAGTATCATCAATTTAGTTTTAAGACAACCAACACAAAGTTATACTTATAAAGAATACCAAACAGCAAATTGTGCATATTATAAAAATGATACGTTATTAACTGAAACTGAAATTACAGAACGTTGTAAAAACGATTATAATAATTATAAATTTAATACAAAGAATGATGAATATTATAAATTAGTAACCTTATATACATCGTTTGCTAATGCTATTGTAGTAGGTGGCGTTATCTATTTCTTAAATCGAGAAGTTAAAACAAAAAAAAGATAGCAATATCTTTTTTTAATGTGCCAATAAAGGAAATGACTAATCTTTGTGATATACTATAATAGTACAAAAATTATTATTGTATACGGAGGTAATTATGTTATTAGAATTAAAGAATGTAAAAAAAGTATATAAATTAGGTAATAAAACCACTTTTCCAGCTATTATGGGGATTGATATATCATTTGATTATGGTGAATTAGTTTCAATTATTGGTGAATCAGGTAGTGGCAAATCAACTTTAATGAATATTATTGGTGGTTTAGACTCAGATTTTACAGGATCAGTTAAAGTAGAAGGTAAAGATATATTAAAATTTAGTGAAAAAGAACTAGATAAATATCGTAAGAATAAAATTGGATTTGTTTTCCAAAGTTTTAATCTAATCCCTCATCTATCTGTTTTAGATAATGTTACGATAGCGATGGCGCTGTCTAATGTGGGGGCTAAAGAACGCAAAAAAAGAGCAATGGATATTTTAATTGAAGTTGGTCTTAAAGATCATATGAATAAAAAGCCTAATCAACTATCGGGTGGTCAAAAACAAAGAGTAGCAATTGCTCGAGCACTTATTAATGAACCTGATATTATTTTAGCTGATGAGCCAACCGGATCACTTGATTCAGAAACAAGTGTTCAAATATTAAAACTTATTACAGATATTGCGGCTCAAGGTAAACTGGTTATTATGGTAACTCATTCATCAAAAGTAGCGGCCATATCAAGTCGTGTCGTTAGTATTAAAGATGGGTTAATAACGGATGATAAGATTAATTATAAAACTGATAATAAATTATTTAAAAGTGATATTATTAAAAAAGATAAACAAAACTTAAGTTTCTTTTCAGCAATTAAATTATCATTTAAGAATATGCAAGAAAAGAAAGCCCGTAATCTCTTAGTTTCAATTGGTGCTTCTATTGGAATTATGAGTGTTGTTTTAATGCTATCAATGGGTAGTGGGGTTAAAAGTTATATTACTAATACGATGCAAGGATATGTAAACCCTTTGGTTGTTGAAGTTGATCATAAAGATCCAAAACCAACTGGTGGTGCTAATTCATCTGGTCCACAAGGATTTATGAACGCTCCAGCTATTCCTTTTACAACTGAGGAAATTGCTAAACTTAGTGCTATTAAAAATGTTACTAAAGTCGAAAAAGGTTATAGCTTAACTAGTTATGTTAATACTAAAGTAACATATAATAAAATAGTAGAAAACGTTTTAATACTAGGAACAATGTCATCTAATATTACTTCAAGTAATATTGTAAAAGGTAATGCTCCTAAAGCTAATGAAATATTACTTAGTGAAACTTTAGCAAAATTATATGGTGTTGATATGATCGGCAAATTAGTTAAAGTTGATTTATTAATTGATACTGTTAAAATAACGGTTAATGTTAAAGTAAGTGGTTTATATGGTTCTAGCGATGCTAGTAGT
>JBBQFD010000029.1:0-7600 GCA_038321575.1 Bacilli bacterium | reverse complement strand
ATCTTTATTTTAATTTATTAATAGTATTTTGATTAGCTATAACTCTTATCTTAATTTTGAATAAATTGCGATAGTTATAAACTTCATGATGTTTTAAATTATCAATAAAATCATTAACTAATTCAAAATGTCTACCATGTGGTGTTTGCGATATATAATATTGATCACATGCTAGTGAAGAATCTTGACATTGATTTTTATCTATAAAGATTGTTTCATAATCTTTATAATATGATACTTCAATTATAATTTTGTTATCTGCTAGGTTATTATCAATTTTAATATCATTATATTTCATATAATTAACTATTTCTACTTGATCACGAACATCTTTTTCGAATTTTTCAACCGTTAATTTATATTCATCAACTGGTAAATGATTATGGTATTTTAAATTAAGTACGTATTCAGTGGTAAATAATGCCCCGATAATTATTACTACCAAAGCAATAATAAATGGATATATATGAACTTTCTTTCTGTTAAATAATAATCCATAAATAACATCTAAAAGACCACTTAATAGCATTGTTCCACCAATTGCTAGTAAGATAAATCCATATATTTCTAATCCTTTAATTAAACCATATACTAAGATTGCTAATAGTACATATGAAGCACCAGTTGCAAATATTAGTGGTATCGTCCACAGGATAACAATAACTTTAAAGATAGTTACGACTATTCCGGCAATATCAGAGTGATTTTCTTTTGTTACTGGTTCATCAGTATTCATTTCTTCTTTAGTATCTTTCTTAGTTTTTTTAGTTACTTTCTTAGTTTCTTTTTTTTTATCTTTTCTAATTTCACTGCGCCCTAACACTTCTTTTAAAACACTTGATACAACTAAGATACAAGCAATAAAATATAAAGATCCAATTAATACTTGCCAAACCATATAAATTATATGATTAAGCGGATTAATAATCATGGCATCTGATATCCATAACCCAAAACCTCTTAAAATACTAAAAGGAATTAGTAAGACAAACATTAATATTACAGCTTTAATAATTATCTCAAAGATTGCTTCAATCGTAATATCATGATTATTGTCTTTATATTTATTAACTAAATCTTTTGTAAAATCAGATAGTTGACTTGCTGTTTTTCTAATAAATTTATCAGCACTACTTAAAAAGTCATTAAATGTTTCGTCATCTTTTTTCTTTTCGTTAAAATCAGGATTTATTTTATAAGCCCCCAATATCTCTTTAGCTAATAAATCAATACTACCAAAATCTAAGATAGCTTCAGCTTCCGTTTTACCATGTTTTACTTTCTCATCGATAATATCACTATATTCATTAATGATATCATTACGTTCCGCATCATCTAAAATAAATAATTTTATTTCTAATTTGTTTAAAAATTCTTTTTTATTCATTTTACGCACTCTCCTTTACAAAATTATTAACTGCTTCTGAGAAACTATTCCATATAACTAACAATTCGGTCATCCTATTTTTACCAAGTTGATTTAAGTGATAGTATTTACGAGATGGTCCTTCTTTTGATTCGACTAGGTATGTATCAAAATATTTTTCATTAGTAAGTCTCTTTAATAATGGATATATAGTGCCATCATTAACATCAACTACTTTTGATACTTCATTAATTAGTTCATATCCATACATATCTTTGAGATTAACAGATAATAGAACAATTAATTCTAGAACCCCCTTCTTAAATTGTGTGTTCATACATCACCTCTAAATAAATTATATATCTACTACTATGTATTGTCAAGTACTAATAATAAATTAGTAGTAAAAAGAAAGCTTATGCTTTCTTTAAATGTAATCTTATTAATATTTTATCTAGAAAATTCTGACCAAATATCTTGATCATTAGTCCACTACAATAGGATATGTAAGCATATACAACTAACCCTACCCCTGAATAGAAGACTGTCTCTATTAAAGCTGCTAATCTGTTGGTAGCATCAACTTTAATAAATAAACTTATTATTGTTAAGATCATATACATTACTCCAACACATATAATTATTTTAAATGAGTTCTTAATAGTTTCGCCATAATGCACTTGATACTTTTTATTTAATACATATAAAATATATCCGATAACAATACCCTCCATAATTAGATTAGTAATTATCGGTCCATAATACGCAGGAATGCCCACATAGTGACACAATTGCATGATTGGTACATTCATGAACACCTTGAATAAAAAGCCGCCAAACAAGGCCCCTAAGGTAGCTTTAGTGTCATTTAAAGTTTGAAGTGTATCAAGTAGAATATAAAAGAATGAAAAAGCAATAGCTGAAAATATAAATACACGGAATATATCAATACTCAATTGATTATATCCATAGAAGATTACCCACACTGGTTGAGCTAAGAAATAAATACCAATGGTCATTGGTAAAACAGTATATAAGATAACTTGTAATGATTTATTAACTTTTCTTGAAATATCTTTAAAGTCATTTTTAATATGACTACTTGCTAGATGCGGTATCAAACTAATATCGATTCCCAGTACAACAGCAATAACAATCATATTAAGTTTCGATGCCCAAGTAGTGATAACACCAAATGCTATTTCAGTGTCTTTTATACTATAACCTAAACTATATAACGTTTTAACCATTGTTAAAGTATCAACAAAACTAGCTGATGATTTAACTAAATCAATAATAATAAATGGAATAGCATAAAAAATAATTTTTTTAGCAATCATCTTTAAAGTGATACCATATTCTGCTCTTGTGATGGCTTCATGAGTTTTTAACTTCTCTTTATTTTTTCTGATTTTATAAAATAAATACATATAGGCGGTTATTGCCCCAACGGTTGCTCCAAAGATTGAAATACCAATAGCAGTATCAAGTGATAAATGAAATACTCTTAAAGCAAAGAAGCTTCCTCCTAGGATAACAACTACTCTGACAATTTGTTCAATAACAATTGAAATACTACTGGGAGTTATAAACTTATGGCCTTGTAAATAACCACGAGTTACACTTAAAAACGGTACAATTAATAAGGCGGTTGCTACTACTCTAATAACCATAGTAACACTTTCAATTGAATTACCACCTTTGATATTTCCAATAATCATAAAAGCTAAGTCTTTAGCAAATAACATTATTGTTAAAAACATAACAAAACTTAAACTGAAAATAATCATAGTCCCAACTTTATAAACTCTTTCTTTAGTATTATAATAACCTAAAGTATTATATTCACTAACAAGTTTACTGATAGCAGTTGGAATCCCTGTTACTGATAAACTTAAAAAGATGGCATATATTGAATAACCATATCCATAAAGTGCTCCCCCTTGAGATCCAATTAATGAATAAAAAGGGATAACATATATTAATCCAATTATTTTAGATATTATTATGGCAATTGTCGCAATCATTGCGCCTTCCATAAAACTGTTTTTTTTCATAATTCACAACCTCTATTTTTTATTAAAATCATAAATATGGTAATCTTTTTTAACTATATTGTTTTCTTTATATATAACTAGAACTTTTATTGTCATTTTAAAATCTACTAACGATTTCCTAAAAGGAATATAACCAACTAAATTTATACCTCTAACATTCGTTTTAGTATCTTTTTCATTAGCCATTATCAAATTATATGGACCATCAAACACCCCTAAACTAGGGAATACATCTTTAGTTATTTGGTCATGATAAACAATTACTTCGATGTCTTTTAAATTGATTTTAGCATCATCAATAACAACTTGATAAATGATTTCATCATCAGTTAATTTATCAAAAGTAACAATAGTATTATATGAAAAACCAGTTGTCGCTTCTTTAACTACTTTTAAATCAGAAAGATATTTATCATATTTTATTTGTTGTTTATTTGGTGTGCAACCAACAAATAATAGGATCAAAATTAGTAATAGAATCTTTTTCATTTTATATCCCACCACCCTTTTGCACTATGTTAATTATAACTTAATTAGAATTTTAAATCAACAACAAAAAACGATACAAAGTATCGTTTAGTATTTAGTTAATCGATCAGTAAAGGCTCGATTACCACTTGGAAAATTAATTACATTACGGGGGTTAAAGCTTCGACTATTAAAAGTTGAAAAACTATAATAATCTTTTAAGTATAATCCGGTTGCCATTTGAAAATGTAAATGGGTACCGCTTGAACATTTTTCCCAACCCCATGTACTTGGTCCGCCACCCATAATCCCAATTACGGTACTACGTGTAACAGCTTGTTGCGGGGTAACATTAATGGTTAGTAAATGAGCATAAAGTGTTGTGTAATATTGGCCATTTATCTTATGATGTACATAAACCATATTACCACCACAACTATTTTTTCTTGAAATAGCAATAACCATTCCATTCCCTGCTGCATATACTGGTACTTCAGCACCACCAGACAAATCAAGCCCAGTGTGACCATATAGATATTGACCATTAAGATAAATAACTCGATTACCAAACTCACTAGTTACATGACCTGATTCAATAGGACGGAAGAAAGCTGTACCAGCGGGTAATTTATTACGACCACAGTTACTTATATCTTCATCCATTCCACAACCCATCTCTTTATAAAGAGCAATTGCTTCTCTTTGAAGTTTAATTTGTTCGGCTGTTGAAATACTCAAGTTATTAATACTAGATAGTCTGGTCCCTAATTTCTTAGCCTCAACATCAAGTGAGTCTTGCTTAACGATCAAATTATTAGTACTAGTTGCTAAATCTTGTGTTTTTTGTTTATTAGTAACAATCATCGCATTAAATTTAGTAATTAAATTTTCATTATAATTAGTTAACTGTTCTGAAACAGCAACGCGATAAATAAAGTCAGTAAACGACTTAGCTCCAAAAGCATATTCTAAATATGCTGATTCACCATTAGATATTTGAACAAAATTAATAATATCTTTGATTTCTTTGTCTTTTAACGAAATGTCTTCATTTAAAGTTACGATTTCGGTATTTAAATTCTTTATATCATTTTGGATTCTTTCAATATCATCATTAATAGTATTAATATTTGCATATATGTTATTAATTTGCGCTTGTGTAAGTTGTTTATCTTGTTGTTGTTTATTTAAATCAGCTTCCAATTGATTAAGTTCTGTTTCCAGTGATCTAAGTGTCTTAGCTCCAACCCCTTCAGGCACAACTAAAAAAACTGTTAAAATACAAATTAGCAACATAATATTAAATAATTTACGCATAACTCACCCACTAATCTTTTAATTCTTTTCTTATCATTTTATAATTAGGACAATGTTTACTTACTAGTAACCAAAAAGTTGCAGAATGATTGAAATTAACAAAATGTGATAGTTCATGAACGATAACATAATCTAATTTACTAATATCATAATTAATTAAATTGCTATTTAATGTAATGCTCACATTTCTACGATTGCATACACCCCAACGAGATTTCATTTTTCTTATTTTTAAATTGGGATAAGCAATATTCTCAGTAAAGGATGGATATATAATTTGTAGCCTTTCATTAAACAATTTAATTATTTCTTTTTTCAACCATTTATTTAAATATTCATTACTTTTAACATATATTTTATTATTATCAAACATAATTTCATCTATGGTTGGTACGATTATTATATCATAAACTTGACCCAAATAATAGAATTTAGACTCGCGTTTTTGTTGGTTTACACGTTTTTTAAGCATTTTATCAATCGCTGATTTATTATTATTTATTAATTCATATACTGCATGTTTAGTTGTAAAATAGCCAGTTGTCGCACATATTTCTAAATCATCGTTCACTCTAATATATATATTCTTATTATTTTTTCTTATTATAACAATTGGATATTGAGTACCATCATATTCATATATCATTTAATCACCTACTATTACATTTTACCACAAAAGAAAAAAACTGAGCATAAGCTCAGTTAATTTTAAACTAACATTGACATTATTAGGATTATAATTATTGATAAGACAAATAATTGTAATACTAATTTCCAGATATGCTTAATCCATTCCATATATGAAACCTTCATATATGTTAATCCTGCAATTAATACCAAACTAGTTGGTAATAATAACATTAACATTGCGTGGAATGTTTGATAGATTAATCCAATAACAGGATATACTTTAGTGTTAGTAACAGCAGTTGTAACCACATTAGCAGTTGGTCCAATTAATTGGGGAAGATCATTATATAATACTCCTCCAAATAAAGCTGCTAGTGATGTAAAGAATATATTAAATCCTTTATTAAGTGTGAATAAGTAGTTAGAAATAGCAATATACATATTTCCACCTGCATTACCACTAAGCATATAATACATAACAATATTAGCAAGGATAATATAGAAAGCTGGAACAACCATTTCTTTTGCTCCATCAATGAATGCTTCAATAGCATCATTAATTTTTAGACTATATAACCAGCTAATAATTGCTGATAAGGCAAACATGATGACTACAACTTCTTCGATACCCCACCAACCAAACGGTTTAGACATACCAGTAATCGTTTTAATAATGGTATTGCCACCTATTTTAAAAGCTGCAATACTATCAAACAATTTTTCAAATAGATCAACTGATATACCATAACGCCAGTTATAAGTAGCAACTAGTAATAAAATTACTGTTCCCACTAATAACAATAACATCGGTAGATGACTTTTCTTTTTATTTGTTTTCTTTTCAGTTACTACAGCAATTGACTTTTTCGCTGCTTTTACATTACTTTTTTTAACTGTTTTTTTCTTTTGAAACGAAGATAAAATTGTTTCCTTATATGATTTACCATTAACATCTTTTAGGACTAACAATAATAATAAGGCAAGCGCTAATAAAAATAAAATAATTTTGATAACAATAAATTGATGTGCATCTAATTTAAAGTAAACATTAATAAATCCACTTATATCAAATCCATATAATGATCCAAATGTTCCAACAATAATAGCTCCCACAGTTGCAGTTATTGCGGTAATTTTTTTAAATCCCATTTCTAATAATACATTTATTACTAGTGGTACAAGTATAAATATTACATATACTGATCCAGATAAAGCTGTAAGTAAAGTAAACAATATAGTAGTTAACATTATAAACAAAGTTTCTTTATCTTTAAATTTTTCAGTAAATAATTTAACAAGACTATCATAAGTTCCTGTTTTCTTCATAACTCCATACAAACCACCTAAGACTAACATATATATTCCATAAATTATATATGAGCCCGCTGCTCCATATGCTGTTGTAAATATACCGGTAAATACTTGGAATGGTAATTTAAATATGTTAAATAACCCAAGTCCAGTTACTACACCTTTAGTATATACACCAGATTCAAAAGTTGATATTGGAATAAGCCAAGTTAGGACTACTAAACCTAAAAGAAATATTCCTAAGATCTTTAAAAGATTATATTTTTTCATTTTTTCCTCCAATTATAATTATAACACCATCTTTTTAGTTTTCAAATATTATTTTAACTTTTAATGATAAATTTTAATATTTCATTTATTCTTACTCCTTTAAAGCAAATATAATATATCTTTTTGTCTTATTTGTGTCATTATGAAAAAAGTATTTTTTATAAATATATGATATAGTATA
>JBBQFD010000028.1:0-8142 GCA_038321575.1 Bacilli bacterium | reverse complement strand
TATTAACAATTAAATTAAGTAAGTTGTTAGCTTTATTAACATCAATGAAACTTCCAATAACAGTGTTAGCTTGACAATTAGCAGTATCATTTAAAATGATACTATCATCCACATAACACTCAGTTATATTATTATCATTTTTCATTATATTTAAAATTTCATGAGCTGTTTTGGGATTCATATCCAGACGATTTATAACATTATAATCACTATCTAAAATAATACCACCATCATTACAAATTAAATATTGAAATTTAACTTGGTTATAATCAAAATGTTTAGCTAAACTAGTTATATTGCGTCCAGTAGCTATAATAAAAATATTACCTTGTTTAATAAAATCATTAATTAATTCAATGTTTTTTGAATAATCAGCGGTATAAAAAGTACGATCAAAATCACTTACTAATATTTTCATTCAGCAATAATTTTAGATACACGCATGACATCTATTCCTTTATTTAATAGTACTTCGGGTTCAATTACGTGGTTATTAAGTGCATCAAGTAATTTACTTTCAACTTGATTCTTGTCTATTAATATAAGGTTATTTACTTCTGAACATTTAACTTTATAAATAAAATCAGTAGTCTCATATAAAACTTCATATTCTGTATTACATAAATTACTTGTATCAAAAATTAGATAATTATTATTAATATTACCTAAGTAAGTTTTATCAAGAGGTAATGAACTATAATAATCACTTATAACTTTTAGAGTTGTTGCTTTAACACTGGGAGCAAATAAGATATCCATATCACTTTTATTGAATAAATATTCAATATTTCTCGTAGTATAAATAACAGCATTTATATCTTTAAAAGTATTCATTAAAATAGCAGCTTGATGTTCTAAATCAGTATAAAAACGAAATTCACTTTCGGTATTTAAAGTCATTGTTATATTATATGTTTTATTAACTTTTAAAACTTTCACCACATTAACATAATTTTTAATGATACTACTTTTAATTACTTCATTAACATTAGCATTAGTGGGGATTTTATTGGTATTATCAGTTGTTTTAGAATTAAATTTAGCACTTATTAATAAGTAAATAACACCAATGATTATTACTATTAAAAATCCAACTATAGTATTTATTGTTTGTTTATTCATATTTAGACCTCCTATTATTTAAATTATAACATATCTATTGATATCAATAAAGACTATTTATAAATATTAATTAGTCTTTCTAGTAAACTAGTTTTTCTTAAATATTCATTATTGTGTTCTACACTATAAATAAAAGCCGTTGGTTCACCTAATAAAATTAATTTCTTTTTAGCTCGGGTTATCCCCGTATATATCAGTTTACGATATAACATCCGATGATAACTAGAACTAATTGGTATTATAACCATTTCAAATTCACTACCTTGTGATTTATGAATACTTATAATAAAACCATGTTTGATTTTTAAAAAGTCTTTAGTACTATACTTAACTAAATTACCATCATAATCAACATATATTTCATTTTTATGACTATCAGATACATTAGCATAAATAATTTGTTTGATATATCCAATATCACCATTAAAAATATTCTCATCAGGCATATTTACTAGTTGTAAAATCTTATCGTTTTCGCGAAAAGTAATATCCCCATAAATAATTTCTTTTTTATGATCATCTTTAGGATTAAAGACTTCTTGTAACTCTTTATTTAAACTATCAATTCCATTTTCACCACCATACATTGGTGCCATTATTTGAACTCGTTTATAATCATAACCTTTCTTAATAACTTGCTCACATAAAGTACGTAAATTACTTTTAATACTATTATTATTACATTGTAAGAAACTATAATCACTACGTGGATCTAAATAATTATCACTTAGTGTATTACTTTTTATTTCTAAAGCAAGCGTTGGTATATAAGAGTATTCATCTTGACGATATAATAAATCTAAATGAATTGTTTCAATAATATCACTTTCGATTAAATCTTTTAAAATTTGACCAGGACCAACACTAGGTAATTGATTATAATCCCCCACAAAAATAACTTTAATATTATCAGTGAGTCCTTTAAATAACGAATCTAATAAATTAATATCAATCATACTTACTTCATCAATAATAATTAACTTACTATGATCTTTATTTTTTTCATTAATACCAAATTCATTAGAGTCTTTATTCCACTTCAAGAAGCGATGAATCGTCATTGCTGGGAGTAAAGTAGCCTCACTCATTCGCTTACTTGCCCTACCCGTTGGTGCAAGAAGGGCAACTTCTTCTACTAATTTATCATATTTTAAACCATTTAATTGTTGATAAAGCGAGGTTATGGCTTTAATGATTGTAGTCTTACCTGTTCCTGGGCCACCAGTTATAATTAGCAAGTTATCTTCCATAGCTTTAGTAATCGCTTTTTTTTGTTTATCATTATAAATAATATTATTACTAACTTCTAAAGCGGTAATATACTCATCTATTTTTTTGTGTTTTACTGGTGGAATACCATTTAAAATACGTATTTTCTTAACAATATTTACTTCTGCTTCATAAATACTTTTTAGGTAATAACAATTATTTTCAACTACTATTTTACCTTCTTTTTTAAGATTATCTAAATACTCTAAAAATAACTCACTATCAATAGTTTGTTTAAGATAATTAATAGTTTCTTTATAGATATCTTCTTTAAGTAAATAAGTATCTCCTGATGCAAATACTAAGTTAGACATGATATAAACAATACAAGCCTCAATTCGTCTATGATCAGTCTCTAAATAGGTTAAATGACGGCTTATTTCATCAACCTTTAAGAAAGATAATTCATTAACATCTTCAATAATTTGAAAGATGTTATTTTCAATAATAGAAATAGTATTATTACGATAAATATTATAGATATTTAATGCATCTCTCATATTAAAACCAAGATCAGTTAAATAAACAATTGTTTTATGACTTTCTTCATATTTAATTAACGTTTCATAGATATTATTAGCTTTTTTAGTACTTAGTTTAGGAACCATCATTAAACATGACTTATCATTAATAATCTTATCTAAAGTCTCATCCCCTAGTACTAAAACAATATTACGCGCCATTGATTCTCCAATACCAGAAAATAAATCACTAGAAAGAAAAGCAATAATACCATCTTGATCAGCTGGTTTAATACGTTCATATTCACTTACTTGATATTGAAAACCATATTTAGGGTGATCAGCTGCCTCCCCATAAAAAAAGTATGTATCGTCTTCATTTAAATCATGAAAATAACCAGTAAAAGTAACCGTTTTATTTAAGAAATCTTCCATCTTAGGATCGTTAGTTTCCCTAACCTTAAAAAGACCTATTACATAGCCTTTATCAGATTTATAAATACTCTTGCGATAATTACCTTTAATATATGTTTTCATATTATCACCTCTTACATTTTAACATAAAAAAAGTAATGAATCTATAACTCATTACTTATTTATATTATTTTGAATGACCTGGAGCTTCTGTTGGATTTATTTCAACTTTAGGATAGGTTATTTTATATTCAACCCACGCTTTAAGATAAGCATCATATTCAGCTTCATAATTGGCTAAAATATTTTCCATCTCTTTATTAGTTAATTTAACATCAGCATAGAATTTAGCTAATGAAGCTTGTAAACCATCGATTGGTTTTAATTCCGCTAAATATTTACCATATATATCATTAAAAGCATTTTGTTCGGCAAATGTTGGTAAAGATATATCCCCAAATTTATTCATATATATAATACTATCTTTATAAATATTATCATTTACATCCATTACATGATTAATAAGCCAACGATGATCAGAAATGGCAGTATATAATGCTTGATCTCTACATGAATTAAACATCAATACTATAATTGCACCCGTTGCAATTACTTGTACTGTTCTTTTATAATTTTTAATCATTTTAGAATGTTTTTGGATTTTTACTTTATTATTACATAATTTATTTAAAAATGATAAGTCTTCTGCTAAAATACCTAATTTGTTTGAACGAAAAATAATCGTTTTTGGTGTTTTGGTATTAGTGTTATTATAACGGAATACCCAAATAAGCTCTAAGTTATCATTTTTTGAATTATCAATTATTAAAGTGTCCGTTATGTTGCCCTCTTTAATATCACTATTAATTAAATTAAAAATTTTAGTTTTAGCAACTTTTTGTCCGTTATATATAAGTTCCTTCTCTGATGCAAAAAAACTTAAATTAACTGTAATCTTTTTTCCTTCTGTCATTTTATTCACCCTTCTTTATATAACTATTCTAGATTTCTTCTGAATTCTTTTAAAGCCCCTAAGAAATCATCGTTCTTCTTGATTTCTTCTGTTAATGGTTTTAGGTTTAAAGTTTTTTCTAACTCACCAATTGGTTCTTCAACTATTGGTTGTTGGTAAACTGGTTGTTCAACTATTGGTTTTTGATAAAACTCTTCATTAAAGTTTTTAATACGTGGGTATTCAGTATTATTATCTTGTCGACCATATACTGGTGAAATAAATTCTGAATTAGTAAATTTCTTTGGTTCTACACTGAAATCTAAATCTAATTTTTCAGTATCTTCATTTACATATGGTGTTGGACTTACTGGTAAAGTTTTAATTTTATTTTTTAATAATTCTTGATAACTAATAATTGACTTTTCTTCTTGTTGTTGTTCAAATGTTGTTACATCCAAACGTTTTTCAGATAGGTCTTCTTGCATTTCTTTAATTAAGCCTTCGATTTCCGTTTCATTTTTTAAATCTTCTGGTTTAATTTCTTCAGGACTTTCTGATAAGGTAATTGGTTCTAGTCCCTTAAGACGCTTTTTATTATCGCGACCAACAATTAGAATAATAAGTAACATCAAAAGAATAATTAACAATGATAAAACACTGTAATAAATAAATTGATCATATATTAAATTATTTAAAAATGTTTCCATATAATCACTCCATATTTTCGTAATTCAAGACACTTAAAATAAATAATGGTACGGTTTCAACCCTCATAATACGCTTACCTAAAGAAACAGGTGTGAAACCCAATTCTTTAAATTGATTTTCCTCAGTAGTTGTTAGGCCACCTTCCGGACCTATAACTATCATAATCTTATCATATTTATTTGTCTTTTGCAAAAATAATCGTATATTATTTACTTTTTCAACTGTTGAGCAAACTATTTTAATTCCCTCATAATTGGTTAATTCACTGATTTGCTTTATCTCAGTAATCATTGGGATATCTAAACGCATTGATTGTTCACTAGCTTCTTTACATATACGGCGCCAACGTTCAAGTTTTTTATCCTCTTTACCATCTATTTTGACTATGCTGCGGCTCATAACCACGGGAATAATTTTATTAACGCCAAGTTCAGTACTCTTTTGTAGAATTAAATCCATCTTAGCTTCTTTTAAGATGGGAATTATTAGCGTTATTTCAATATTATTTTCAACAACTTGTTTTATTTGTTTTAAAACTCTTATCTCAATATCACTTTCATTAATATTAAGTACACACAAAAATAACTCATGATTAAAAACTACTTCAATTTCATCATTGCTTTTCATACGCATAACTCTTAAGATGTGATGTAAATCATCACTTGTTAGAATTACAGTTTGATTATCTTTATTACTTGCAAAATAACGTTGCATATTATCACCATTATCATTATACAAAAAAAACACTAGAATTCCTAGTGTTATCTTTATTTATTACTTAAAATCCATTTAAGTAAGACTTCTTTGGGTACAAAACCTAAACGTTGCGTTAATACTTTACCATCTTTAAATAAAATTAAAGTTGGAATACTCATAACATTATAACGAATAGCTATTTCTTGAACCTTATCTACATCTATTTTAACAATCTTTAAATCAGGATTTTCATTAGCTATTTCTTCTAAAACCGGGCTTAACATTTTACATGGTCCACACCAGCTAGCGAAAAAATCAACAAATACAAAACCTTCTTTAATTAAATCATCAAAATTTTGATTATCACCATATATTATTTCCATATTTTTATCCTCTATAGTCCTTTAGGACACTTTCTACATTATTAATTTGAATTTTTTTCTTCTCGATTAGTATATCAATCGATTTAACTTTAACGACTTTATATTTTAAGAATAAATCTAATGTATCTAAATTAAATTGATTAGTATCAGTTGTATCATTAAACTTATCTTTTAATTTCGCAAACTCCGTCATTACTTTCATACTCTTATCAACATAACCTGATAAAATAGGTGTATTATTTAAAATCGTATTGCGAAATCTTGATTCATTAAGCATTGGTATATTAAAAAATGGTAATGTTAAAATATAAAGTACAATAAACACCATTACATAAGCCTCAATCATACCAACTAGTGCTCCTAAAATCTTTGATGGAATTCCTAGGATGATCGTAAAATTAAGTGCTGATTCAAAGATACCTGATGCGAATAATAATACTTTTAATGCTATTCCCAAGATTGCTAATACTAAGAAAAAAGCAATAATTTCATATAACGCAATATTTAAAACTGTTACTCCTTTTAAATAGCCATTAAAAGGAAAAAATGGTAAATTCTCATACATAAAAACCGATATAACATTTTTAAATTGAAAGGCTAAGATAACTATTACAAAAAAACCAATAAATGATATTAATTGTTTAGTGAATCCACGCTTAAAGCCCATTACTGCACCAAACAAGATTAATATTAATATTACTATATCAACTATACCCACTCTATCAATCCTTCCATATAAATTATAGCACTATTTAAATAAAAAAAATACTATTTTACTTTTTATATGATAAAATAATAGTAGTTGAGGTGGTATTATATGACAATTTCATTTAAAATAAGTGATAATACTAAAAATAAAATGTTAAAGTTTTTTGAAGATAAAAAACGTGATAAAACGCCTGCTTATGCCCTATTTCAAGCTGATAGCGAAGATACAGTTGTAACCGTATATGAATCAGGTAAAGCAGTCTTCCAAGGTGTTAGCGCTGATGCTGATGCCATGATATGGATGGAATTAGAGAAAAGATCAAATCCTGGGGTTGATCTTAAAGAAAAAAACAGTGAAAACAAAAAAGATAAGAAAGATAAAAAAGAATTGATTATTGATAAGAAGTATTATTATGCTAATAGTATTGGTTCTGATGAAGTTGGTACTGGTGATTACTTTGGACCAATTGTAGTAACTAGTGCTTATGTAAAAAAAGAAGACATTAGTTGGTTAGAAGAATTAGGTGTAAAAGACTCTAAGAAACTTACTGATGATAAGATCATGGCAATTGTTCCCACTATTATTAAAAAAATACCATTTGATAGTATTATTCTTTCCAATACTGATTATAATAATAAATATAGTAGTGATATCAATATGAATAAGATTAAAGCTATCCTTCATAATAAAGTTTTACTTAATCTTACAAGTAAAGACTACTCTACTGATTATGTTATCGTTGATCAGTTTGCTAAACCATTTGTTTATTATAATTATTTAAAAGATACACCCAATGTTTTTCGTAAAATAACATTCATGACTAAAGCTGAAGATAAATCACTTAGTGTTGCTTGTGCATCATTAATAAGTCGATATATCTTTGTTAAAGAAATGAATAAGTTATCTGATTTAATTGGTTTTGATTTACCAAAAGGTGCTAGTAATAAAGTTGATGAAGTTGGTATTAAAATAGTCGAAAAATATGGTTTTGATAAATTAAAAGATGTTGCTAAAATTAACTTTAAGAATACTGGAAGAATAAAAAAAGACTAATAATTAGTCTTTTTTATTTTTATTAATTCGCTTCTATCCATATATTTGAACCGGATATCTTCCAAATATAAGTCCCTGGAGTTGTGTTAGTAAAATTGAAACCAACAGCTGTATAAGTTGCTTGTAGCAACATATTAGCTGCAGTTGTGTCACGACCACTTAAACTAGTTAAACTACCACTAGTAACAGTTGCTCCATTAACTAAGATGCTATCTAGTGCAATTGCATTGCTAGCAGGGGCTACATTTGCACTAACACGTGCAGTAGCACTTGTTCCAGTAACAGATCCGCCACGATTAACAGTGCGAGCTATATTTGAATATCCAGTAGATATACCAGTACCAATTATTCCACCAACATTAATTGTTCCCA
>JBBQFD010000027.1:0-8318 GCA_038321575.1 Bacilli bacterium | reverse complement strand
TATAGTTATGTTCGCCGACAAAGGTTTTAATACCCATTTCTTTTTTAATTATTATGTGATCACCAATCTTATATTGTTTTTCATTATATGCATATCTTTTGATGTTCATGCCATACATAGTATAGAATTTCTTTTCACTCATTAGTTGATCCTCCCATTAATTATTAATATTATAACATTATAAAAGGCACTGTCGATTAAATACATATAAAAAAAGATAACCTTTTATCTTTTTTTATAATCATTATTCTCATAAATATTGTGAAATATTTTATCTAATGACTCCATTTTATCACCATTTAAATTAACTAAATGAGTAAGCATTAAAAATTGTTTATCATTTAATTTATGATTATTATATCTTGGATCTGGTGGTGTTATCTCAACCATGCCATGTTTATCATATTCATAATTAA
This sequence comes from Bacilli bacterium, assembly GCA_038321575.1. Taxonomy (GTDB): domain Bacteria; phylum Bacillota_I; class Bacilli_A; order RF39; family UBA660; genus JBBQFD01. Next base: position 7,902 of record JBBQFD010000027.1, on the reverse strand, counting down.
CAAATCCATATAAATTAATTAAAATATCTTTTGGTGCTAATCTAATCGTTTTATATTGGTGCTTTTGTTCTTGAAAATCTTCATATACTTTATTTATATCTTGATCATGCTTAAAGTAAACAAAGATTTCGGCAAAAGCGTCATGAACGGCTTCCATGCTATCACGTTCACATACTTTATAGAAATCACCTTGGGGTGATATTAAGCCATCATAGCCTTTAACATGATGAAGTATATCTTTATTGTAAGGCCTAACACTAACTGGTGTTTCGTAATCCATGTTGTACTCCTTTTGAAAGAAAAAAGCATTAAATGCTTTTTATTTAGTTTTTGATAATTGTGGAATAATTGATAATATTTGAGCTTTCCATGTTAATTTATAACTAGTTTGATATTCATTAATACTACCTACTTCTTTTAAGTAAATAGCTTGACCTAATGGGCAGTTAATAGATATTTCTGGAACGTCTGCAAATACGTCTGGACAAGCATTACCAGTTATTTTATATGATACGAATTCTATTTCTTTTGTGTTTAAACAAACTACTTTTAAATTTACATAGTCATCCATGTTGACAACATCTTTTTTAACAGAATCAATAACTTTAGCATTGTTATAAAAATATATTAGACTAGCTTTTTGGTTAGCAAGTCTTGCGATTTGAGCTCTAACATCTAAAATTACAGAATCAGTAAAATCCTTTTCTTGAGTTACATCACTTAATTCTTTACCTTGTAATTGAGTATATTCAAGAATTTCTTTATCTTTAGCCGCTATATCTTTTATTAGATTAGCTTTGCCTTCTTTAGTGATTAAAAGTTGTGCGTCTGGTCTTTGTTGATTTTTCATTTTGTTTTTCCCCCGTAGTTCGATATTTTATACTTATAAGTTCTTTTTGTCAAGAAAATTCTATTTAGCTTTAAATAAAGCTGAAGGACGATGGCCACCACCAGTTTGATAATTATCAGTTTTAATGACTTTACTATTAATGATTCTTCTGAAAGCTGGATCAAGTAATTTTTTATCAAGAATGACTTCATAAACTTGTTGGAGTTCACCTAAAGTAAATTCTTTAGGCATCATATTAAAAACGATATTGGTATATTCTAACTTGTTTTTAAGTCTTGATAAACCAGTAGCAATAACAAGGGGGTGATCAAATGCTAAATCTTTATTTTGAATTACCTCATTATCATTTACTTTGAAGGTAATAGTTTCAGCATCACTCGTTAAGATATATTCACTACCCACTTGTTTAATATCAAACCATTTAGTGTTTTCATTTAAATCACTTGTTAAGCGATTCTTATCGATTAGCGCAATATAAGAAGTACTTATAACTCTCGTTCTAGGATCGCGTTTAGGGTCACTAAAGGTATATAGTTGTTCCATATAGATGTTATCTAAGTTAGTTTCGATTTTTAAAACACGTTTAGCAGCTTCTTCTAATGATTCATCCATCTTCACAAAACCACCTGGTAAGCACCATTTATCCATAAAAGGATAAGTGGTTCTTTTAACGAGTAAGATACTCATTACTTTATCTGATAATTTACGATAGTTGTTTTTATCAATTGATGATACCGACACAATAAGAAGATCAGCTGTTACTGATGGACGATTGAAAGCTTCAACATCATAATTATTTAAAAAGTCTTGTTCGTTTTTATAAATATTCACTTTATCACCTACCTTTATTATACTATATTTTATATAAATTATGTTTTTTAATATATGTTATGACTTTAGGATCACAGTATTGATTAATATTGTCCAGATTATCTCTAATATCGCTAGAATTATAATTATAATCTAAGGGATTATCAATAATAATCGCGTTTTTAAATAAATCGATATTCCCCATTTCATAACCATTACGCTTGATAATAATAATTCTATTTTCAAGTAATTCAGAGACGTTTATCCACTTATTAAATTCCAAAGTAGAATCTGATCCGATGATTAAGCTAAATGTTTCATGATAATCAACTTTTAGTTTTCTAAAGATTTCATAAGTGTATTGACATTTACTATACTTATCTTTGACTAAGATGTTAGTTTGCTCATATAATTTAAGCATGTTTACACGATTGGTTAAACTGGTCTTTATTTCTTTATGCCAGTAATTTAAGGTAGGAATTAAGAATATTTGATCAACTATTTTATTATTTAATAGATAATTAATGATACTTATATGTCCTTTGTGAATAGGATTAAAACTTCCAACATATATTCCAATATTCATAATTCACTTCCTTTTAAAAATGATTGTAATGATCTTTATTATGATGATTATAACTCTTTTGATATGTTTTATTACTTGTTTTATCTAAAACACATTTTACTTCAATTCCGGCTTGAATCATTAAGATAAATGCTGCTTCATTATATTTATCGCGATTATGATTTAAAGCATCATAAGTATCAACTAAGTCTTCAGCAACAATTACTTTGATATCTTTATCATATTGATCAAAGTATTTCTTCATAGTTAAAGCTAGTTCTAAAACACATATATCAGTTACGCCACCAACGATGACTACTTCTTCTAAGTTCTCATTATCAAGTATATAATCTTTGAAATCATCAGCAACCATGCCATTAGTAGAGTTCTTAGGGAAGATATAATATTTATCATCAAGCCATTTTAATTCATCAACTATTTCAGCCTCACTAGTACCTTTGATACAGTGCGGTGGGAAGTTTTTAAATTCTAAGCTATTCGCTTTATGTTCTTCATTAATTAAAACAATGTCACGTCCGTTTTCTTCATAGATATGCGCTAATTCGTTAATACCAGGAATTAAGTTTTTCATATATTCATTTTGAAAGACTCCTTCTTTAGTAAACCCATTATTCATATCAACAATAACTAATAATTTTTTATTCATAAATTCTCCTCCTAATATAATAGACTACCATCATCATCCCATTTGGTATAAAGATGACAATTGGGTCTTAAGATTAAATATCTTATTTCATTAACGCTAGATGCCATACAGTCACTATCAACTACGATACTCATTTCATCTAAGGAATATCTGATAGCGCCATATTCTAGTTTCTCTAAAGGACGACCATGTTTTATAATATATGCTTCAATTAATTTAATAACTGTTTCATGAGCATGATGTTCTTTAATCCAATCGTTTTGAATACAATTATTATCTGATAAATAAAACTTTCTAAAAGTTAATTGATTAGCACCATATTCTTCTTTAAAATAAGTAAACATTTCTTTTATTTTAGTTTCATTATCTAGATCATTATAAACATCCGTTAAGTTTAAGGATAACCTTAAATTAAAACCCATTTCTTTAATCATCTTAGATAGTGATTTTAAGGCAACAGGGGCTCTTTTAGGCATTCCACTAATCAAAGCATTATCCTGGTCATTAAAGGGGTTAGAAATCGATAAGGATATGGTTTTAACACATGTTTCATACTTAAAAAAGTTTAAGTATGATAAGTCTAGTAAAACACCAGTTGTTTGGAGCTCCATATTACGAAATGGTTTATCAAGTTTATTATTCATTAGCATTAGACTTTTAATGAATGATTTATTTTGTTGTGGTTCCGAAGTGCCAGTTAGCATTAAGGTATTACAATTATTATCACGAGCAAAGTTAAGACGATTTAAATACTCTTGTTCATAATAATCTTGATCACTACCTTGAATTAGATTAGCGTATTTATTATTGCGCATCTGACTAACACAGAACTTACAATTATTAATACAGTGGTTGTTTGGAACATGAATTGATAATGATTGTACTTTCATATTATTCCTCCTGTTATTAACATTATATTACTAACATAATAGATTGTCAAGATGTTTTTAACATTTTGTTAAAAAGATTAACCTTTGACAAAATATTAAATAAATGATAATCTATTACCACTTAGGAGATATATTATGAAAGAATATGAATTAATGGCTTATATTAGTAAATCTAATCCACAAGACGAAGATCTATTTGATAAAATGCAAGAACTCTTAAATCTTGATCATCTATATGGTGATTTAAAATCAAGTGAGAGAGTTTGTGACTTATTAAAAACAGTTGTTAGTCTTAAAACTAATCGTATAATTTTAGTAAAAGAAATTATGAGTTGGAAAGAATTATATATTAATTTAGAACAATACAAATCCGTATTTTCGGAAGAATATATGATTAAAATGAAAAACCAACAATTTTCCGCCTTCTCTACTAGATATTTAAATGATATTGTATATCCTTTATTAAATAGGATGGAAAATACCCACAAGATATTTCTTAATTTAACATACAGAATAGCAGCATGGGAAATTAATGTCGATAAAATTGGTAAAAGATTAGATATTGTTATCCGAGAATATGATAATAATATTGCTGCTAATAAGAATAGGAAATTTAATTAAAAGCATTTAACTCTTGTTAAATGCTTTTTTATTTGTGAAACATTTCACTAATTTCTTCATGCTACTCCTTGTTTTAATCTCTAGTTATTATTTTACCTGGTTTATTTAAATTAAAATTTGTCTATTAATTTATTATACATATCATCGATTTTTAGCCATTCTTCTTTACTAACGATACCTCGATCATATTTTTCTTGTAAATTATAATAACATTGAGCTAAATATCGTATGTTATGCCATTCAAGATATATATTTTTATTAGTGTTATCTACCTCGCCTGTATAAGATACTATTTTTTTAAGAACAACTGAGGATGGATTCATATTTCTTAATCTCATCTCGTTATATATAAGCATTGTATATATATAATAATCTGCTTTAGGATATTCTAAGACGATATTTACTAAACGATGATTAGGTGTACCATTTTTATTAATAGATCCAACAATAGCTGCTAACTCGCGCCACTGTGAAACAAGCATTTTAGTTGGTAAGACAGGAATTAATTTTTCATGCCATAATCTCATAACTAATCATCTCCTTTATATTTTCCCTTTGTTTAATATTTCTTCTAGTCTTTCTATTAATCTTTGTTTTTCGTTTTAATATAGGTAATATTGCTACCAAATACAGTTTAAGCTATGCTCCAAGAGCAATTAATCTCTAAATTACTACAAGTCCATAACTTCATATTATTCACCAATCTCTACAATCATTGTACTTTTAATATTCTTAAATCCTTGTTTTTCATAAAGCCTAATTGCAACATTATTTTTGTTACATACTTTTAATTCTATAAATTTAGCTCCTTTTTCTAAAGACCATTCCTTAAATTGATCAACTAACATCGATCCAACTTTACTGCCTCTATGTGTTTCATCAACAAACATTGCTTCTAATTGTGTTACAGGTTTTATGTATGCATCGCCACCATCTAGTAAATAACCATATAGGTATCCAATTGCAGTGCCATCATCTAATTGAGCAATTAAAACACAATTATTATTGTTATTTATAATGTTTTCATATAAAGTTTCAATAATGCAATTGTTGTTTATGTTTTTATCATACTGTTTTTCATCGACTATTAATTTTGTTAAAAATTTATTTGCTACGATTGCATCATCAATGCTTGCATTTCTAATTTTAATATTCATAATTCAATACCCCTTTCACAAAAAAAGCATTATTTTAGAGACTCACTGATTAAGAGTGCATTTTTAGCACTATTATATTTTGTTTTAAAATGCTTTAAAGCGTTGTATTTGTTGAACAAATGTTTTAAATCTATTTTAGATTATGCGAAATTTTTAAACTCGCTAACTATATAAGCTCAAACCTGATTCCTAAAACACTATATAAGTTTTGCTCTTCTAATGAATAAAATCTATTTAGGTCCTCGATAAGTTGTTCTTTTGTTATTAATTTATCCGCTAAAATCAAAATATCAAAATCTTTTATTAATTCTTTAAAGCTTGTGTATTTTAATAGTCCTATAATTTTAACTTCAAGTGTTTCTTCCAACTCAGGAAGTTTATAAAATTTAATTATCTCTCCTATTTTTACTTTTTGTCGTTTTTCGTCATTTAATCTTAATTCAATTCTTTTTGTGCCATTTAAAATATAATCAAATGGTACTGCTTCTAACTTCATTTCATGAATAGTCATTGCTGCTTCTATATTGGAAGTTCTTTGAAACATTTTGTCAGTTAATTGAACCATTATATCACTCCTTATATACTATTTTGTATCTATTGAACTAACCCTAACATTAGTGTATTCACCAATTTCTTTAGCAAATGTTGATACTTTACTTTTTGGTGCCAACAAATAAATCTTGTTTTTTCCCTTTGTTTAATATCTCTTCTAGTTTTTCTATTAATCTTTGTTTTTCGTTGCTACCATTAGTTTTAAAACGTAGTAATGGAATATTGTATTTTATGAATATCCCATTTTTGACTTCATCTCTTTTTGTTTGCTCTTCATTATCTTCATGGAATTGAATGCCATCAACTTCAATAGCTATAATTGGCATTTTAGTTACTTTGTTATATAAAATAAAGTCATTATGGCTATTAGTTTTAAACACAAATTTATATTCATCATCGTTAAGTAACGATATATCTTTAATCAACAGTTTTAATGGTTGACCGAAAATATAATTAATTCCTTTAAATTTAGCATTCTCTAAAATTTCTAATATAACAGCATTCATTAGATTTTCTGATTCATATTGAGAAATTTTTTGATAGTTTTTCTTTTCTTCAGTAATTTTTTTAGAATAATTCTTATAAAGAAAATCAAATACAGAATAAATTTTACTTTCTTTAACCTCAAAATTGTTATATTCAATATATTTAATTAAATCGCCCATATTTGAATTGTTTATTGAATATTGATTTGGAACGACTACTATAAGTCTATTAATCGCTCTAGATATGGCAACATTTAAAAGATTAGGATTATCACTAAATTGATTAATGTCATCATCAACTGTTGAAATAATAATAATATCTTTCTCTCTACCTTGAAATTTATGTACCGTATCTATTTCAACATTATCATTTTTAATAAGCTCTCTTAAATGTTCTTTTTGATTTACGTAGGGAGTTATTATACCAATACTTTCATTATTAGAACCAAGTTTTTTATCAATAAATATTTCATTAATTATGACATCAATTTGTCTTTGGTTATAATGATTTCTGGAATGATCACCTTCGACCGTTTTATAAACACACAATGGTTCTAAACCTTCATTGTTATTTAAAATAATTAATTCGTTGTTATAAAACTTTTTATTACAAAAATCAATAATCTTAGGATGGCAACGATAATGTTCTTTTAATAGTACTCTTGGTGCATCAGTAAAGGTATTAATACATGATGCTAGTAAACTATTTGTTGAGTATCGATAATGCTCTTTAAGTTTAGTTCTTTCAAATATTATGTCTGTTGTTTGTTTAACAACTTCGGTTACGACATTAGGTAATTGTTTATCGTCACCAACTACTACCACATTCTTGGCAGATGATAATGCCAAAGCTCCAGTTACAATATCTACTTGTGAAGCTTCATCAATGATTAAATAATCATATAAATAGTCTTGTTTAGTACAGTTCTTTATGGAGTGAGTAGTACTTAAAATAACGGGATATTCACGCATAAAGTCATCGGTTTTTTTCCAAAAGTCTTCACTAGAGAATAGAGGTCTTTTTTTATTAGCATATCGATAGTTTAACTCTGCTTTAAAGAGCTTCATGGATTTATCTCGATACTCAGCGATACTATTATTAAAATCGAAATAAATTAATTTATTATGTAGCTCATTTATTTTATTTTTTAGTTCATTAATACTTTTTTTATTAGCATATCGATAGTCTAACTCTGCTTTAAAGAGCTTCATGGATTTATCTCGATACTCAGCGATACTATTATTAAAATCGAAATAAATTAATTTATTATGTAGCTCATTTATTTTATTTTTTAGTTCATTAAT
>JBBQFD010000026.1:0-9369 GCA_038321575.1 Bacilli bacterium | reverse complement strand
GAGGGATTAACGCCGCTAATTCTTAATGCTTGTCCAATTGATGTTGGCTTTATTTCTTTGAGTTTTTGTTTAGCTTCGCTAGCTAGATTATGAATTTTTGAATAATCTATTTCTTCTGGAATAAATTTATCTTCTAAGTCCAACATTTTTTCAGCTTCTTTAGTAGCTTTTACAATATAACCCGCATATTTAGTATTTATTTCTACTTGTTCCATTATCTCTTGATTATACGGTATATCTATAAAATGACGTAATTTATCGATAGTTATTTCTGGTCTTTTTAAAAGATCATATAGTGTTATACCATCTTTTAAAATAGCTGAATCGATGCTGGTTAGGTATTCATTAACTTCTTTAATGGTTGTTGCTTTATTTGCTTTTAATAAATTATTTAAACTATTAATATCTTCTCTTTTTTTAAGAAGAATATCATATTGTTGTTGATTTATTAATCCTATTTGATAACCATATTCACGTAGACGTAAATCAGCATTATCATGTCTTAATAATAAACGATACTCTGCTCGGGATGTTAGTAGACGATATGGATCTCTTATGCCTTTAGTTATTAAATCATCAATTAAAACACCAATATAAGCATCATTACGCTTTAAAATTAGTGGTTCTTTATTTTCGAGTTTTAAAGATGCATTAACGCCGGCAATTAATCCTTGGCAAGCAGCTTCTTCATAACCGCTAGTACCATTTATTTGACCTGCGGTATATAAATTATTAATTAATTTGGTTTCTAGGGTTTGTTTTAATTGTGTTGGGTAAATAGCATCATACTCAATAGCATAAGCATATTTTAATATTTTAGCGTTCTTTAACCCTGGTAAACTATGAACCATTAATTCTTGAATTTCGTTGGGCATGCTGGTTGAGAAACCTTGAATGTATATATCATCGTAATATTTACTTTCTGGTTCTAAAAACAATTGATGACGTTCTTTATCAGCAAAACGAACTACTTTATCTTCAATCGATGGGCAATATCTTGGCCCGACTCCAGTTATATCATCAAGACCACCATACATACTTGCTTTATTTAAGTGTTCGCGAATTATTTGATGCGTTTCATCGGTCGTATAAATTAAATGACATGGAATTTGATCTTCATATTTATAGTTGGGTGGATTATCAAAACTAAATGTATATAGAGTTGTATCCCCGTTTTCAATTTTCGTTTGGGTAAAATCAATACTACTTTTATCAATTCTTGGAGGCGTGCCGGTTTTTAAACGAATAATCTTAAAACCAAGTCTCTTTAAATTATCACTTAAAAAATTACTTGGTTCTTCGCCGTGTGGTCCACTACGACGACGGGCGTTTCCAACCATTATATCTGCTTTTAAATAAGTGCCAGTTGTCAAAATAACGGCTTCTCCGCTTATCTTTATGCCGTTTTTTAAAATTATTCCTTTAATATTGTTATCTTCAACTATTAAATCTTCAACCATTCCTTCTTGAATCTCTAAATTAGATTGATTAGTCAATATTTTCATCATTTCTTTAGGATAGGTTATTTTATCAGCTTGAGCTCTTAGTGCTTGAACAGCAGGACCTTTTTTATTATTTAACATCTTCATTTGAATTTGACTAATATCTGCGGTCTTACCCATTTGTCCGCCTAGAGCATCAATTTCACGAACAACTATTCCTTTGGCACTACCACCTATTGATGGGTTACATGGCATATCAGCAATGTTTTTTACGTTACCAGTTACAAGAAGGGTTTTATGTCCTTTGCGTGCAGCCGCTAAAGCAGCTTCACAACCAGCATGACCGCCACCAACAACAATTATTTCATAGTTCATAAAACACCTCCTTTTTGTATCATTATTATACTAAATTAGTTATTACAAAACAATAACTTAATAAAAAGTAGTCTAATGACTACTTATTTACCTAAACAAAATTGACTAAATAATTGATCAACTAATTCTTCTTGATATGTTTCACCGATAATTTCACCAAGGTTATTCCATATTTTTTTGATATCTATTTCAATCATATCAACTGGCATTTTGTTTTCGATGCCTACTTCAATATCATTTATAGTTGCTAATGAGTTTTTCAAAATTGCAATACTGCGAGCATTGGTTATATATGTAAAATCACTTGTTTCAATTTTTTCTAATTGAAATATTTTTTTTATAACTCTCTTTAATTCTTCGATTCCTTGATCGTTAACCATACTCATTAATACTCTATTCTCTAGTGGTAGTTGGTCTAAATTTAATTTATTCTCAAGATCGACTTTATTGATTATTAATACATAATTTTTAGTTTTTAGTTTTTCTAGTATTAAATTATCTTCTTCCGTTAATATTTCATTATTATTAACAACAAATAAAACCAAATCTGCGTTTTTAATTAATTCCAAGCTTTTATTTACGCCTAATACCTCTATTTTATCTTCGGTTTTTCTGATTCCAGCAGTATCAATAATATTAAAAATAATACCATCAATAATTAATTTACCTTCAACGATATCTCTGGTAGTTCCAGCTATATCAGTAACGATGGCCTTATCTTCATTAATTAATTTATTTAGTAAACTACTTTTCCCTACGTTTGGTCTACCTATAATAGCTGTTGATATTCCCTCTTTGATTAATTTACCATTATTACTCTCATTAATAATTGATTCTATTTGTAATTTTATGGCTTTAATTTTTTCAACTAATATATTATTGGTAACTATTGCGATGTCTTCGTATTCTGGATAATCAATATTTACTTCAATGTTAGCTAAAATTTCAATCATTTCTCGACGCAAATTTTTAATTAATAGTGATACTTTACCATCTATTTGATTGATTGCTAAATTACGTGCTTTTTCTGTTTTGGCATTTATTAAATCCATAACACCTTCAGCTTCAACAAGATCTATTCGCCCGTTTAAGAATGCTCGTTTAGTAAATTCTCCTGGTTCTGCTAAACGCGCCCCTTTAGTTAAAATTAGCTCCAACACTTTGTTAGTGGTAGCAATGCCTCCGTGACAATTTATTTCTACAATATCTTCAGTTGTGAATGTTTTTGGAGCTCTCATAATTGATATTAAAACTTCATCGATGCTTTGATTATCATTTATTATATAACCATAATGAATGGTATGACTATCAACATTCATTAAATTATTACCTTTAAAAACACTGTTGACGATGTTTATGGCTTGATCACCACTTAATCTAACAATTGATATTGCCCCTACTCCAAGCGCGGTTGATATGGCAACAATTGTATCATTCATGTAATCACCTCTTGTCTTTGAATTCCATTCATCTTTATTCTATAATATTTATTTGTTTTAATCAATAAAAAAGACTTGTTAAGTCTTTTATTCTTTTTCTTTGTATCTGATTGTGATGTGACGGTCCATACCTTCTCCATCGCTTTCAGAACTTAATTCAGGATAATCACCGATAAGATTATGAACAAAGCGTCTTTCATAAGAGTTCATTGAATCTAGTTTAACAGAAACATGAGTATCTAATACTTCATTCGCAATTCTCTTAATGTCATATTCTAAATTTTTTAGCTTTTTAGCTTTATAATTTGAAGCATCAACACTTAACTTAATATTCATACCGGTTTGCATTGATAGTGATTGACGTAATAAAAGTTGAATTGAATTAAGGGTTCTTCCATCTTTACCTATTAAAATAGGATTATTATCAGAAACAAGAATAACATTAATCACTTCTTCTTTTTCGTTTATTTCACTTTTGATATCTAAATTCATTAACGCTGAAGTTTTATTGATGTAATCTTTTATAAAAGCAATTACATCAGTCTTTTTTACTACTTCAACAATAACTTTTTTAGTTTTAAAAAGTTTGCCTTCACTTTCGCTTTCTTTAAAAAACAATTCTTCTGCGGAACACGATGTTGCTGTGGTTATTTTTGTTAGCAAATCATCTTTGCTTTTACCTTCGAATTTAAATACTTCTATCATATTTTTATGCTCCTTTTAACTATCATATTTTGAGCTATTGTAAATATACTATTAGTAACCCAATAAACTGCTAGTCCTGTTGGTAATGTTAATGAGGCTATAAAGATAAATGCGATCATGAATTTCATCATTGTTTGCATTTGTTTTTCTTGATCAGCACTCATTGAGGTGGTGCCATTTAATTTAAATGAATAATATGTGGCGGCTACTATTAATACAATAAAGATAAGGTATTGATAATGACCACGACCTAATGCCGTCATTGGATTAGTGCCTAATTGAAATCCAATAAATGTTTCTTCAAATATAACAGGAATTCTTGCTATAGCTTCATAATATGCAAAGAATAACGGAATTTGTAATAATGAGTATAAGCAGCCTGCAGCTGGACTTATTTGATGTTTCTTGTAAATTAGCATCATTTCTTGGCTTTTTTGCATAGTTGCATCTTTATCTTTTTTGTCTATATATTTTGCTTCAAGACGTGCTAAATCTGGTTTTGCTTTTTTCATATTCTCTGATTGTAATATAGATTTTTTAGTTGCGGGAATCATTAATAAACGAATTATTATGGTAGTTACAATTATTGAAAACCCATAACTTCCGGTGAACTCCCCTATTTTTATAATTAACCATGCTAATGGTTTAACAAATATTGATGTCCAAATATCTTCATATTTACCTGTAACTACTGGCATATCAACACATTTAGGTAATTTTGTTATGTCGACTTTGTTGGTAGCATACGTTGTAATTATTGTAGTATTTGTTGGTTGACATAATATATTTTTTGTTAAACTTTGCCCGGTTTCTTTGTTTATAACAATAGCATTTTTGTCATTTTTTAATTGAACAGTACAACCCGTTAAAGTAATTACTAAAAATAACAATATAATTAGTTTTGTAAATTTCTTATTCATTTGTTTCACCTTTTATGATATTAATTTTATCTAAGATCTCAAATAACATAATCTCTATATCTATAAAATTCTTATCGACAATGCCTTTCCTTACCATTATAATACAATTAAAATTATTTTGGTAGTTTTTTTTATCTAGTGTGGTTTTAATTTGTCTTTTAATTTTATTGCGGGTTACGGCGTTACCTATTTTTTTGCCGACTGAGAAACCAAAATGATATGTTTGATCGATAGTTTGTTCTAAATAAACAATTAAATCCTTATGTTTATAAGGTTTTATATTGTTTATAATGCGGGTATATTCATCATTTTTTCTGATAATGTTGATTTTCTTCATAATATCACAACCATTCTATAGTAAAACACCACTGATTAACAGTGGTGTTTCTTTATTAACGTGATAAAACTTTACGTCCTTTACGACGACGACTGTTAATAATTCTTGATTTCATTCGTGCTAAAAAACCCATTTTTTTACTTCTTTTTCTTGTATTTGGTTGAAATGTTCTTTTCATACTATATACCTCCTGAACTTAATATTTCGTTGCTTAAATAATTATATAGACAAAAACAGTGTTTGTCAATTGATTTAAACGACTTTTTAGTTTTCCACATCTATATGTATTATTTTGTAATAAAGTTTCCTTTTTATACACATATTTGTGGAAAAAGTATGGTGGAGTTATTTAAAATTTAATTACTTATCCACAAATATGTTGAAAACTAGTGTTTAAAGTTACTATTTATGGATTATATCTTGTGGATAAGTTTGTGGAATGTTTTTTTCCACAGTTTTATTGATTTTTCCTTTGCTTTATTGATAAAAGTATTGTAAAATAAAATTAGTATTTATTAGAGCGAGGTGTGGATATTATGGATATCAAAAACATATGGGCTTCATTTCTAGTTCGTATAAAAGATAATTTATCACCAATGTTATATGAAACTTGGTTTAGTGATACTTCTTTAATTGAACTAAAAGATAATATGGCGGTTGTCCTAGTACCTATGCACGTGCACAAAAAACATTTAAAAGAAAATTACAATGATTTAATCACAGAAATATTTACCGATCTTACTGGAACTAATTTTCAATTTGAATACTTAACAAAAGATGAACAAGAAAATAATATAGAAATTAATACTGATCTAGTGGGAGTTCCTTTAAATAACTTTGATTCTAACTTAAACCCACAATATACATTTGACAATTTTATAGTAGGGGACAGCAATCGCTTTGCGCAAGCTACATCATTAGTCGTTGCTGAAAAACCAGGACTTATGTATAATCCTTTATTTATATATGCTAATAGTGGGTTAGGGAAAACTCATCTAATGCACGCAATAGGTAATTATATTGTAAAAGAGAGCAAAAAGAAAGTGTTATATGTAACTAGCGAAAAATTTGTTTCAGATTTTATAGGGATAAACAAAAAGAATAAAGAGGGTAACAATTACGACAATGTTGATATTTTTAAAAGAAGATATCGTGATATTGATGTATTAATGATTGATGATATTCAATATCTTGGTAATGCTAGTCAAACCCAACAAGAGTTTTTTAATACTTTTAATGATTTATACGGAAATAATAAACAAATTGTTATATCTTCAGATCGTTCACCTGATGATTTAAAACTATTAGAAGATCGTCTTCGAACAAGATTTGGATGGGGTTTAACGGTTGATATGGTTCCGCCAGAATTTAAATTAAGAATGGCAATTATTGATAAAAAAATTGATGGCAATGGGATGATTGATAATTTCCCAATTGATGTAAAAGAGTATATTGCTAGTAATTGTACAACAGATATTAGAAAAATTGAAGGTGCTATTACTAGAGTTGTTGCTTATGCGACAATGATGAATGGATCTAATTTAAATTTAGATTTAGCAATCGAAGCTTTAAAAGATCATTTTACTAAAAGTATTATATCTAAAAATAAAATAGATCAAGTTCAACAATTAATATCTAATTACTATAATGTATCAATTGAGGACTTAAAGAGTAAAAAAAGAATGGCTAAAATAGGGGTACCTAGACAAATAGCTATGTATATATGTAGAACTGTTTTGGAAGAATCCTTACCAAGAATTGGAATTGAATTTGGGGGTAAAGATCACACAACTGTAATGCATTCAGTTGATAAAATCAAAAGAGAAATTAAAGCGGATGGTAATTTAGAAGTTGAAATTCAAAAAATTATAAATCAAATAAAATAAGGATGTGGAAAACCTTTGTTAATGCACTTAGATATACACATTTATTAATATGATATATCTATATATATAAAGGTTATTTAATATTTCCCACACATTCTACTTCTATAATATAAATACTATTAAAGAAAAGAATTAAATATAAGGAGGAATTTATGAAAATAAGTATTAAACAAAACTTGTTAATGGAACATTTAAATTATGTAATAAAAGGAATATCTAATAAGAATTTAATTCCTATATTAAATTGTATTAAATTTGATGTAACTAAAGAAGGGTTATATTTAATGAGTACAGATAATGAAATAGCTATTAAAACATTTATAGATAAAAAAGAAATTGATAATATTGGTGAATTAGGATCAATAGTAGTATCTGGAAGATATATATATGATATTATTAGAAAATTGCCAAACGAATTGATTAATATTGAGGAAGTAGTAGATTCTAAAATATCAATTTATACAAATGATTCGTCTTTTAATTTAAATTGCAATAATGTTAATGAATTTCCAGATTTAGAATTAGAAGATAATAAGAATCCTATAAGTATAAATCAAAAAATATTTAGAACTATTATTAATCAAACATCATTTGCTACTTCTAATCAAGAATCTCGCCCAGTATTAACAGGAATTAATTTTAAAATTGAAAATGATGTATTAGAGTGTACGGCAACCGATTCATATCGTTTAGCTAAAAAAAGTATAAAAATAACAACATCAATACCTGAAAGTATTAATATAATAATTCCAACCAAGAATTTACTTGAATTAATAAGACTATTTAATAACGAAGAAAATTCTGTTGAATTACATATTTTTACAAATAAAATTATTTTTAAATTTGATACTATTGTATTAATGTCAAGATTAATTAATGGTACTTACCCAGATATTTCAAAATTAATACCAAGCGATTTTTCATTAATAATTAAAGTTTCTCAAAATTCATTATTTAATTCAATTGATAGAGCATCATTATTAACTAACGAAGCAGATAAAAATACAATTAAGTTGGAAAGTAATGAACATCAAATAATTGTTTCATCTAATATTCCAGAAATAGGTAATGTGGAAGAAAAAATTAATATAACTAAAAATAATGAAAGTGATATAAAAATAGCTTTTAGTTCAAAATATATGTTAGAAGCTATTAGAGCACTAGATTGTGAAGAAATAGAATTATTATTTAATGGTGAAGTAAAACCAATTATTATAAAAAATCCAGAAGATAATAATTTACTACAATTAATACTTCCTATAAGAACTTATTAAAAATAATAAGTTTTTTCTTTTTTTTGCATAAATTTTCAAAATTCGACAAAATTCGACAATTTTTTAGTGTATAAAGAAGGTAGTTTCACTACTTTTGTTGAAACTTAAGTTAGGAGGTGTTAGAATGTTTGATCGCTACGAGATAAATTTAGATACGATTGCCCTTATTCCAATCAGCGAAAAAGTATCACAAGTTATCGAAGAAACCGAAATATTCATGGTTTCGAAATCGACCACCGAAATAATCGATGATAGCTGCCGTTACTTTGGTAGTTCATATCTAGGTCGTCACGAAGGAACAAAGAGTTTAATTGGTATTAATTATAAATCACCAATTATTATTGAAGAAACAAAAGAAATAATCTTTTTTCCTACAAGTTCACCGCGATTTGAAAATTGTTATTGGATATCACTAGATAAAATACAAAATCATAAAAAAATAACAACTGGATCAAAATTAAAATTTACTAATGGTCATGAAATTGATATTAATATTTCATCATCATCACTAGAAAATCAAATATTAAGAGCTACTAAATTAGAAGCAACTTTACGCAAAAGAAAAATAGCGTAGAATAGTGCTAAAAAATAAGCGAATTTCGCTTATTTTTTAATTATATGGCCTAAATTTATGATATAATAGTATATGTGTATAGGAGTCCCAATATTTGTTAATTTTTCAAATTTGGGCGTCTAAATAGAAAATGACGGTGATTGTATGTTTTTGCACGAAATTTTTATAAGTAATTTTCGCAATTATGAAAACCTGACAGTTAAACTGAGTAAAGGTATCAATATTATTTATGGAAATAATGCACAAGGGAAGACAAATTTACTTGAAAGTATATATGTCTTAGCATTAACAAAATCACACCGCTCATTTATAGATAACAATTTAATTCAAACAGGTAAAGATAGTTTTAAAATAAAAGGGAAAATAGAAATAGACGGCATTAAAACCGAATTAGAATTAATGGTTAACAATAAAAAT
>JBBQFD010000025.1:0-9426 GCA_038321575.1 Bacilli bacterium | reverse complement strand
TAACATTCTTTATATGACCTAGTTTACAATTATATTCTCATCATCCATTCTATACAAAATAAATTTACTTACTAAAACATCTGTATATCTTTTTTGTATCTATATATATTATTATCATAAAAGAAATTTTTGTCAAATTATATTTGATAAAAATGCTTAACTTTACAAAATATCTTCATTTACATTATTATACAAAAAAATCACCATTAAGGTGATTTAATTATTATCTGGAGCAAATGACGGGAATCGGACCCGCATCTCCGCCTTGGCAAGGCGGCATTCTACCACTGAACCACATCTGCACACCAATAATTTTAGCATAGATAGTTTAAATTTTCAATTATTTTTTTGTTTTTATCTTTAAAAGTGGTATAATACCATGCTGTGAGGGAAATTTATGCAAACAGATTTAGAAAAACAAAACTTAATAAACGATTTTATTACTACATTGCCAATAACTGAGGCTGTCTACGGATATGGATCAGCAATTTTAAAACAAGTTGGTAATGACCCTAAAAAAAGTCAAATTGACCTTCTTGTTGTTACTGATGATGAAACTGATTTTCATATTAAAAATATGAAAATAAATCCCAGTTATTATTCAGAACCAGCAAGAAAGTTTTTTCTGAATAAATCACTACCAGAACAACATCTAGGAGCTGATGTTTGTTATTTAAGTAATATTCAATATAAAGAAAACAATTTTAAAATTGGTGTTATTTCACGTGCTAATTTTATTGATGATTTAAAAGAATGGAAAAATCTATATATGGCAGGTCGTTTTCAAAAACCAATGTTAGCTTTTAAAACGGATCCTGAATTAGATAAAAATATTATGTGTAATCGTCATGGAGCTTTATTAACTGCTTTATTACTATTTAAAGATAGCTCAATTAGTTTATTTGATTTATATCAAAAGATTGCATCACTTTCTTATTTAGGTGATTCACGAGTTGAATTAATTGTTTTAGGACTGCGTATTCCTATGCCCGGTGAAGACCCTAATAAGGTAGCTAATTTAGTAGCTAATAACTACATTAAATGGAATGATATTTATTTAGATCCAAAAATTAATCATAATTATTTTAGTTTTGATGATATTGAATTCGATATTGATGAAAATTTAGATGAGATTGAACAAAGAAAACAAATTATTGAAAAATTATCTAATATCAAAGTATGGATTAATTACAAAAAAATAACTGGAAGTCTTTGTGTTTTACCTAGAGAATTGCATCGTGATATTATGTTAAATGATTTATTATTTCAAAATTATCAAGGTTATGAAGATAAAAAATATAAACTATTACAAAAAAGAATATCTGATTTTATTGAATATAAAAATCAAAATGTTACTATTGGACAAACTATTAAAGGGTGGGAAATTTGCGGTTTTAAAGCCGGTAAAGACTATGCTTTAAGAAAAATTAAAAAATCATTCACAAAAAAACTTAGTCAAATCTAAGTTTTTTATTTTATATATTTCTTAGTTAAACTTATAAAGATAATAAGATACACAATACTTATACAAAAGCCGCCAATAATATCACTTGGATAGTGAACACCTAAATATACTCTACTAAGTCCAATTAAGATGATTAGTAGGCTTAATAACCATGTTATGAGCCATTTTAATTGCTTACTTAATTTAGTTTTCCATATCAAATAAATAATAAACCCATAAAAGCTCATTGCTGCCATGGCATGACCACTGGGAAAACTAAAACCACTTGCATCAATCATGCCCATTAAAGGTCGTGGTCGCATGAAGATTATTTTTAAGACACTATTTAAAATAGTTGATAATAAAACATTAATTATAATTAATAAAGCATAATTCTTTTTGTTAATAAAGATATAGATTGCTAAACACATTAATAATAATATCTCGGCATTAGCAAGTCTGGTAATCATATCTAAAAATATTGTTAAAAATATATGATGAAATTGTTCTATATACTTAATAATACTATTATCAAAAATAGTTATTTGATTAAAGATAACTAATTGTGCAAGCATTAAAAACGCTAGTATAAAAACAATCATAATTAACCACTTTAAATTTTTAACAAACCATTTCTTCATATCTTTACTCCTCTATTATAATAATATTATAGCATAAAAAAACTTAGACTAATCTAAGTTTTTATTACCAAATATGGCGGAGCAGAAGAGATTTGAACTCTTGCACCAGGTTTCCCCGATCTACACCCTTAGCAGGGGCGCCTCTTCAGCCTCTTGAGTACTACTCCAAAGTTCAATTTGGTACATATATAATATTACCTTATAAGACTTTATATGTCAATAAAATTAAACTTATTAATTATGATTATATTAAAAGAAAACATGTATTAATACATGTTGTTTTGTTTAACTAATTGTTTGCTATTATCATATTCTTGAGATGGATGCTTTGATACTTCTTTTATTTTAGCTAACTGATAATGCTCACTTTTTTCCAAGTCAGTTAAAGAACGAAAATAAGTATCCCATTTCCCATACCATGCGATGTATGAATCAGTTTTTACAACATGTTTAGTTGATGGTTCTTGGAATGTTACACCAAATCTTTTAGTTTGATAAACACAGTATTCAATAGCATATTCATAATTATTTAATTCTTCATTATAACTTTTATCATAACTAATTTGTTGTGCTAAAGCTCTTTTGCTACCAATATAGCGATATCCATTCATTAGTTTAGCTAAATGACCACCTAAATGATAAATAGCTAAATATAAAGTCATCTCTGAACAAGTCGTAAAATCTATTGCAATATCATTACTTAAAAAACCAATATCTTCACCATATAAGCGATTTAATTTTTCCATCATTATCCCTCACTAATTTCTAAAATTATTATAACACAACTTTATCTTGATGCAATAAAAAAATCACCTAAGTGATTTATTTTTAAATGGTGACCCGTACGAGATTCGAACTCGTGAGTGCATGCGTGAAAGGCATGTGTGTTAAGCCGCTTCACCAACGGGCCAAAAAAAATATATGGCGCCCCAAGTAGGACTCGAACCTACGACCCTTTGATTAACAGTCAAATGCTCTAACCAACTGAGCTATTGAGGCATAAAAATGGTGGGCCTGACAGGACTCGAACCTGTGACCCCGCGCTTATCAAGCGCGTGCTCTAACCAACTGAGCTACAAGCCCTTTTACCCTTTTCGGATAAGACTATTTAAGTATA
This sequence comes from Bacilli bacterium, assembly GCA_038321575.1. Classification (GTDB taxonomy): domain Bacteria; phylum Bacillota_I; class Bacilli_A; order RF39; family UBA660; genus JBBQFD01. Next base: position 6,224 of record JBBQFD010000025.1, on the reverse strand, counting down.
CATTATTTTAAAAATTATGGCAATACTTTTTTAAAAAATACATACATTTAGCGAGGTTTTATAACCTTATTAAGGTATCCACCTGCAATAAACATTCTACTATAAAAAAAGTAAAAAGACAAGCAAAAAGAATAAGATACTATTAAATACCTTATTCTCTATCTAAATATTCAGTAAATGTTGAATCTACATAAAAGATTCCTTCATCCTTTATTTCAATGATTTTATTAGCAATTGTATCGATAAATTGATGATCATGAGATGTAAATATTAGGGCCCCTTTATATTCCGTTAACCCTTTATTTACAGCTTGAATAGATTCCAAATCTAAGTGATTAGTTGGTTGATCTAATACTAGAGTATTATTACCAGCTACCATCAATTTAGAAAACATACAGCGAACTTTTTCACCACCAGATAAGACTTTTACTTTTTTAAGAGGTTCTTCACCTGAGAAAAGCATTCTTCCTAAAAAGCCACGAATAAAGTTTTCGGTTTTATCCTTTGAATATTGCGCTAACCATTCGATGAGGTTTAAATTATTATTATCAAAATATGCACTATTATCATTGGGTAAATAACCCAGTTCAACTGTTTGACCCCATTTAATCGTTCCAGCATCTGGTTGTAATTCATTACCTAATATTTTAAGTAAAGTCGTCGCGATTAAATCGTCTTTGGCAACAATGATGGCTTTATCGCCTTTATTGATAGTAAAAGAAAGATTGTTTAATATTTTTACACCATCAACTGTATATGAAAGATTATCCACGGTTAATATATCTTTACCAAGTTCACGGTTAAGGGTGAAACCCACAAATGGATATTTACGACTAGATGGTTTTAGTTCATCAAGTTCAATCTTCTCTAAACTACGTTTACGAGAAGTTGCTTGTTTAGATTTTGAGGCATTAGCACTAAAACGCATAATAAAGTCTTTTAATTCTTCCATTTTTTGTTCTTTTTTCTTATTACTTTCCTTTGATAATCTAATTAATAATTCACTAGATTCATACCAGAAATCATAATTGCCTGGGAATAGTTTAGCTGTTCCATAATCAATATCGACCATTTGGGTACACACTTTATTTAAAAAGTGACGATCATGGGAAACAACAATAACCGTTTTATCATAGTTAATTAAAAATTCTTCTAACCACGAAATAGTTTTAAAATCTAAGTGGTTAGTTGGTTCATCCATAACTAAAATGTCAGGATTACCAAACAAGACTTGGGCAAGTAATACTTTAACTTTATCTTTACCATTTAAATCAGCCATCTTCTTATCAAATAAGGCATCTAATAGTCCTAGTTCATTAAGCATTTTCTTGACATTATATTCAGCTTCCCAGCCATTTAAATCAGCAAATTCTGCTTCTAAATCGGCGGCTTTTATACCGTCTTCTTCAGTAAATTCTGTTTTACTATAAATTTCTTCTTTAGCTCTCATAATTTCATATAGACGTTTATGACCTATTAAAACAGTATCCATAACCGTATATAAATCAAACGCATAATGATTTTGATTTAGAACCGCTAAACGTTCATTTGGTCCAATGGTAACATCACCTTTAGTCGATTCAAGTTCACCGGATAATATTTTAACAAAAGTTGATTTACCAGCGCCATTAGCACCAATAATTCCATAGCAGTTACCCGAAGTAAAATTTATATTAACATCTTCAAATAATTTACGCCCTGGAAATACTAAACTAAGATTATTAACACTAAGCATATGATGCACCTCTTTTCTTGACCTAGTCATTATAACAAGGATTTGGAGATTAAACAATAAAAAGATGACTAATCATCTTTTACTTTTAAGATAGTATAGTGTTATTGAAAATATTATCAACATCCCTAGTTCAATATAATCAGTGGTTGTTAGATCAGGATTAGATGTTTGCCATACCCCTATTTGCTTGTTTTTAGCCACTATCTCGCTTTGTTCTAAGATACTTGTATATTTATAATCACCATATAAATAAGCGACTTCACCGAGGCCCTTTTTAATGATTTCATCTTGTAATAATACACCATCAACATAAATCCATGCAAGTAAACGATCATACTTATCATATTGATTGCTACTGGGATCTAATTCTAATTCAATTATTTTTGCACTCATTAACTTATCACAAGTAAAAGCACTCGCTTCCTTACCATATGTTTCTTTTTTAGTTGTATATTCCGGAGTGTCAATTGCTAAAAACCTAGTTGATTGATTAACCCCTTCCACCATAAATCTCGCCGTATCACCATCAACACATCTTACTAAAGTTGTTTGAAAACGATTTGGTAAAGCATTAGTTGAACTTATAAACAAAAAGAATGTTATTAATATAATAATATATTTTTTCATATCTCACCTACTATAATTATACAAGAAAAAAAGTCTATTTAATAGACTTTATTAATAACAAAAGAATATATATTTTTTAAAAGAAAAAAACACCTAATGTTTTTGTGGTGTTCTTTTACTAAATTTATTTCTTGAGCTATGATTAGAACTACGATTTGGTTTATTATTATCATTTCTAAAAGGTTTCGGACTATTTTGTTTACTAAAACTACGATTACTTCCTCTACCTCTTTGTACTTCTTTTGGTGATAAAGTCATATTCGTCATCGGATAATCATGTCCCTCAACGATAAATATTTCTTGCTTAATTAATTTTTGAATATCCTTTAAGAAGGCTTTTTCATCAATATCAACAAGTGATATTGCGACTCCACCTAAGCCTGCTCGCGCTGTTCTACCAACACGATGAACATAAGTTTCTGCTATATTAGGTATTTCGAAATTAATAACATGTGATAATTCAATAATATCAATCCCACGCGCAGCAATATCAGTTGCTACTAAAACACGACTCTTACCACTTTTAAAGTTGGTTAAAGCGGTAACTCGAGCATTTTGACTTTTATTACCATGAATTACTTCACAAGTAACACCGTTTGCAATTAAAGTATCACTAAGTTTATTAGCACCATGTTTAGTACGAGTAAAGATCAAGGCTGATTTAATTCCTTCATCTTTTAAGATATTCATTAATAACTTAGTTTTATTACTCTTATCAACATAGTAAACTGATTGTTTAACTTTCTCAACCGTAGTTGATACTGCATTAACTTTAACAGTTACAGGATTTTTTAAGAAAGTTTCCGCTAATTTATTTATCTCACTAGGCATAGTAGCAGAAAATAATAATGTTTGACGGTTAGCAGGAATTTGGGCAATAATTTTTTTAACATCTTGAATAAATCCCATATCTAACATAGTGTCAGCTTCATCTAAAACTAATACTTCAACACTACCTAATTTAGCGTATTTTTGATTAATTAAATCAAGTAAACGTCCTGGAGTTGCAACTAAAACGTCAACTCCTTTTTTTAAGACTTCAATTTGTGAGTTTTGATTGACTCCCCCTAAGATAACACTACATTTGATATTAGTGTATTTACCATAATCACGGAAGTTATCTCTGGTTTGAATAGCAAGTTCTCTTGTTGGTGATAAAACTAAAACTTTAATTCTTTTTTCGCCACTTTGATTGCTTTTCAATAAGTTTTGGATTAAAGGTAGCGCAAAAGCTGCGGTTTTACCAGTTCCAGTTTGAGCTACACCAAATAAATCCTTATACTGTAAAATGTAAGGAATGGCTTGTTCTTGAATGGGGGTTGGTGATACATACCCTGTTTCATCAATTGCTTTTAAAATAGGTTCAACTAATTTTAAATCTTTAAAGGTCATATAAATTCCTCCTATAATGCTATATATCTATTATACAGCTTATTTTAAATAAAAAAGATAGTTTTGTTCGCTATCTCTTGCTTTATTAATTATATAATTTATTAAACATTTTAAAGATATCATAGTTGCTCATATTATATATTAACAAATATTATATTTAATCGTTTTTTATTCAATACTATATATAGGGATCCTACTTGTTTCATTACTTTATTAGTTCCATGCATATTAATATTAATTATAATCAATAAAAAACCTATTAGTATCATCAGAAGATTTAATTAAAGTATATCAAAGATACAAATTAATATATATCTTAAGACTAGATTCCGTAAAGAATCAAACTTCTAGGCCTGTTAAGTATAGCACAATCAAAATACAATAGCAAGTATTATTTATTTTACTAATTTAACTGAAGTAAAATAATAATTATTATCACTTGCTTTAGTAAAAGTATATTGATAACTATCAAACAAATCAACATTATTATTTAGTGAATAACTAGCTTCACTAATATTATCTAACACTAATTTTGTTTTAGCAAGATCCTTGTAGACTTTTAATAATGTATCAACACCATCATTTTGTATATAAGTTACATAAGCCATCTTTTCTGTAATGGTAATTTTATTATCAGCTTTATTAGCACTAATAATCTTAGTGTCAAAATATGGCATAAATGAACCACCACAACCACAAGAACTACTATTGGTATATGTCTTATCAACAGCATTATAAGTGAAGTCATATGCTGGACAAGCGGCGTCAATATTAATGCTCTTATCCATATATGTTACTTTTGTTCCAAATAATGATCTAACACTTGATAATACTTCTGTACTAGTAAAAGTTATAACATCAAACTCATTTATTTTATAAATTTGATGTAATCCTAAATATATCTTAGCTGTATCATCAATATTAGTAACATTATAACTATCTTGTTTATAAAAATAGCCATAATATTTCTCACTTACACATCCGCCTTTAAATGATGTTGTCGTATTATATAAATACTTAACAAGTTCATCATCAACAGCGAGTGACCCATCTTTTGGTTCACCTAAATTACGACTAATATTATAAAAAAGCATATTAGTGTCCTTAATTTCTACTTCTCCAACATCTTTTTTATCTTTGTTGTTGTTAAAAAAGCTTTGATAAGAAAAATATCCTCCTACCAACGTAACTAATAATACAAAAAATAATATAATTAAGTTTCTTCTCATAACACCTCTCCTATTCTCATTATACAACAATATCTTAAATAAACAAATCGACTAATCAATTGCTAAAATATGTAAGACTAATAATATGTAAAATAATAAAGCTGAGTAAGTGTGCCAGTTGATAACTGGTTTGTTTTTCTTAATAAAATAAAAGATAAATCCCGTTATTGCTGGAACAATAAACATAATCAGTGCTAAATAACCAAATAAATATTCACCACTAAAGAAATTATGCATACTAAATAATTGACGGTAATTAGCAAATATTAAAATATGTGATCCTAAAGCAAGAACCCCCATCATTCCTAAAATATAATGATAAGTATGTAAACACCTTTGAACCATTCGCGCATATTTAACATAAGTTTTTTCTTTAATATATTTTAAACTTTGTGGGACAAGGTATGATAATGATAAAATACCCATTATAATGCCACTTAACAGTCCAGTAAATTCATGAATATCATCATTGCTTTTTTGTGGCAATAAACCTTTTAATACATATAAAGCAACTATAGTTATAACGATTGTTAATATACCTATTAATTTGGAATTCTTTTTCATAATACCTCTTTCTTACTACATTATAAATGATATATTATAATTACGCAATTACTCTCTTCTTAATGATTCAACAGGATCTAATTTAGCAGCCATACTAGCAGGATATAATCCAGCTATCATACTAACAATGACACTTACAGCAACCCCAAAAGCACAATATTGTAAGTTAACCCCAATCAGTGATATATTGAATGACTTCTTAATAAAAGCATCAATTATAATAATCAATAAACTAGAGAACATGACTCCAATGATACCACTAGCTAAACCAATTAAAAATGATTCTGAAACAAAGATCGTTTTAATATCTTTTTTCCTAGCACCAATGGCTTTTAAGACCCCTATTTCCCTAGTTCGCTCAACCACACTGATGTATAACACTACTAGAATCATAATTGATGACACTACGAGTGATATCGCTGCAATAGCCGTTAAAACGTATGTAATGATGCTTAACATTTGAGTAAAAGTATTTAATAATTGTTCAGTCCTGGATCCTTGAAAACCTAATGTTATAATTTCTTTTTTAATAACATCAGCTTTAGTTTTAGAAGTAGTTAATAAATATATCGTTGTTGGTTTTAAGATAACACCATTGTTTTTAGCATATACTTCTAAATCACTATAATTAAAATATACTTGATTCATTTGTTGCATACTACTAGCATCGCTAGAAC
>JBBQFD010000024.1:0-9639 GCA_038321575.1 Bacilli bacterium | reverse complement strand
CATCAGAAGTTAACCATTTTTTAAAATTAAGTTTCATATTATTCCCCCTAAGCGCATATTAGTACACTTTACTATTATAATTTTATCATATTTTATATAAAAATGAAATGTTTTTTATCTTTATTACAAAACTAATATGTGATTGTAATAGTTCTTTGTTTAGTCGTTATATTACCAGTAGTATCAGTTGCAGTATAAGTAATAATGTAATTACCAACAGCACCTAATATTAAATTGCCTTGCGTAGTGATTACTACCACTTTGCCATCATTATCAGTAGCGCTTACACCTGTCATAATATTGTATGTGGTGATTGCCGTTGTAATCGTTGCATCACTTGGGATTGTAAGCGTTGGCGCAATATTATCTTTTACAATAATATTACGAATAGCTCTAACTGTAAATCCACTGTCAACCACACTGTATGTAATTAAATATGAGAACAATCCATTTGTAGCAACGCTACCAACTACTGTTCCGTTTTTAGTAATAACTGAGGTTACACTACCCGTAATTATTGTTCCATTACCCTTTTTTGCCACGAAACCTGGTTCGACATAACTAGCATTTAAATTAACATATACTAGTGATTCCCCAGTCAGGGTTATTATTGGTGAATTTGGATCTAATTCGCCACCATCATCACCGTCAACTGAATAAAGATATTTATCATTATTAGTTGTTCCTATATTAGTAATTCTTACCACTAGGGTATCTGCAAATGGTTCTTTTGTTTTAGGATTATCGAGTGTTCTATTTACAAAACCTGCTAATTTTAATTGTTCTAAGGTAACATCAATATAACTACCTGGATCAGGTAAATTATAGATATTGCTTGCTCCCCATTGACGAGCACCTTGTCTAATACTGGTTATTTGAGTAGCATAAGCATCGTCTTTAATATTAACCAATGCTTGTTCGACAAGTGGCACCGCAATTATTGCGAGTATGCCTAAAATAACAATTACTGAAATTAGTTCAATCAGAGTAAATCCTTTTTTCATATGCCACCTCTACTATCATCATTTTAATGCAAGTTATACCTAATGTCAATTATTCTTTAATTGGTTTTACAACTACAACACTAATGTTATCAAATGAGATACTGTTTACTAAGTCATTTAAATCACTTAGATTTAAACTTTTAATTATTTCAATATCATTTAATGTAACTTTTTTATATGTTATTAATTCGCTAGTTATTTTTTCATTCATTATATATATATCATCAGATGCCTTAATTAATGAACTAATAATAACTTTCTTCTTACGTTCTAATTCTTCACTACTTATCAATAAATCTTTAGCTTCATCTTTTATACATTTTATAAACTCATCAATTTGATTAGTTTCACCATCTACCATATATAAAATATGCTTATCAGTTATTGAATCATTTAATCCAATTGGGTTAGTTAAAATATCTTTATTTTTTAAAGTTTCTAATAATTTAGATGTAACTCCAAATTTAGATCTAAACCAAATATCTAAATATAGTGAAACATGTTCTAAATCTAATTTGGAATGGCTGTAATTCAATTTAAAATTAACTGCTACTTTAGGAACTACAACATCCATTTTAATTTCTTCATATTCCTTAGCAACCGAATCTTGTTCATCTACTACATTTAATTTAATTGCTTCGTTTTTCTTATAGTCTTTTTTAGCTTGATTTTCACTAACTACTTTAAATACTAAATCAGGATCTACATTACCCGTTACTACAACAAACATATTTGATGGATTATAGAAAGTGTCATAACATTTTAGTAATTCACTTTTAGTAATTTTGTAAATGCTTTCAACCGTACCACCAATTGAAATTCTCATCGGATGTAAATTAAAACTATTAAAAGTACTTAAATCATTCAGACAATGTAATGGACTATCTAAATACATTTTTAATTCTTCAGCAATAATACCGTTTTCTTTTTCAACATTCTCATCTGTTAAATATGGTGTTTGCACAAAATCCAATAAATAATTCATATTTTCTTCAAAATCGTTTGGACAAGAAAATAAATATGTTGTCTTATCATTGGAAGTACCCGCATTAGCATGCGCGCCTTTTTGAGCATAAAAACTAAAAGGGTCTAATCCATTTTTTTGTTCAAAAAGTTTATGTTCTAAAAAATGGGCAATACCGTCATTAACAACAATCATTTTATCTTCATTTATTGGAATAAAACTATTGTGCATCGAACCATAGTCAGTTGTGAAAGTTGCATAAATATTGGTCGTCTCAGGCATTGGAATAACATATATATTTAAACCACTATCCAATTGATCATGATATAAAGAAAGATCAATTCCTTTAATTAATTGTTTTTTCATTTTTGATTTCTCCTTCCAATAAAAATACGGTATCAATAAATATCTTTTTAGCAACATCAAGAATCATTTCACGAGTTACAGTTGGAATTTTAATTATCTTATCAACAATTAAATCTTCATTATAATATTGATTTCTTAAATAATTATTTGCAATCGCTCCTGGTGAATCCATTTGTTCTTTATAATCATTAATAAAAGTATTTTTAGCATTTTGCAAATCTCCATCATCAAATCCACCAGCATTCATTTTATTGGCTTCAATTATCGATAAATCTAATGCTTTTTGATAATTTTCATTGCTAATTCCAGCATTGATTACAAATAAATTAAAAGCTGAATAAAATAATGTACGAATGCCATAACATAATGAATTTTTTTCGCGAACAATTTTAAATAATTTTGAGTCTCCGCCACCACCTAATATAAATGAGTATAATGGTAAGACATATTCTCTTTCAAATGGTGTTAAATTAATGGTTTTATATGCAATCATTAAGACACTTTGATTAACATCTTTTTTTTCTGATGCAATTAGTAATTCTTCACGAGGTTTTTGGTATTCAATATAATTAGTTTTAATATCACTTGTTACCGTTTTAGTGAATGTTTCTTCAATAACTGTCTTGATAGCGGTATCATCGATATTGCCACAAACAAAAATACTTACACTATCGTTTGCCATAACATCTTGGTAATAAGTGTATAAATTCTCAGGCGTAATCGCATCTAGTTCTTCTGTATATCCATAATCATGATATGAAAGTGGTGAATTAGGATCAATTGTTTCTAATAAACGATAAAAAGCATATCTTCTTGGGCTTTCGCTAACACTTATTATTTGTTCCTTAATTGCCTTTTTTACTAATTCTAAACTACTAGCGTTAAAACCATTGTTTTCGATATCAGGTTTAAACATAATATTATTTAAAAATTCTAGTGATTTTGCAACCATCCCTGATTCAGTATATTTTTCATTTAGAAAACTTATATCAAAACTCAAGGTAGCATAATCACCATTAATAGATGATGATACAGACCATCCTAGTCTATATAACTCTTCACATGCCATAACCATTTCACGTTTTGTTTTATAAAAATTGTTTGATTCACAAAGAACATCAGCAAGGATAATTCTTTTAGTAATATCTTCTTTAACTAATGGTCTTTTAAAAACAACTTTTATATAAGATCTTTTAAATTTATCAATTTTAATAACATGCAAATTGTAATTAGTAGTCGTATATTTTTTATATTCCATAGTTCTCCTTTATTTTATTGATTCGAGCGCTAACTCCATCATTTTCGTAAAATTTTGTTCCCGTTCTAAACTAGTTGTCTCAAGTTTAGTAATAGCATTATCTGCCACTGTTAAAATAGCAGTTGCTTTTTTATTTAAAATGTTAGCATTATGAAATAGTGCGAATGTTTCCATTTCAACAGCCCTACAACCATGCTTTTGGTATATCTCTTTAAAGTTATTATTCTCTTTATAAAAAACATCACTTGAATATATTAATCCGTGTTCTAATTCAATGTTTTTATTTTGAGCAACCGTTGTAATAACATCATTAAGTTCTCTTGAGGCATATAATACATTATCTTTACAACCACTTTGCACAAAGGCATAACTAGAGTCAGAATAAGCACCATCAACTAAGATAATATCATACAAATTTAATTCCTTGACGTATGCGCCACAAGATCCAATTCTAATTATATTTTCAACATCATATTCCTTAAATAATTCATAAGAATAGATACCCATACTTGGCATACCCATCCCTGATGCTAGAACAGTAACTCTCATATCGTTATAATACCCCGTATATCCTAACATTCCTCTTACACGATTAATAAGTTTAGCGTCTTTTAAATATTTTTCAGCAATAAACTTAGCGCGTAATGGATCTCCCGGCATAATTACTGTTTTCGCAATATCTTCTTTTAAAGCTTCAATATGTGGTGTCATTTTATTACCCCCAATAGTAATATTATATCATATTATATAAAGAGAAAAGAGATATATTTATCTCTTTACAATAATGGTTTTAAATATTCACCGGTATAACTTTCTTTAACCTTAACGATAGCCTCAGGTGTTCCTGTTGCTATAACATAGCCACCTAAATCGCCACCTTCAGGACCTAAATCAATAACATAATCAGCTACTTTAATCATATCTAAATTATGTTCGATAACAATTACCGTATCCCCATTATCGACAATACGGTTTAAAATAACTAATAGTTTTTTAATATCATCACTATGTAATCCAGTTGTTGGTTCATCAAGCACAAATAAACTTTTACCAGTTGGTTTTTTTTGTAATTCTTTAGCAAGTTTAACACGACCAGCTTCACCGCCACTTAAAGTCGGTGCACTTTGGCCCAGTTTTATATACCCTAATCCAACATCAAACACCATTTGTAATTTATTCTTAACTTTCGGAACATTATCGAAAAATTCTAATGATTGTTCAACACGTAATTCTAAAACATCATAAATATTTTTAGTTTTATATTTAATTTCTAAGGTCTCATGGTTATAACGAGTCCCACCACATACTTCACAAGGCACATAAACATCAGGTAGAAAATGCATTTCGATTTTTTTAACCCCATCACCCCAACACGCTTCACAGCGACCACCCTTAACATTAAAAGAAAATCTTCCTTTATCATAACCACGAATTTTAGCATCTTTAGTTGATGCAAAAACATCACGAATATCATCGAAGACCCCTGTATAAGTTGCAGGATTACTTCTTGGTGTTCTTCCTATTGGGGCTTGTGATATATCAACTACTTTATCAATATTTTCTAAGCCTTTTATTTCTTTATATTTACCTGGTTTTTCTTTAGATTTATATAAATTAGCAGCTACTGCTTTATAAAGTATTTCATTAACTAAACTACTCTTTCCGCTACCGCTAACTCCGGTAATACAAGTAAATGTCCCTAAAGGAAATTTAACATTAATATTCTTTAAATTATTTTCACTAGCGCCTTTGATTTCGAGAAATTTGCCATTACCTTTACGACGAATTTTTGGTACTTCAATTCGTTCAATACCACTTAAATAGCGACCGGTAATACTATTGGGATTAGCCATTACTTCCTCTGGTGTTCCAGCAGCTACAATTTCTCCACCATGTAAACCGGCTTTAGGTCCGATATCGACTAAATAATCACAAGCACGCATCGTTTCCATATCGTGCTCAACAACAATTAAAGTGTTACCTAAATCACGCATTTCTAATAATGAATTAATAAGCCTTTTGTTATCTCTTTGATGTAAGCCAATACTTGGTTCATCTAAAACATATAAAACTCCAGTTAAACGTGATCCAATTTGCGTAGCTAAACGAATACGTTGAGCTTCACCACCACTAAGCGTTCCCGCATTACGACTTAAAGTTAAATAATCAAGCCCAACATTGATTAAAAAGTTTAAACGAGAATTAATTTCTTTAATAATCATTCTTGATATCTCTGTTTGTTCATGATTTAATTTTAAGTGATTCAAATAATCACTTAGATCATGAATACTTAAGTTAGTCATTTCATTTATGTTTTTTTCGCCAACTAAAACAGCTAAAATTTCACTTGATAATCTAGCACCATGACATGCTGGACATGGTAATTCCGTCATGAATTGCTCAATCCATTCTCTAATCCACTCACTTTTAGTTTCCATATAACGACGTTCAAGATTAGTAACAATACCTTCATAATAATTTTTAGTAAAATGTTTATTACCTGTTTTTGATGTATATTTGAAATCCAGTTCTATTTTTGAACCAAATAGAACAATATCTAATTCTTCTCTAGTAAGCTTTTTAATAGGTTTATTCATATCGATGCCATAGTGTTTACAAGCTGTTTCAAGCATCGTATAATAAATATTCATTGTATCACTACTATTTAATGGGATAATCCCACCACCATTAATACTTAAATCCGCATTAGGAATAATTAAATCTTCATCAATTTTTAATTTTATACCCAATCCTTTGCATTCTGGACAAGCACCATATGGCGAATTAAATGAGAACATTCTGGGTTCTAAATCTGGTAATGAAAAATCACATTCTGGGCAAGCATAAGTTTCACTCATAACTAATTCTTCACCATCAATAACATCAATGATAACTTTACCTTTACCTAATTTTGATGCAGTTTCAAGTGAATCATATAAACGACTACGAATATCATCTTTTATAATTAAACGATCCACTATAACTTCTATATTGTGTTTCTTGTTCTTTTCTAAAACAATGTCTTCGGCTAAATCATATTCTTTTTTATCAGCACGAAGACGAACATAACCTTCTTTTTTAAGTTTCTCAATTAAATCTTTATGTGTTCCTTTTTCACCGCGAACAACTACTCCTAAAACTCTTATTTTAGTGTCATTAGGGTATTCTAAAACGCGGTTAGTCATCTCTTCAACGCTTTGACTAGTGATTGCTTTGTGATGGTTAGGACAATATGGTATCCCAATGCGGGCATATAATAGTCTTAAATAATCATATATCTCAGTAACCGTTCCAACTGTACTACGAGGATTTTTATTAGTGGTTTTTTGATCAATACTGATAGCCGGACTTAATCCTTCAATACTATCAACATCTGGTTTCTCAGTATTACCCAAAAACTGACGTGCATAAGCACTAAGACTTTCTACATAACGTCTTTGTCCTTCTGCATAAATCGTATCAAAAGCTAAACTACTTTTACCACTACCACTAACACCAGTCATTACAATCAATTTGTTTTTTGGTAGTTCTATATTAATGTTTTTAAGGTTATTCTCACGAGCACCCTTAACAATTATTTTATCCATTATATCACCTCGAATATGAATATTATATCATAAAAAAAGATCTAATTTAAAAATTAAATCTATCTTTATCAACATTATAATTTTGTTTTATTTCTGCATCCGTTAAAATGCGATTATATATTTTTATACTATATAATCTCGTTCCCGTCATGTTCATAATTACTATATTAGCATTCATTCCAGCCGGAGTTTTAACTTGATTCTCCGGGAAATTATCTGCAGAATCATCAACTCCATTTACATATAATTCTACATGCATTTTATTTAATGATGCATTTTTGTAAAAACGGAATGCTAATTGAAAATTTTCGCCAACATTTTGAACAGTCTTTCCATATGTATAATAATCATTTACTCCTGAATTAATGTAATGCAGTGGTTTTTTAGTGGCCCACCAATTTAATGATAGTCCTAAGTTAATACCGGTTATTTTAGGCGTATCCACACTTAAGGAATTTATATGGTATGTAATAAAAGCAGTATATGATTGATTTGATGTTGTTTGACTCGCTAAAGGGTTATTTGCAGTTATAAATTCAGTTGTCCCTCTATAATTAATATAATCACTTTGCCAACCACTAGTCGCATCATATAAAAAGTTAGAAAGCGTTCCATTATTTCCATTACCACTTAAATCACTCCAAATTGTATTAGTTGAGCCGTGATTTATGGCATCATACCACAATACTAATCCTGTTTTAACATAATCAGTTGATGAGTAGTTATAAGTATATGAACCACTCGCTTGCAATTCAACTGCTATTTCACCTTCTGTTATTATTGAGTTAGTCCTAGGATCAAGAGTATCATTCCTAAGTAACCCCGCCGTTTTAAGCTGACTAATAGTTACAAATCCTCTTTGTCCTACAACATCAGGAAAATCATGCACATTTCTTAAAACATATAAATTAGCAGCTGATTCAATATTTTTTTTAGTTTCTAAATAAGCTTTTGTTTTTGAATCACTAATTATTGTATTAATAATTGGTGCTGCAATTAAAATAATTATAACTAATACACCAATTGTGGCAATCAATTCGATTAAAGTAAATCCCTTTTTCATATGAACACCTACCTTAATATAATTATATCATATTTTTATTTTATATATTGATTATTTTAAAAGCACTTAATTCATCTTTTATTTCTTTCATATAATAGACTAAACGACTATTAATAATATTCTCTTTTACGATATTATTATTAATACCACATAATAATGACTGACCATGATTATGTTTACTTAATTCATAATTATTATATAAAGCAATAATTCCTGAGGTATCAATTAATGTTAAATAGTTCATATTATATACGACATTATTGATGCCACTAACTTTTATAATATTAGTAACTTCTGCTTTTAATTTAAGAACTGTTTTTTTAGTTAATTCACCACTTAATCTTATAAATAATATTCCCTTACGAAATTCCATTTCAATATTTAACATTTATTCTGCTTCTTTTTCTCTTTAAGAATATAAATAATATTATAAACAGCGCAAACGGTAATATTATGAATGTTTTATTATTTAGGTTAAAGAAACCACTTTTCTTTAATATGAGTTTATCTTTTTGGTGGTTTTCCTTAACTGTTATAACTGGTTCTGTGTTTTCTGAAACTTCAATTTCTGTATTTCCTGAAACTTCAATTTCTGGTTTTTCTAAGACTTTGGTTTCTGGTTTTTCTTCAACTACTTTAATGATTTCGTCTACAATTTTAACTTCTTCTTTTACAATTGGGTCTATAATTACTGGGATTTCCGTTATTTTAATAGGTTCTTCAATTGAGATTACTAATGGTTCTTGTATGTCATTTAATATTGGTGGTGTTGTTGATTCTGCATCAATTGGCGCTTTAATATCATTTTCAGGTATTGCAACTACATAATCTCTTGTTAATGTTAAGTCATCTACTTTATAAGTAATTTGATATGTACCATTTATATCATAATTAATATTAGAATTAACATTCAAATCACCGGTGCATTCTAAAACAAAGCTAGCAGGAGTTTGATCTTTATTTGTAATATTTGTTTCTGGATTTAACACTAATTTATTACGATATTTATAACGATACAAATCAATATATTTAGTTTCATCTTTAAGTGGAAACTCATCCGTAGCGTTCGTTAAATATGTTGCTGAATCATTACGTATAAGATCATAATAATGATAATATGTATCGTAATAACGATAATATTTATAATAATTTACTTGTCTAGTTAAGGTTTTCTCAACTGGTGTTTCACTTGTTACAAATGGATTATATTCTGGTTCTAGAATAACAAGGTTATTGAAAATACTATGATTGGTTGCCACTATATTATCTGCACTATAATATGTAAATTGTCTAATTTGGGTTACGCCAGCATATCTTAAACTATCAAAACTGGCATCTCTTGTTAAAGCAATACTATACATTTTAGCTTGAGTTCCAATATCATATATATACATTCT
>JBBQFD010000023.1:0-10090 GCA_038321575.1 Bacilli bacterium | reverse complement strand
CACGTTTACGCTTATCAAGTGAATGATCCCGAAAAATACGGCGTCGTCGAATTTGATAAAAATGGCCAAGCCATTAGCCTTGAAGAAAAACCAAAAGCTCCAAAATCACAATATGCTGTAACTGGTTTATATTTCTATGACAATAGTGTTGTAGGTAAAGCTAAATTACAAAAGCCTTCAGCACGTGGTGAATTAGAAATAACGGATTTAAATCGTGAATATTTAAATGAAGATCGATTAGAAGTTGTTTTAATGGGTTCAGGTTATGATTGGTTTGATACGGGAACTTTTGATAGTTTACACGATGCTGCTACTTTTGTTCGTAATAAACAAAAAAATCAAGATATTTTAATATGTAGTCCAGAAGCAATTGGTTATGAAAATGGCTGGTTAACTTCAGAAGAGTTATATAGACAAGGCGAAAAGATGAAAAAGAATTCATATGGACAAAAACTTATGGAACTTTCTCAAAAGACAAAACAACTTATCAGATAGGAGATGGATTTATGAAGATCATTGAAACAAAGCTAAAAGATTGTTATATTATTGAACCAGATGTTTTTGGTGATAATCGTGGATACTTTTCAGAAACATATAATCGTAATAAATTAGAAGAAAAAGGTATATATGTTGATTTTATTCAAGATAATCAATCTTTGAGCTCTGTAATTGGAACTTTAAGAGGTATGCATTTACAAAAGGATCCGATGGGACAGGCTAAATTAGTTAGATGTACCCAAGGATCAGTATTTGATGTAGCTGTTGATTTAAGATTAGATTCACCAACTTATAAACAATGGGTTGGTATTGAATTAAGTGCTGAAAATCATAAGCAATTATTAATACCAAGAGGTTTTGCTCATGGCTTTCAAACCTTAACTAATGATGTAATATTTCAATATAAAGTTGATAATTTATACTCTAAAGAAAATGAAGTAGGTTTTATCTATAATGACCCCGAAATAAATATTGAGTGGCCAATTAAAACAGCCGTGTTATCTGATAAAGATAAAAATGCTTTAGCATTTACGAAGGTATTTAAATAATGCGTTATTTAATAACAGGCGTTAAAGGCCAATTGGGGTACGATATAGTAAAAGAGCTTACAAGTAGGGGGTATAGTGATGTAATCGGCTTAGATGCCGATGAAATGGACATTACTGACCCATTGAGAGTTAATAAAGTAATTGATTCGATTAAACCAGATGTTATATTTCATTGTGCGGCTTATACCGCTGTTGATAAAGCTGAAGATAATAAAGAACTATGTACTAAAGTTAATGTTGATGGAACTAAAAATATAACTAATGCTGCTATTAAAAATAATAGTAAATTATTCTATATTAGTTCTGATTATACCTTTGATGGTACTAAAGATGGTATATATGAAGAAAATGATAAACCAAATCCTCTGAGTGTCTATGGTTTAACTAAATATTTAGGAGAACTTGAAGCACAGAAGAATCCTAAAACATTTGTTTTAAGAATCTCATGGGTCTTTGGGGTTAATGGTAATAACTTTGTTAAAACAATGTTAAGACTAGCTGAAACAAAACAAGAATTAAATATTGTTGATGATCAAATAGGGAGTCCTACATATACAGTTGATTTAGCTAAATTATTAGTTGATATGGCTCAAACAAATAAGTATGGTACATATCATGCAACTAATACTGGTTTTTGTAGCTGGGCTTACTTTGCTAAAACGATATTTGAGACCAATAATATTGATATGAAGATTAATCCTATTAAAGCTGATCAATATCCATCACTTGCTGTAAGACCTAAAAACTCTAAAATGAGTAAAAATAAATTAATCGAAGCAGGCTTTAATCCACTTCCTACATGGCAAGATGCCTTAGATAGATATAATGAAGAGTTAAAAGAATTAACTCAAAGGAGGACTTTATGAAAGTATTAGTAACAGGTGGAGCAGGGTTTATAGGTGGTAATTTTGTACATTATATGTTAGATAAATATCCAACATATGACATTGTATGTTTAGATGCCTTAACATATGCTGGGAATATGGAAACATTAAAAGATGTTATGGATAATCCTAGATTCAAATTTGTTGAAGGGGATATCGCTGATCGTGAATTTGTTTTCAAATTATTTGAACAAGAACAATTTGATAAAGTTGTAAACTTTGCAGCTGAATCACATGTTGATCGATCAATTGAAAATCCAGGGTTGTTTTTACAAACTAATATCATTGGAACCGCAACTTTAATTGACGCATCACGTAAATATGATGTAAAACGTTATCATCAAGTTTCAACTGATGAAGTATATGGTGATTTACCATTAGATCGTCCAGATTTAATGTTTACAGAAGAAACACCAATACATACATCAAGTCCATATTCAGCATCAAAAGCAGCTGCTGATTTAATTGTTCAATCTTATATTAGAACATTTAACTTTCCAGCAACTATTTCAAGATGCTCAAACAATTATGGACCATATCACTTTCCAGAAAAACTTATTCCGTTAATGATTACTAGAGCATTAGCTGATCAATCTTTACCAGTTTATGGTAATGGAGCTAACGTTCGTGATTGGTTACACGTTCATGACCATTGTACAGCTATTGACTTAATCATTCACGAGGGTAAAGTAGGTGAAGTATACAACATTGGTGGTCATAATGAAAGAACTAACCTTGAGGTCGTAAAGGCTATATTACAAGGTTTAAAAAAACCAGAAACATTAATTAATTATGTAACTGATCGAGCAGGACATGATCGTAGATATGCGATTGATCCTACTAAAATACATAATGAATTAGGTTGGGAACATCAATATAGTTTTGAAACAGGATTACTACAAACAATTAAATGGTATTTAGAAAACCGTGAATGGTGGGAAAACATCATTAATGGTGAATATAAAACATATTACAAAAAAATGTACGGTAAAAGATAAACCGTACTTTTTTTTGTAGAAAAAAACTTGAAATTTTAGTCTTTCAAGTTATATTTTTTGTATAAATATTCTTTTTTTTCTCGATAACTCATATGTTTAGTAAAATCACAATCACTCTTATGTTTTTCATAATATTGCTCAATTGTTTTGATTACTTTAGCTGGTACACCGGCAGCTACTGAATTTGAGGGAATGTTTTTAGTTACTATTGAACCGCACCCTATAATACAATTATCGCCAATATCGACTCCCGGCATAATGATGCTGTTTTTTCCAATATGAACATTATTGCCTATAGTAATTTTTCCAAATATATCCGCATCATCAAGTAAATGCATATTCCTTAAAACCCAAATCCCACCGTCATGAGTTGTAAATTCAACTCCTGAAGTAATCCTAACATTGTCTCCAATCGTTATTAAATAAGGCTCACTTCCAAAATTTACATTTTCATGTATTTCATAATCATTACCTATTTTCAAACCCATAATTTTAAAATAATCTATATCTATTATAATGCTTTTTATATAAAATTATTGTTTCTATGTTACAATATAATTATATTATTACATAGAAATTTGGTGACAATATGGATAATGATTTAAAACATAGTAATTCAAATATATATTTTTTAATTGATGTTCTTAAACTTTTCTTTTGTATATGCATTATTGGAATTCACACTGAAATATTTTCAAATATCAACGCTGATTTAAACTGGTATGTTGTGCATTGTGTATTTAGAATTGCCGTACCTTTTTTCTTTGCGGTTGCCGGATTTTTTTATGGATCTAAAATAATGAAGAATAAAGATAAAATATTTGAAATAACAAAATCATATTTAACACGGCTTTTTATACCTTTTCTTTTTTAGTTAATAATAGGATTACCAATACAAATTATTAATGTCGAAAAAATAACATTTTTCAATTCTTTGTTTTCAATATTGAAAAGCGCGGTATTTTATCCTTGGGGAGCTCTGTGGTATTTATTAGCGCTAATTGTTGCAATAATTTTACTTTATCCTTTTTATAAACATAAAAACTATTTAGCTCCTGTGTGCATTGGAATCATTTTATATTGCTTCGCTTTGATTTCAAATTCATATTACTTTATAATCGAGAATACTTTTCTACAAAAAGTAATTGATTGCTATAATAATATTTTCTTGTCGTCGAGAAACGGACTATTTGTGGGGTTATTATTTGTTAGTATTGGAGTATATATTGCAAATCTATATTTAAATGGTAATCGGCATAAATCCATCAAACATTATTATTTATTAACATTAGGATTTATAATTCTAATTTTTGAAACACAATTTATTAGGTATAAACATTATATTGATGATAATGGTTTATTTGTATCTCTTCCATTAATTATTTCATCTTTAATTAATATTATAATTAATTTTACAAATTCAAAAAAAACATATTTTAAGACAATAAGAAACTTGAGTACTGGAATGTATTTTATACATAGACCAATATTGTCTTATTTAAATTATTTTTTTAGTTTGTCAGATAAAATTGGATACGGGATAGAACTATTTTTTATAATAACATTGATATCATTCATTACATGTTACTTATTAAAAAAATTAAACAATCGTTATATTAACTTAGTAATATCATAATATAAATGATATAATTGTAAAAAGGGATGGTAGCATGAAAAAAAAATATTTAGTAACTGGTGCAGCAGGTTTTATTGGTTTTCACTTATGCAAATATTTATTATCACTTGGTTCTGAAATAATTGGAATTGATAATTTAAATGATTATTATGATGTTAATTTAAAAAATGATCGTTTGAATATACTTATTAATATGGGTGGGTTTACTTTCTATAAATGTGATATATCAAACAAATACGAATTAGAAAACATATTTTTAAAACATAAGCCAAAAATTGTTATCAATTTAGCTGCTCAGGCAGGTGTTAGATATAGTATTGATAATCCAGATGCCTATATACAATCAAATTTAATCGGGTTCTATAACATACTAGAATCATGTCGAAATCATAACATAGAACATTTAATATTTGCCTCTTCGAGTTCAGTGTATGGAAATAACTCTAAAGTTCCATTTTCAACAACTGATAATGTTGATAAACCTATTAGTTTATATGCGGCGACTAAAAAATCAAACGAATTAATGGCATATGCATACAGTAACTTGTATGGTTTCCCAGTGACTGGATTAAGGTTTTTTACTGTTTATGGGCCATATGGTCGCCCAGACATGGCATATTTTTCATTTACAAAGAATATTAAAAATAATATTCCCATAAAAGTATATAATAATGGTGATTTATATCGTGATTTTACCTATATTGATGATATTGTTGAAGGTATAAATTTAACTATAAAAAATATACCTAAAGCTGATGAATTTGGAGTAAAGTACAAAATATATAATATAGGTAACAACAAGCCAATAAAAGTTATTGATTTTATTAATATGCTAGAAAAAATAATTGGTATATCTGCTGAAAAAGAATATTTACCAATGCAAGATGGGGATGTTTATCAGACCTATGCAAATATTGATGAACTAACTAAGGACACAGGATTTGAACCAAAAACAAACATTGAAATCGGATTAAATAATTTTGTTAAATGGTATAATGATTACTACAAATAGGAGGATGATTATATGAAAATTGCAGTTGCAGGAACTGGTTACGTTGGATTAGTAGCTGGAATATGTTTTGCCGAGAAAGGTAACAATGTTATTTGCGTAGATATTGATGCTAAAAAGATTGATGCTTTAAAATCCGGCACATCACTAATTTATGAACCAGGTTTAGAAGAAATGATGATAAAAAATTATAAGTCTGGAAGACTTGATTTTACTATTGATTATAATAATGCATATAATACTGCTGAAATTATATTTATTGGTGTAGGAACACCAGAAAATCCTGACGGATCAGCTAATTTGAATTTTGTTTATTCTGTTGCAAGACAAATAGCTGAGTCAATTACAAAAACGACAACTATTGTTGTTAAATCAACAGTACCGGTTGGTACAAATGATGAAATAGAAAAAATCATTACTGACAATTTGAAATGTAATGTGAAATTTAATGTTGTAAGCAATCCTGAATTTTTATCACAAGGATCAGCAATTAGAGATACTTTAAATGCAAAACGAATTATTGTTGGAACTAATAATGAACATTCAAAAAATATAATGATAGAATTATATAAAAATTTTGATACTCCTTTAGTAATAATGGATAGAAGAAGTGCTGAAATGACAAAATATGCATCAAATGTTTTTTTAGCGTTAAAAATAAGTTATATGAATGACATTGCAAATTTATGCGAGTTAGTAGGATCTAACATTGAAGATGTTGCAAAGGGAATGAGTTATGATGATCGAATTGGTAATAAATTTTTAAATGCTGGTTGTGGTTTTGGTGGAAGTTGTTTTCCAAAGGACACAAAGGCTCTAAGATATTTAGCAAGGCAAAATGGATATGATTTAAAAACAGTTGATGCGGCTATTGAAGTCAATGAAAAACAAAAGACTGTATTAATTAATAAAGCTAGGGAAAAATTCAAATCATTTAAAAATATTAAAGTTGCTATTTTAGGTTTAACATTCAAACCTGGTACTGATGATTTAAGAGAAGCCCCATCTTTAGATAATATTTCGATTTTATTAAAAGAGGGAGCAATTATAAAGGCGTATGATCCATTCGGAATACCAAATAGTAAACTAATCTATCCCAATCAAATAACATATAAAGATAATATTGATGATACACTATATGAAGCTGATGTTTGCTTTATATTTACCGAGTGGGATGAATTCAAAATAATTGATCCAAGTAAGTTTAGAAAACTAATGAAAAATCCAATTATTTTTGATGGTAGAAATTTATATAAAATTGGAGATATGACAGAAGTTGTTTATTATTCAATTGGGAGATAAACTTTATTAAGTAGGGAAGTGAAATATGAAAAAAATATGTGTTTATACGTGCATAACTGGCGACTATGACTATTTAAATGAAATTAAATTTATGGAGCAAGATGTGGATTACATTTGTTTCACAAATAACCGAAATATAACATCTAATACGTGGGATGTTATATATTTCGAAGATTTCACACTTGACAATCATAGATTATCAAGAAAAATAAAAATGTTAGGGCATCCCATAATAGATCAAAATTATGAAATTAGTGTTTGGGTTGATGGTTCAATTATAATTGAAAAAAATATCACAGATTTTATTAATAACTTCTGCGAAATGGATAAATATGTATTTGCTGGTTTTTCTCATCATGAGAGAGATTGCATTTATGATGAAGCAAAAGAGTGTATTGAATTAGGTAAAGACAACCGAGAAATAATTCAAAAACAAATAGTAAAATATAAAAACGAAAATTATCCGAAACACAATGGACTATTAGAAATGACAGTTTTTATAAAGAAACACAATAATTTAAAAGTTAAAAAAACAATGAATCTTTGGTTTGACATGGTTTGTAATTATAGTAAACGTGATCAATTGTCATTTTGTTATAGTGCTTGGATAACAGGCATGGATTATAAGAAAATTGATATGAATGTTTTTGATAATGAGTGGTTTACACTGAAAAATCACAATATAAATAAATTAGGGAAAACATATGCTATTTATTATGATTATGGTAACGGATTTAATCAGACTGATAGTGATTTTTTTGATTTTGTTCAAGTTGATGACACTTATTTTGCGGAAATAGTAATACCTAAAAGCATTAAATCAATTAGGATTGATCCAACTGATGTAACGGGAATAATGATAAAAATAATTGAAACGAAAAACGTTCGAAAAAACACAATATTATTCTATAATTGTAAAAAAATCAAAGATAATTACTACTCAAACAATAACGATTCTCAGATAGTTATCAATCATAGTTATGATAAAAATGAAAAGATTTCTATTAAATTTCAACTATCCAAGCCAGATTATAAAGCCTTAATTGATAACTTGTTTGATTTTTCAGATGAAATATTGCTATTAAAAATTTATAATATTAAATTAAAGAAAAAAGTTAATGCTATTGAAACAGATAATATGAATTTGATTAAAGAAAAGGATGCTATTGAAACAGATAATATGAATTTAATTAAAGAAATTAAAAATATTTTAAGCAGTAAAAGTTGGTATGTTACTAAGCCTTTTAGGTTCGTGTCTAATTTTATTCGTAGCAAACGTTAAAGACTTATATTTAATTACGGCATAGATATTTATATAGCAAAGCCAAAGATTGTTTGGTATAATTGTTATGTTGTATTCAAAATATCTGTAATATGATTTATTATAATATGATTAGGATGGTGTTTTATGAAAAAAATAATTAAAAAAATATTCCAATATGAAAATTTAAAATATAAAAGCATTGTTGAAATTTCAAATCAACAATATTTATTTGAAAAAAAGTATAATTTTAAATGTAATCCAAAAGTAGGAATTGTAATTTTTTTGAATAATCAAAAATTTTCAAATATTAATAGACTGATCAAGTCCGTAAATAAACAGTCGTATGATAATTTTGAAATTTATTTTATCTCAAAGAACGATGCCAGCATTAAAAAAATAAAGAGAAATAGATTGTTAAAAAAATTAGAAGTAGTTTATATAAATCAAAAAGACATTAATTATAGTTACAAAAAATTGTTAGAATATATTGATTGTCAATATATTCTAACAATTGATATTAATGATTATCTGTACCCAAATGCTCTTTTTGAATTTGTTGCTCAACTAAATGTTGAAACGACCGATATTATTTATTCTGATGAGGATACCTTAATTGGTAATAGACATAAAAATCCATTATTTAAACCAAATTTTTCTTTAGATTTGGAGTTTTCAAGTTTATATGTCGGGAATGTCTTATTTATAAATATGAGTTTTTTGGAATCGTTATCCTTTAATAAAAATTTAGAATTAAATTTATATAATATTATTTTAAATTCTTTAGTAAATACAGATAAAATAGTACATATAGATAAAATTCTTTACTCTAAAAATGAACATAATGTTTTTAAATATGAAGACTTAGCAAATTTTCTATATTATTATAATCGTAAAATAATTGTTGAAAGTACTAAATATAAAAATTTGTTTGATATTAGATATAACAATTTGAAAAATAAACCATTAGTATCAATTATTATTCCAATGAAAGATAAATTTGAATTAAGTAATGATTGTGTTTTAAGCATACTTAAAAACTCAACTTATGAAAATTTTGAAATTATATTATTAAATAATAATTCAAAACTTGATGAAACTTTTAAATGGTTTAATGAAATCACTAAACAAGATTCAAGAATTAAAATCATTGATGCTTTTTTCGAGTTTAATTGGTCAAAACTTAATAATTATGGAATTAAAAAATCTAAAGGTGATATATATATATTATTAAATAATGATACTTTAGTTATTACTCCTGATTGGATTGAAAGATTGTGTGAAAACGCAAAGAGAGATGAAATTGGTGTTGTTGGATGTTTATTGAAATTTTCTGATGAAACTATTCAACACGCAGGAGTCGTTGTAGGTATTGGTGGATATGCAGATCATATTTATCATAATATGACTATAAATCAAGCTAAAAAAATGCCTTTTATTAATCCATTATGTTCAAGAAATGTTTTGGCAGTTACTGGTGCATGTTTAGCTGTTTCAAAAAAAACAATTGAAAAAATTGGTTATTTTAACGAAGATTTTATTATTTGTGGAAGTGATGTTGAATTTTGTTTGAGAGCTTATGAAAACAAATTGCATAATTTATATAATGCAAATGTTAGCTTATATCACTTGGAATCCAAATCAAGAGATTCATATATTCCACAGATTGATTTTGAATTATCAAATAAGTTTTATAAGAAATACGTAGAAGTTGGAGACCCTTTTTATAATAATAATTTATCCTATATTTCCACAAAACCAACAGTTGAAATATCCAAAATAAAAACAGATATAATTAGAAACAAAACAGCATTAAAATTATATTATACTTTTAAAGAACTAAATTTGAAATTTAAAATAAAAGAAATATTAAAAAATGATAAACGAATCGTTAGAATATATCGAAAATTAAAAGGACTAGATAATTTAGACAATTCAGTAAATATAACTGATG
>JBBQFD010000022.1:0-10302 GCA_038321575.1 Bacilli bacterium | reverse complement strand
AGTTGCAGGAATTGCTATGGGTTTAATTACTAAAGATGATAAGTATACTATTCTTACCGATATTCAAGGTTTAGAGGATCACATGGGTGATATGGACTTTAAAGTGGCAGGTACGAGAAATGGTATTTGTGCTTTACAAATGGATATTAAAATCAAAGGTATTACACGTCAAATCTTAGTTGAAGCTTTAGCTCAAGCCAAGATTGCACGTATGCAAATCCTTGATGTAATGGAAAAAACACTTAAAGAACCACGTAAAGAATTAAGCAAGTATGCACCTAAAATACGTCAAATGCGTATTAATCCAGATAAGATTAAAGATGTTATTGGACGTGGTGGTGAAACGATTACTCGTATTATCTTAGAATCAAGTAATGTCTTAACAGTAAGTGATAAAAACGCGGTTAAGATTGATATTGAAGATGATGGACGCGTAATTATCTATCACACTGATTATGCTATTATTGATAAAGCAATGTTAATGATTGAAAATTTAACACGTGAAGTAGAAATCAATAAGATTTATACTGGTAAAGTTGTTAAAGTTGAAGACTTTGGTTGCTTTGTAGAATTATGGCCAGGTTGTGATGGTTTAGTTCATGTATCACAATTAGCAGAAGAACGTGTTGAAAAACCAAGTGATGTTGTAAAAGTTGGCGATGAGATATTAGTTAAATCGTTAGGTTATGACAATCGTGGAAGACTTAATTTATCACGTAAAGACGCAATAAAGTAAAATAAAAAGTAGCAATTATTGCTACTTTTTTTGTGCTTAATTTATTTAGTTAAATTAATATCATAAATGTCTTTAATGTAACTATCCATAATATTCATTTTATATGATTTTCTTACATTATCTAAAGTTTTACTAAATAGAGCAGTATCAGTTCTTAATTTAGTATCAATCATTTCTTTAACGATATCAGCTTTAGCTTCTTTTAAAGTAGGCTTAGCTGTTTGACTTAATTTTAAGATAATGTGATATCCATAAGCTGATTTAACGGGTGTTTGGGTATAAGCGTTATCTTTAAGAGGATAAGCACCGGCCCAGAATCCCGGATCAACTTCGGCTTTTTTAAAGGTTAATTTTCCACCATCCGCAACTGATGCGGTATCAGCTGAATACTCTTTAACTAAATCAGTAAACTTTTCCCCAGCTTTTAGTTTAGCAATAACTTCTTTTGCTGTAGCTAAAGCGGTAGCCTCAGCTGCTGTAATTTCTATTGCTGTCATTGTTGAGGTTGTTTTTGGTGTTATTAAGATATGTCTTGCAGTTATAGCACCAAATATTTCATCTTTATAATATTTTTCAATATCGGCAGTTGTTAAATGATCAGTTAAATATTTTTCCACAATATTGTTTTGTTGAATTGTGAAGATTAAATATTCTTTAAAAGCAGCTTCATTTGCATAACCATATCTTGCTATTTCAGCAGCAAAGTCTTGACCTTGTTGTTGATATTGCAATTTATAAGTATCTAATTGTTCTTGAGCAGTAGTGGTAATAGCTGCCGTTACTGGAAATTCTTTATTTGCAATATAATCATCAATCATTTTAATCGTAATCGATGTTCCTGCAGTAGCTTTTAATTTATTATATAAATCATCAGCTGTAATGGTTAAACCATCAATCTTTGCAACGATATCCTTTCCGTTTTTTAATTCAGCAAGGTGTTTAGCATTAATAGCTGAAAACAATCCATAACTGAAGGCTACTAATATAATAGCGCTTACACTTAGTAATAGTACATTCTTTTTCATATTTCCTCCTTGATCGTACTTACATATAATACCAAATAATTACTAAAAATACAACTATAAATTAGGTGGAAAAGATCATTTTAATATAAGAGGAGATATTATCCTCTTTTTTAATGTGTTAACCTTTTTGTATAAAATAATCAAAAAGTATTTACAAAAGGGTAAAAAAAGGTTAGAATAGTGGTAAACAGTGGTTAAATGTGGAAAAAAGTGGGTGATATTATGTTTATGGGAGAATACCATTATGCAATTGACGAAAAAGGAAGACTTACAATACCTGCCAAAGTTCGTTATGAACTTGGGGAGAAGTTTATTGTAACTCGTGGTTTGGATAACTGTTTATTCGTATATCCAAAAGATGAGTGGAATAGTATAATCACTAAATATAAAGAATTACCTAACACGAAAGATGCACGTAATTTTATGCGTTTCTTTCTATCTGGAGCCACTGAATGCGAATTTGATAAGCAAGGACGAATCAATGTTTCAGCACCATTAATTAAATATGCAGACCTTAAAAAGGAATGTGTCATTATTGGTGTTAACGACCGCTTGGAAGTCTGGAGTAAAGATCGTTGGGAACAATTTATTGATCTTAATGAAGAAAACTTATCAGATATCGCCGATAATCTATTCTCATCAAAGTTAAATATTTGAGGTGATGATAATGCATAAGAGCGTCTTACTAGACGAATGTCTTAAATATTTAAACCTACATGAAGATAGTATTATCGTAGATACAACGCTAGGCTATGGGGGACATAGCAGCGAAATACTTAAAAGAATAAATAGGGGTTATCTTTTCGCCTTTGATCAAGATAAAGATGCGATCGCATATAGTACCGAAAGGCTAAGTGCGATTGCATCAAATTATGTGATCATAAAAAACAACTTTGTTCATCTTAAAGAAGAATTGAATAGCCGAGACATAAAGTTTGTCGATGGCATCCTTTTTGACCTTGGAGTATCTAGTCCACAGTTAGATGAAGGTGACCGTGGTTTTAGTTTCCACCAAGATGCAAAGTTAGATATGCGTATGGATCAAGATAATCCATTAAATGCTCATTATATTGTAAACAATTATTCTTATGATGCTTTAGTTAATATTTTCTATTTATATGGAGAAGAAAAATATGCTACAAGTATTGCTAAGAATATCGTGAATAAACGTTCAACTAAAACAATTGATACAACCCTTGAATTAGTTGAAGTCATAAAAAGCAGCGTTCCAGAAAGATATAAAAGGGATAAACATCCAGCTCGTAAGGTATTTCAAGCTTTAAGAATTGAAGTTAATGATGAACTAAACGTTTTTAAAAACGCTTTAGAACAATCTCTTCAAATGATTAAAGTCGGTGGAAGAGTATGTGTGATAACTTTTCATTCGCTGGAAGATAAGATTTGTAAAGAAGTATTTAAGGAACATAGTGCATTAGATCCAAACTTAAGAAATATGCCAGTGATTCCAGAAGCTTATTTACCAAATTATAAATTAATTGCTAATATCGATCCAACGGAAGAAGAAATTGAAATTAATAATCGTGCACGTAGCGCTAAATTAAGAGTAATTGAAAAAATAAAAGAATAGAGGAAAAGATATGCAAACAAAGAGAAATCACAGATCTAAATTATGTCGTGGTGAAAAAATGTTATATTTTATCGCTTTTGTTTGTATGCTTTCAACAGTAGTACTAAAGATTTTCTGTGGTGCTAATGTTGGTAATCTTAATATGACAGTTGAAAAAATTAAATATGAAATTACAGTTCAAGAAAAAAGAAACGAAAGTTTAACTATGAAAGTAAATGAACTCACAGCCTTTGATAAAATAAAAGATGTAGTTAAAGAAATGGGTTTAGCATATAATAATGATAATATTATCATCATCAATGACTAAGCGGGGTGTAATTAATGAATAAAGCAAGAAATAATTTAAACAATACTTGGAAATTTCCAAAATTAGTTTTCATTCTATTTCTTGTTTTTATTATACCTTTATTTTTACAACTAATTTATTTAACTTTATCGCCAGTTATATATGGAGTTAATATGAATAAATTTGCGGCTAATCGTAATACGGTTAGCACTATTTTAACGGCTAAGCGTGGAACCATTTATGATAGTGAAAAAAATCTTTTAGCGGTTAATGTAAGTTCTTATACCGTTATTGCTTATTTAAATGCTTCAAGAACTGGCACATCAAAAATACCACTTCATGTGGTTGATAAAAAAATGACAGCTGAAAAATTAGCTCCAATATTAAAAATGGAAGCTATTTATATAGAAGGCCTATTAAATAAAGATCTTTATCAAGTTGAACTTGGACCTGGTGGTCGTGGAATTATGGAATTAACGAAAGAAGCCATTGTTGCTTTAGAATTACCTGGTATTGATTTTATTGAAAACGCTAAACGTTATTACCCTAATGGGGACTTTGCTTCTTATATAATTGGTTATGCTAAACAATATGAAAAAGTTGTTGCTAATAAGGCAACTTATAGTATTATTGGGGAACTTGGAGTTGAAGGTAAATATAATAATATTTTAAATGGTACTGATGGCTATTTAGAGTTTCAAAAAGATCGTTTCGGATATAAAATACCTGATACTAAAGAAATAAGAACCGATCCAGTAAATGGTAGTGATATTTATTTAACGATTGATTCTAATATTCAAAGATTTTTAGAAGATGCTATTAAAGAAAGTTCACTTACCAGTAATGCTGAATGGGGTATGTTAATCGCAATGGACGCTAAAACTGGTGATATTTTAGGTAGTGCTTCAACACCATCATATGATCCTAATAAACTAGATATTACTAATTATGAAAACCCTTTAAATTCATATACTTTTGAACCTGGATCAACTATGAAAACATATACTTATATGTGTGCTATTGATAAGGGTACTTATGTTGGTACTCAAACATATATGAGTGGTCAATATGTGATTGGCGATAATGTCATTAATGACTGGAATCGTAAAGGCTGGGGAGTTATTACATTTGATAAAGGTTATGAATATTCAAGTAATGTTGGTGTTGCTAACATCATGAATACTTTTTTAACTAAAGCTGATTTAAAAACTTGTTTAAGCAAATATGGTTTTGGGAAAATAACTGGTATTGAATTAGCCCGTGAATTGCCAGGAACTATCAAATTTAATTATCCAATTGAAGTTGCTAGTGCAGGTTTTGGTCAAGGTATAACAACCACTGCTATTCAAAATCTTCAAGCATTAACGATTATTGCTAATGATGGTAAAATGGTCAAACCACATGTTATAAGTAAAATAATAAATACTAATAATAATAAAGTAACATATGAAAGAGTAGTTGAATTAAGTGATCAAATAGTTAAAGCATCAACCACTAAAAAAATTCGTGAATTAATGTTTAATACAGTTAATGGAAAAGATGCTAGTACTACCGGTCGAAGATATGCAGTTGCTGGATTAAATGTAATTGGTAAAACTGGGACTGCGCAAATATTTAATAATGAAACTGGTAAATATTCAACTGGCCCTAATGATTTTATATCATCATTTACTGGAATGTTTCCAGGCGATGATCCACAAATAATTATTTATGCAGCCCTAAAAAGACCACTTGTGGTTGATAACTTAGGTACAGCTGTTAAATCAGCGATTAAAAGTATTGCTCGATATTTAAATCTTGATGGTGATACAACCGTTGTTGATACTGTTATTTCTTATCCAATGGCTTCATATATAAATAAAAATACGGTTGATGTTAAAGCAGAATTAGAAGCTTTAAAATTCGATGTTGAGATTATTGGTAATGGAGATAAAATTATTAAACAAAGTCCTACAGTCGATACAACGATTCTTACTAATGATAAGATTATTTTAATAACTAACGATTCTAATTTAGTAATGCCATTATTAAAAGGGTGGTCAAGAGCAGAGGCAATCACCTTCTTTAATTTATTGGATTTAAAATATGAATTAAATGGTTATGGTTATGTAACTACCCAAAATATTCCATCAAGAACTAAACTAAAAGGTGATGAAATAATAAAACTAGATTTAGCAAAAAAATATAATTTAGAAATCGTCCCAGAATAAGCAAAAACTTATTCTTTTTTCTTTCATATTTAACATACTTCCTAAAGTGTGTTATAATTTCTATATGATGGAGGTGACTTATGAAATATGTTCCACTATATATCAAAACTAATAATACTTTACTTGGAAGTCTTATTAAATTTGATGAATTAATTGAAGCAGCAAAGAAATATCGATTTAAGTCACTAACGATTACGGACAACAATATGTATGGGGTAATTGATTTTTATAAAATTTGTAAAAAAGAAGATATAAAACCAATTATCGGGATGGAAATAATAATTAATACTTCTAAATTAGTTTTATATTGTATGAATAATGAAGGATATCATAATCTTGCTAAGATCACAACGATTGTTTCAGAAAGACCACTAACACTTAATGATTTGAAAGAATATTACTCGGGATTACTTTGTATTATACCTTTTGATTCCCTAGATTTATATGATGAAGTATTAGATATTTATAGTAATGTTTTTAGAGGTTATCAAAATATAAAAGAACGAAGTAATATGCATGGTGATAATTTAGTTTATATGCAGGAAGTATTATATATAGATAAAGCTGATGCTAATTACATCAATTATTTGTATGCTATAAAAGATGGTACAACAATTGATAAAATTAATAATAAAAAAGATGATAATTATTTAAAACAATTACAAGAAGTATTTACTAATTTTCCTGATGATCTTGAAAATAACGCGCGTATAAATGATTTATGTAATGTGGAAATAGACTCACGCCATGATCTATTACCAATTTATAATTGTCCCAAAGGAATGGATAGTTTCCAATATTTAAAAGAATTATGCCAAACAGGGCTTAGGAAAATATTTGGTTCAACTGTAAAAAAAGTTTATATTGAGCGATTAAAATATGAATTAGATGTTATTAATAAAATGGGTTTTTGTGATTATTTTTTAGTTGTATGGGATTATGTTAAATATGCTAAAGATAACCATATTTTAGTAGGCCCAGGTCGTGGTAGTGCCGCTGGGTCATTAGTTTCTTATTGTCTTAATATTACTGATGTTGATCCTATTAAATATAATCTTCTATTTGAAAGATTTTTAAATCCGGAACGTATTAGTATGCCGGATATTGATATTGACTTTGAAGATAAACGTCGTGAAGAGGTCATCAATTATTGTGTTAATAAATATGGACTTAAAAAAGTAGTTGGGATAATTACTTTTGGGACAATGGGTTCAAAACAAGTTATTAGAGATGTGGGTAGAGTATGTAGCACTGATTTAAAAACGATTGATTACTTATGTAGGATGTTAGATAGTCGTATCTCATTACTTGAAAACTATAATAGTAATCAAAAATTAAAAGATTATTTACAAAATGATCAAGATTTAATGAAGCTATATAAAGTAGCACTTAAATTTGAAGGTTTAAAACGACATACATCAATTCATGCTGCTGGTATTGTTATGTGTAATACTAACTTAGATGAGATTGTACCTCTATCAAATAACCATGAAGGTTTTTATACAACAGCATATTCAATGGAACATTTAGAAGACCTTGGTTTACTCAAAATGGATTTTTTAGGACTACGTAATTTAACGTTAATAAGTGATGTTATATCGAGTCTAAACATGGATAATAAAACTGATTTATCATTTGAAAATATACCAATGGATGATGAAAAAGCTTTTCATATTTTTGAATCAGTTAATACCTTGGGTATATTTCAATTTGAATCAAGTGGCATGATGAATTTCTTGCGTAAGTTTAAACCAAATAACTTTGAAGAAGTATCAGCGGCAGTGGCACTATTCAGACCAGGGCCAATGAATAATATTGATATTTATATTAATCGTAAGCGTGGATTGGATAAAATAGAATATTATCATAAAGATTTAGAAAAAATTCTTGAACCAACTTATGGGGTTATTATTTATCAAGAACAAATCATGCAAATAGCTAGTACCATGGCTGGTTATTCATTGGGTGAAGCTGATGTTTTAAGACGCGCGATGAGTAAGAAAAAAGAAGATATTCTAATTAAAGAAAAAAATAAGTTTGTAACGCGTAGTATTGAACGCGGTTATAATAAATTAATAAGCGAAAAAGTGTATGATTTGATTATGAAATTTGCGGCTTATGGATTTAATCGTGCGCACTCGGTAGCATATGCGATCATTGCTTATAAAATGGCTTATTTAAAAGCTAATTACCCTAATTATTTTATGAAGAGTTTATTATCAATGGTTATTGGTAGTGATATTAAAACTAAAGAGTATATATATGAATGTAAACTAAATAATATCACCATTTTAAAACCTGATATTAATTTAAGTGCTTTAGAATATCAAATTGAAGACTTAGGGATTCGCTATCCCCTTACTAATATTAAAAATGTTGGTATTAATGCGGTAAATATGATTCTAACTGAACGTAATAAGAGTAAGTTTATGGATATCTTTGATTTTGTATCTCGTACTTATGGTAAAAGTATGACTAGTAAAACCTTAGAGAGTTTAATTGATGCTGGTTGTTTTACAGCGTTTAATCTAAACAAGAAAACACTACATCATAATTTAGATATGATTATCAATTATGCTGAATTAAATACTAATGTTGATGTTGGTTTGATTGATAAACCAGAACTTATTGTTGTAAGTGATTATGACAAACAGGAATTAATGCAAATGGAATTAAATATCTTTGGTTTTTATTTAAGTAATCACCCGGTTACTGAATACAAACTACGTTATTTAAAAGCTATTTCCATCAGTGATTTAAATAATTATTTTGATAAACAAGTTGAGGTAATTGTTTATATTGATCGGATTAAAGAAATTGATACTAAAAAGAAAGATAAGATGTTATTTATTACTGGTAGCGATGAGCTAAATACAATTGATTTAGTATTATTTCCAACTGTTTATCAAAATAATCCTGATATTAAAACAGGTGATATTGCTTTAGTTAATGCTAAAGTTGAAAAAAGATTTGATAAATTACAACTAGTAGTTAATACAATTAGTAAGATAATTTAAAAAGACACATTGTGTCTTTTTAAATACAAAAAAAGAAACGGTCGAGTAGACCGTTCCATAAAAGAATAAAAAGGGGTTGGCTAGTGTGATACTAGCACCAATTCGCCTAAATATTTGAATTGGTGATTAATATACTAATCGAAAAACGTTATTTTGTCAAGTCGAATTATGTTATAATATTAAAAAAGGAGGTAGTTTATGATTGAATTAAATAAAATCAAAGGAATAGGTCCTAAAACCCTAATAAATCTTAATAAACTCGGTATTGATTCAAGTAATAAATTACTTTCATATTATCCTTATCGCTATAATATTATTAAACGCAGCGATATGACTATTTCCAAACAAGATGAAATTGTTATTATCGATGGTATCGTCGAAAATATTCCTAATTTGTTTCATTTTAATCGAATGGATAAAATGAGTTTTCGTTTAAATACTGGTGATTTACTTTTAAATGTTACCATTTTTAATCGTGGGTTTTTAAAGAATAAACTTTTACCTAATACAATGATTACGATATTTGGTAAATATGACAAATTACATAATCGTATTATCGCAAATGATCTTCGTTTTAGTAAAATACCTGATTATGAAACTGTTGAACCAGTTTATCATACCACATATGGACTTAGTAGTAAGCAATTACAAACATATATTATGAGTGCCTTACATGATGATTTTATAATTAATGATTATATACCACCGATGTTAATTGATAAGTATAATTTCATTGATAAAAAAACAAGTATTTTAAATATTCATAATCCAGTTGATAGAACTTTATTAAATGCATCACAATTAAGATTGAAATATGAAGAATTATTTTTATTTATGTTAAAAATAAATTATTTAAAGAGTAATAATCCCGACAAAAAAGGACTATCTCGTGATGTTGATTTTACTTTAATTCAAGATTTTATAAATAGCTTACCATTTGAATTAACCCTTGATCAATTAAATAGTGTTAAAGATATATATAATGATTTAGTTTTACCAAAGCGCATGAATCGTTTATTACAGGGAGATGTTGGTAGTGGCAAAACTATAGTTGCGATTATTAGTTTGTATATAAATTATCTTAGTGGTTACCAAGGAGCATTAATGGCGCCAACTGATATTTTAGCACATCAACATTATGAAAGTCTTAAAGATATTTTTAAGGATTACCCAATTAATATTGGTCTTTTAACAGGCAAGTTAAAATCAAAAGATAAAAAAGAAATATATGCTAAATTACATGATGGTGCTATTGATATTATTATCGGAACTCACGCATTAATTAGTGAGGAAGTAGTATATAAGAATTTAGGATTAGTAATTACTGATGAGCAACATCGTTTTGGCGTTAGTCAAAGAAGTAATTTAAAGAATAAAGGACATACTCCTGATATTCTTTATATGAGTGCCACCCCAATTCCTAGAACATATGCTTTAACC
>JBBQFD010000021.1:0-10631 GCA_038321575.1 Bacilli bacterium | reverse complement strand
GGGTCATATTAGTGGTTTAATAGTTATCGCTTTACTAACCTTGATTATAATTTATTATGGCTTTTTAAAAGATAAAAAGTTATCAAAATTAGATGTCTTAGTTTATGGTTTATTAATCGGAGGTATCGTTGGTAATTTAATCGATCGTATCTTCTTAGGTTATGTTATAGATTATTTAGAATTTAATATTATAGGTTATCACTTTCCGGTATTTAATTTAGCGGATATGTGTATTATTTTTGCATTTGTAGTGATTGCTTATAGTATTTATAAAGAGGGTGGACGCCATGGATAAATATATAGTAGATGTAGAAAACGCTAAAGAAAGAATTGATAATTATCTTATCGATGTTCTTGGTTTTAGTCGTAGTAAAATTCAAAGATTAATCGAAAAAGAATTAATCTTAGTGAATAGTTTAGTAATTAAGAATAGTTATCGCTTAAAAGAAGCTGATGTAGTATCAGTTAGTCCTGATCAAGATGAAATAATTGATATCGTTCCTGAGAAAATGGATTTAGATATTGTTTACGAAGATGATGATTTAATTATTGTTAATAAAGATAATGGGATGGTTGTGCATCCAGCTGCTGGTAATAATAGCGGAACTCTAGTGAACGGTTTGATGTATTATTCTAAAGAATTAAGCCATAAGAATGGTTTGTTTAGACCAGGAATTGTGCATCGCATTGATGCTTATACCACTGGTTTATTAATGGTTGCTAAAAACGATAAAGCTCATGAATTTTTAGCAAAACAATTAGAAGAAAAAACAACTACTCGTAAATATTATGCTATTGTCTGGGGTGTTATTAATAATGATACTGGTACTATTGACGCGCCAATTGGTAGAGATGATAAAGATCGCAAGAAAATGGCAGTTATTAGTGGCGGCAAAAAAGCTGTTACTCATTTTAAAGTTATTGAAAGATATAAAGAAGCAACCTTATTGGAATTACAATTGGAAACCGGAAGAACTCATCAAATAAGAGTTCATATGAATTATATTGGGTTCCCCGTTGTTAATGACTCAGTTTATGGAAAACGTAAGCTCATTAATAATGAAGGTCAATGTTTACACGCTAAAACTCTTGGATTTATTCATCCAAGTACTAATAAATATATCGAATTTACTAGTGAATTACCTAAAAAGTTCACCGATATTCAAGATATATTAAAACAATAAAGAGGTGATATTATGGCGGAATTAACCATTAATAAAAACGATGAATTAGTAATGAAATTATTACATT
Source organism: Bacilli bacterium (assembly GCA_038321575.1). GTDB lineage: Bacteria > Bacillota_I > Bacilli_A > RF39 > UBA660 > JBBQFD01. Next base: position 9,380 of record JBBQFD010000021.1, on the reverse strand, counting down.
ATTTCATTACGGAACAAGGATATAATCCCATTGTTTTACATGGTGCTAAAGATGAAATATGGCTTGAGAATTTAGAAAACCCATATAAAATCATTAGAATTGTTACTAATTATATTCATAATAATGAACAATTCGATTTTGATATCTTTAAAACTAAACAAATAATGAAAAAAATTCAAAAGAAAACTTTGACTTTTAAGATTAAAGCTTTAAGTATTTTCCTTAATTTAGGAGAAAACGTTAATATCAGTGACTTTAATGCTACGGATATTAAAGTTGTTAACATTAATGAAATAAAAGATTTAAGTAAATATGAATTTATCATAAATGAGTTTCCAACAATTGCTAAACAAACCTCATTTAAAGAAAAAGGGGTTAAGTTATTCACCAAACTTACTAGTGAAATCAATAAAAAAAGTGAAGCTGATGCTTCTAAAGCTGAAGATGTCTTTAAAATCAAAAAACCAATCGTAACATATACTTTGATCGCTATTAATGTGTTTATATTTATGATGATGTATGTTATTGGTAAAGGCAGCACTAATGCCGAAACTTTAATTCAATTTGGTGCTTCTTATAGCCCTTTAATTAAAAATGGTGATATATACCGTTTAATAACTAGTGCTTTTTTACATATTGGTTTACTTCATTTAGCATTTAATATGTATGCTTTATATATAATTGGACCCCAAATTGAAAGTTTTATGGGCAAAGCTAAATTTATAACTATTTATTTATTTAGTGCCATTATTGGTAATTTATTATCAATGATCTTTGCTAGTAATACTATTGGTGCTGGAGCAAGTGGGGCGATTTTTGGTTTACTTGGTTCATTATTATATTTTGGATACCACTATCGTATATATTTAGGTGGTGTTCTTAAATCACAAATTATACCGATTATTATATTAAACTTAATGTTAGGGTTTATGTTAACAGGAATTGATAATGCGGCACACATTGGTGGTTTAATTGGTGGCGGACTTATTACCATTGCCCTTGGTGTTAAATATAAATCAACTAATAGTCAAAAGATTAATGGCTGGATACTGATGAGTATCTTTGCCACCTTCTTAATTTATATGGCATTTATTGTAGCATAAAAAAGAAGCATTATTAATGCTTCTTTTTATTATAATTTACGATATAAACCAACAGCTTTTCCTAAGATAGTTACACTATCTAAGAGAATTGGTAACATATTATCGTTTTGCGGTTGTAGACGGAAGTAATTACTTTCCTTATAAAAAGTTTTAAGGGTTACTTCATTATCATTAGTCATTGCAACAACAATCTCACCATTGCGAGCATTATTGCGACGTTCAACGATAACAATATCACCATCATATATTCCAGCATTGATCATACTTTCACCACTAACAAGTAAAGTAAACACTTCTTTATCGTTAGGTATTAAGTATGCTGGTAATGAAAAATATTCATTAGGGTTTTCAATTGCTTCAATCGGATTACCAGCTGTAATCTTACCAAGTAACGGTACTTCAACTACTTTTTCATCATGTGGCATGAACTCATTATCAACTAATAATTCAATAGCACGATTTTTTGTCAGTTCAGCACGGATAAAACCTTTACTCTTAAGATTAGTTAAATGGGCATGAATGGTGGCTGGTGATGAGACACCCAAAGCCTTACCAATTTCACGAACAGTAGGTGGGTAACCATAACTTACGATATACTCTTTTATAAAATTTAAAATTTCTTCTTGACGTCTTGTTAAATCTTCCAAAAACTCATTCCCCCTTTTTACAATCTGTATACATCTTAACACTTTTATATGTAAAAGTCAAACATTTGTTCTCATTGGTATTGACACGAACAATAGTTCGTGATAACATTGATTTATCAAAGGGGGAACTAATATGAAAGAAATGCTAAAAAGTAAAACTATTATTGGGTTCATGATATTTGTAATAGGAATTACATATGTTAATTCAGTCCAAATTCGTATGGTTGAAAATGCGTCAGTTAAGGTTGAAAACAAAACTTTAATAATGAATAATAAATAATACCATAACTCTTTATAATATTAAAAATATTTGATATAATATAATTAATAATAAAGAGGTGTTACTATGAATAAGGAAGTTATTGCTAATATAAAGTCATTAGGATTAGACATGATCAATGCTGCAGGGATAGGACATCCAGGTATTGTTCTTGGTGCTGCTCCGATTATTTACACTTTATATGCAAAACACCTTAACATTAATCCTGTCGATAATAGTTGGTTGAATCGTGATCGTTTTATCTTATCAGCTGGTCATGGCTCAGCTCTTTTATATGCAACTCTACATTTAGCTGGGTTTAATATAACAATTGATGATTTAAAGAAATTTCGTCAAGTTGGATCAATCACACCAGGACATCCTGAATATAATTTAACTCCAGGAGTTGATGTAACAACGGGACCTCTTGGTCAAGGTTTTGCTAATGCTATTGGGATGGCGATTGGTGAGAAGATGTTAGAAAATATTCATGTCTTCCCCAAGAAAAGTAAATTAAAAGCTGCGCGAAGTATTTTTGATTATAAAATATATGTTTTATGCAGTGATGGTGATTTGATGGAAGGTATTAGTAATGAAGCTGCATCACTTGCTGGAACCTTACAATTATCTAATTTAATTGTACTATATGATTCTAATAATGTTAGTTTAGATGGTCCAACTGATCATACTTTTAATGAGAATGTTTTAGAGCGTTTTAAAGCTATGGGTTGGCATACTGATTTAGTTCACGATGGTAATGACATTCATGCGATTGATCATGCGATTATTAAAGCTAAAACGGAAAATCGCCCCTCAATTATTGAAATCAAAACTATTATCGGTGAAGGTTCAATAAATGAAGGCACTAATATTGTTCATGGTAAGAATTTAAGTGAAGAAGATATCTTAAGTATTAAACAAAAATTAAATATTACTGATGATGCTTTTTATGTTGATAATGAAGGTATGTTAGCATTTCGTAAAGAAATATCACTACGTAGTATGAAAAAATATGATAAATGGTTAAAAGATTATCAAGATTATTTAACTAATGTTTTAAAAGGTAATGAGCAACCACTGAATTATCTATTTAATCGTCAAGAAACATATAATTTAAATGAATTATTATGGGATTTTAAAGATAATGAAGCTATGGAAATTCGTAATATAAATAATAAAGTAATGAATACCATTGCCCAACACTTTAATTACTTTATTAGTGGTAGCGCTGATTTATCTAGTTCAACGAAAACTAATTTAACTGATTTTAAAGACTTTAGTAGTGAAGAACCTCTAGGACGTAACTTATGTTATGGGGTTCGTGAACACGCTATGGCAGGCATTTCTAATGGGCTAGCACTATCTAAATTTCATTCTTGTGCATCAACCTTTTTAGTCTTTGCTGATTATTTAAAACCAGCACTAAGATTATCAGCTTTAATGCACTTACCAGTTACTTATATTTTTTCACATGATTCAGTAGCAATTGGTAGTGATGGTCCAACTCATCAACCAATTGAACAATTAGCAATGCTAAGAGCAACTCCTAATATAAATGTTTATCGTCCAGCTGATGCTAATGAAGTAATTGGCTCATGGAATAGTATTTTAAACACAACTAATAAACCAAGTGCGTTAATTGTATCTAAAACAGCGGTTATTAATTTAGCGGTCACTAGTAAAAAAGATTGTGCTAATGGTGCTTATATAATTCGTAAAGAAACGGATCGTTTACATGGTATTATTATTGCAACCGGGACTGAGGTTCATACGGCATATAAACTCGCTAATGAACTTTATAATGAATATAAATTAGATTTAAGAGTTGTTAGTATGCCATGTATGGAATTATTTATTGCTCAAGATAAAACTTATCAACAATCAGTTATTCCAACAGGGATTAGAACTATTGTTATTGAAGCCGGATCATCATTTGGATGGCACCGGTTTGTTTATAATGATAACTACATGATTACGCTTGATAATTATGGAGTAAGTGGTACTCCAGAAGATGTTTTAAAACATATGAATTTTGATTATAATAGTATTAAAGAGCGAATTAAAAAACTATTTAAATAGTTTTATTGATAAATTAGATTAAATTTAGTAGAATATAAATAGGAGGAATCAAAATGGGAACATTTTTAATAGATATATTACAAATATTTGGTGGTTTAATTGTTGGAGCAGTCATTGGCTTCTTTGCCGCAAGAGAGTATATCAAAAGATATATGAAAAAAAATCCACCAATTAATGAACAAATGATTAAGGCAATGATGATGCAAATGGGGAGAACCCCAAGTCAAAAGCAAGTTAATCAAATGATGAAAGCAATGACTAAAAATATGTAACAAAAAAAGATGAGTAATCATCTTTTTATTTTTCAATATAGTTATAACTAGCAGCTCTAATTAATCGATTCATAATCGCAATTCCTAAGCCTTCTTTTTTAACGCCTTCAATAATAATTAAATCAGGATTTAAGCGATCTACTTCACGAAGTAAACTAAAAATATTATGGGATATCTCATCATAGTTATTAATACTACCATGAATATAATATTGATTAGTTTTTATTTTAGTTTGATGTTCTCTAAATCCAATAACAATGGTATTACCGGTTATTAATTTATTAATTTCATCAATTTGAATTATTTCGTTTTCACTATACACTAAAATACATTTATTATTAGGTGCGTAATGCCGATATTTCATGCCTGGGCTTGCAACAATACCTTCACTTTTAGTAAATATATTATTATCCACCTTAACCACACCAACCACGTTTTTAATATCATCAGGGGTAATCTTACCTGGTCTTAAAATTGTTGGTATACCATCAATAACTTTACAGACAGTTGATTCAATACCAATTTTAGTCTCGCCACCATCAATAATAATATCAACTTTGTCCATAAATTCATCTTTGATATCATCTATTTTAGTGCCACTTGGTTTACTTGATATATTAGCACTTGGTGCTGCTATTGGAACTCCCGCTAACTCAATTAAATCATGAGCTATTTTATTATCAGGCATACGGATACCAACGGTATTTAAATTAGCAGTAACAATCATTGGTACAATATCCTTTTTCTTTAAAACAAGGGTAAAAGGTCCTGGCATAAAAGCGTCCATTAAAGCTTGTTCCATCAAAGTAGGTGGATACACTAAATCATTAATCATATCAAAATTAGCAATGTGTACAATTAAGGGATTATCACTAGCGCGACCTTTAGCCACAAAGATTTTATTTACAGCATTACTATCTAGGGCATTAGCACCAATGCCATAGACTGTTTCGGTGGGGAAAATAACAAGGCCACCACTTAAAAGTACTTTTGCGGCCTCATTTAATTCATCAATATTTATCTTATTATTAAAATTATAAATCTTTGTCATTTAAATCACCAAAAATATTATAACATTTATATAACTGACTAACAATTATTAATTTATTTATTTAAATATTTTCTTTTAAAATACTAAGTTTTAATATATAATGTATATAGAAGAGTTTAATTATGGAGGTATTACTATGGATATTGTTTTTAATTCATTAGAAGAGTTATATCAACGTATAACTCCAGCCTTAACAACTAAGAAACAAGAAATGATTCGTAATGGGTTTAAATACATTAAAGAAGAAGATATTTGGAATTATTTAAAAGAAATTAAATGGAAGAATTCGAAAGATCTATCTTTATACGATATGGTAAGTGATGTTTTAAATAGTGATGATATCATTATTGACGATTATTTAAAACAAAAACTAAGTACTACTAATCGTGCGGTATATTTTAATACCGAAGAATAAATAGCTAAGGATAGTGATTTAAATGACTAAGAAGAATAATGGATTAACTTATGAAAGTTTATTAATCAAACTTTCTGAATATATCAAAGATAATGAAGCATTAACAACTGTTGATCATGCTTACCAATATGCTTGTAAAGTCCATTATGGTGAAAAAAGATTAACTGGTGATGATTATATGGAACATCCTGTAAATGTTGCATATATTCTTGCTGAAATAAATGCTGATGCAGAAACTATTTGCGCCGCGCTACTCCATGATGTTTTAGAAGATGGCGTAGTTACTAAAGCAACTTTAGTTACGGAATTTAACGAAGAAATAGCATCTTTAGTAGAAGGTGTTACGACTATTAATAAATTAAATTTTAGTGGTGATAATGAAGCGATTATTGCTAATCATCGTAAAATATTTGTTGGTTTATCAGAGGATGTACGCGTTATTATTATTAAATTAGCGGATCGTTTACATAATATGCGCACTTTATGGGTATTACCTGAGAAGACCCAAAAAGAAAAAGCCAAAGAAACTTTGGATATATTAGTACCAATTGCTCATCGTTTAGGGATGAATCAAATAAAAAGTGAATTAGAAGACTTATCATTACGTTATTATAAACCAGACGTATATTTTTCGATTGTGGAAAAGCTAAATCAAACTAAAAATGATCGTGATGATGCTGTTTTAGAAATGCAAAATACTATTTCAAAGATGTTAAGTGAACATAATATTAAACATACGATTAAGGGCCGTGCTAAGAGTATTTATAGTATATATAATAAATTAGATAAGGGTCGTAAATTTAGTGATATTTATGATTTACTTGCTTTACGTGTCTATGTTGATAGTGATGAACAATGTTATCAAACTTTAGGGATTATTCATTCGAAGTTTAAACCTATTCCTAAGCGTTTTAAAGACTATATCGCTATGCCCAAGACAAATATGTATCAATCACTACATACGACTGTCTTTGGGGTTAATGAACAGTTATTTGAAATTCAAATACGTACACCTGATATGGATAAAATAGCTGAAAATGGGATTGCATCACATTGGTCATATAAAGAAAATAATGGCACAGGGAAAGCTACTTTGCAAAATGCAATGGAACAAAAACTACAATTCTTTAAAACCATTATGGAAATAACTAACACTTCAGAAAGTGATGAAGAATTTGTTCAAAAAGTTCAAGGTGATGTTTTAAATGAAAATATATATGTATTTACCCCTAAGGGTGATGTTATTGAACTTGCTAAAGGAGCAACACCAATAGATTTTGCATATCGCGTTCATAGTGGTGTTGGTGATAAGATGGTTGGTGCTATTGTAAATAACAGTATTGTACCACTTGATTATATTTTAAAAGATAATGATATTGTAAAAATTAATACTAATAAAAACTCTGTTGGTCCAAGTAAAGAATGGATCAATATGGCTAAGACTTATCAAGCTAAAAATAAAATTAAAGCCTTCTTTAATAAAATTGATAAAGATGAATATCAAAAGAAGGGTGAAGAAATATTAAATAAAGAATTACGTAAAAAGAAAATTGTTTATACTGATTTCTTCACACCTGATAATATTAATAAAATATTAAATGAATTAAAAATTACTGATATGGATGAATTATTAGTTGATATTGGTAATAGTAAAACTCCGGTATCCCAAGTTCTTAACATTATTTATGGTACTAATGAAACTAAAGAAGAATTAATTATCAAAAAAACGCAAAATAAAGTAGTTGCTATTCAAAATGTTAAAAATGATATTATTGTTGAAGGAATTGATGAAATTAAAGTAAATGTTGCTAGTTGTTGTCGACCCGTTCCTGGGGATGCAATTGTTGGTTATATTACTAAAGGTTATGGTATATCAGTTCACCGCGTATCATGTCCTAACTTAAAAGATTTAAACGAGAGAATTATTGATGTCTTATGGAATGATTCCATCTTAAAAAAATATCCAACTAATATTATGATTCACGCTAGTGAAAATAAAAATATCTTAATCGATGTAATATCTAAAACATCAAATAATGATATTGTAGTTCAAAGTATCAATACATTAGATAATCATGATGCTTATATGTATGAACTAACAATCTTAGTAAGTGATAAAGATAAATTAGCGAGATTTATTGATGATATCAAAATCTTACCAAATATAATTGGTGTTGAAAGGGTTATTAAATAATGAAAGTAGTATTACAAAGAAGTAAGGAAGCTTCAGTTACGGTTAATAACCAAGTTATAAGTACTATTGATGGTGGTTTAACTATTTTAGTTGGATTTACCTATGGTGATACCGTAAATGATATCGATTATTTAATTAATAAGATTATTAATCTTCGGATATTCGATGATGAGAATCATGTCATGAATAAATCATTACTTGATATCAACGGATCAATTTTAAGTATTTCACAGTTTACCTTATATGCTAATACTGATTCAGGGCGTAGGCCAAGTTATAGTGATGCCTTAGAACCAGTTGCAGCGAACATATTATATGATTTATTTAATGAAAAACTAAGAGCATTGAAGATTAATGTACAAACGGGAATTTTTGGTGCTGATATGAAAGTCTTGCTAATTAATGACGGACCAGTTACAATTGTTATAGAGAGTAGGGACAATAATGTTAAAAAATAAATTAGATTATAAATTAGTTAATCTTGCCATTATCGTATTAATTGGTTTTTTAGTATACCAAACTGGTAGTTTATGGTTAGGAATTGTAAATAAAGCATTATCAATCTTCTTACCATTCTTCTTTGCCTTTGTCATTGCTTACGCTTTGCACCCATTAGTCTTATATTTACAAAGTCGTAAAGTAAAAAAAGGTATTAGTGTTTTATTAGTCATTATGTTATTTGTAAGTCTATTAATGATTTTATTTGGTTTAGTAGTACCACTATTATTTAATCAATTATCAAGTTTATTTAGTGGTATAACAACTTTTATGAAACAAATAGCTGTTGATTATAACCTTAATTTAGGGCCACTACAAAAAACATTAACAACTAGTTTTGATAGCATTATTCAAAGTTTAGGTAGTTATGTATCACATGGTGCCTTAAATGTTATTAGTGTTTCCTTAGCATTTATATCAACATTTTTTATTGCTTTTACCGCTGCTATATATTTCTTAATTGATTTTGATAATATACGTGCTGAATTTAGAAAATATTTATTATTAAGATCAAAACGTGCCTTTAATTATTTCAAAGCCTTAGATCGTGAAATGAAACATTATTTAACAGGATTTATGAAAGTAATGTTAATTTCATTAATTGAATACACCGTTGCATTTACGATTATTGGTCATCCTAACGCTTTATTATTGGGATTCTTAGCATCAATTGCTAATATCATTCCATATTTTGGTGGAATTATGACTAATATTATAGCAATTATTACATCCTTTGTAATAAGCCCCGCTTTATTCATTCGTACCTTAATTACAGCTTTTATCCTATCAACTGTTGATGGTAATGTAATTAATCCAACTGTTTATGGTAAAACTAATCAAATCCATCCGATCATGGTTATTC
>JBBQFD010000020.1:0-11578 GCA_038321575.1 Bacilli bacterium | reverse complement strand
GGTTTATCACTACCTTGAACCTCATAACCTAACCCTGCCATAACTTGGGCTAAAGCACCCATGCCAGTTCCTTTTATTCCAACAAAATGATACATCATATCATCTCCATTCATTATATATTACTGATATAATTTTATACTATTTAGTAAGTGATGTCAATAAAAAATAAGCTTAGAAAAAAGGACTAAACATTGTTTAATCCTTATTTTTAAAAGTATTAATTATAATTTATATTCAAATTCATAATCAAGAATTCTTACATATTCTCCTGGTTTAGCACCTTGACGTCTTAATTCATCATCTACTCCAAGTTTTCTGATTTTGTTAGCAAATCTTAATGCTGATTCATCACTTGAAAACTTAGTCATACGTAAAATCTTCTCAACCGCATCTCCAGTTATAACCCAAAGCGCATCTTCCTTATGAATACGGAAAGCTTTTTCTTCTTTAAATTTATAAAGAATATGGCTTTCGAATTTTTCTTCTTCATATAAAGGTTGCTTTTCAATTTTATCTAGCATATCAGCAAGTTTTACTAAAACAACATCAATGCCATCATTATTGATAGCAGAAATTGGATATATTTCAATTCCTTTAACCTTCTTTTTAAATTGTTTAAGATTATCTAAAGATGCAGGAATATCCATTTTATTAGCTAAAATAATTTGTGGTTTTTCCATAATCTTAACATTAAAGTTTTCTAATTCTTTATTAATAATCACATAATCATCATATGGATCTCTAAGTTCTGATCCACTCATATCAATAATATGAGCAATAATACGTGTTCTTTCAATATGTTTTAAGAATTGATCGCCTAAACCTTCGCCAAGCGATGCCCCTTCAATCAATCCAGGTAAATCAGCAACTACAAATGATCGATGATCCTTAGTCGCAACAACTCCTAAATTAGGACTTAACGTTGTAAAGTGATAAGCGGCAATCTTTGGTTTTGATGCTGATATTTTAGAGATTAATGTTGATTTACCAACACTAGGCATACCAACTAATCCAACATCCGCAAGTAATTTAAGTTCAACTTTGATATTTAATTTATCTCCTGGTTCACCATTTTCACAGTAATCAGGCACTGGATTGTTTCTAGTTGATAGTGAGATATTACCGCGACCACCACGACCACCTTCTAAGGTGGTTACCGTATCAGTTTTTTTAGTTAAATCAGCGATAATAAGTCCCGTATCCATATTCGTAATAACGGTTCCAAGTGGAACTCTAACTAAAACATCTTCCGCTTTACGTCCATGTTGGCCTTTACCACCACCATTAGCTCCTTTATCACCTTTAATAACTTTACGATAACGTAAATCAATTAAAGTATTTAATCCTTCATCGACAACAAAAATAATATCACTACCTTTGCCTCCGTTACCACCATCAGGACCACCAAATTCTACATACTTTTCACGACGAAAAGCCATACATCCAGTACCGCCATCACCTGCTTGTAACACTAAAGTAACTTCATCGATAAACATAATCCACCTCACTAACCATATTATACACTATAAAAGAATAAAAAAAGAATGGTTTACCCATCCTTTTGAGTAAGTATTATCTCTCTGGATAAACACTAACTTGTTTTTGATCTCTATTAATATGTTCATATTTTACATAACCAGCAACTTTAGCATAAACTGTATCGTCACTGCCTATTCCGACATTAACTCCAGGGAATACTCTAGTTCCTCTTTGGCGATATAAAATAGCTCCACCTGGAACTAATTCACCGTCTGCGGCTTTAGCTCCTAAGCGTTTAGAGACTGAGTCACGTCCATTTCTAGTTGAACCTTGACCCTTTTTGTGGGCAAATAATTGAATATTTAATTGTAGTAATTTCAACATGGATGACACCTCCTTATTGGTTTATTTTTATATATTTAGGATATTGATGTTCTAAATCGGTTAATAAATCAATCATATTGTTTATTAAGATATCAGATACATCACTATGATTTAAGACATCAATGGCAATAAAACCATCTGATTCTTTAAAATCGATTAAATTTTGATTAATTTTGATAATACCATTAATTGTGGTAATAGCAATACTACTAACTGCTGAACAAACAATATCTTTACCAGATTCATCATATTCAGCATGACCTTTTATCGAGATATTGGCTATTAAATTATCTTTTTTTATGATCTTAATTATAATCATATTATAAAACTTTAATACTCTTAATTTCTACTTTTGTATATGGTTGACGGTGTCCTTGTTTCTTACGGAATTTCTTTTTAGGATTATAATGGAATATAATCAACTTCTTTTCTTTTCCCGTTTTAATAACTTCACCGGTAACTTCAACATTAGTTAAATATGGTGCGCCAATAACATCGTTAGCCATTAAGACTTTTTCAAATTTAATAGTACTACCAGCAACTTCTTCAAGTTTTTCAACATAAAGAATTGAACCTTCTTCGATGTAATATTGTTTTCCACCAGTTTCAATAACTGCTTTCATAAAATACCTCCTTCTTTTAAATATCTAAGACTCGCCATCAAGGTACATATAAATATGTTTTGAAACCTTTTTTGAGCGGTTGTAGCACGAGGTCTACACAATATAAAATTTTAACATAGATTACCTTTAAAGTCAAACATTAATTGATATTATTCATTTTTTAAAATATGATATTTACGACTATAATAGTGAGTTATTAAATACATTAAGATCACATATATTATATTTATGATTAATGATTGATAAATTCCTTTAAATAATAGTGTCATATTAAATGACATATACCCTGCTAAAAAAAGGATTATATAGCTTATTAAACGATATATCGCAATATAGGCTATAGATATCAAACTAATATTCAATAGACTGTTAGATAGCCTATAAAAGATAAATTTAATACATATTCCCATCATAATAAACATTAAGAAGTTAAATAGTAATGTATCAGTATATACAAAGTCATACATAAGACCGATAATCCCACATGTCATTAAGAAATTCTCATCTTTATTACGAAAATAAGGATATATAATAATTAAACTAAGCAATGTAAATAGTGGCAAGCCTAAATTAAAATTTGAGATAATGCCATCTAATAAAAAAGATAAAATAGTAACGGGTAATATAATAATCATTTAATCAACTCTCTTCAAGATAGTTACATAACTTATATCATTAAAATCAACGCTTGATTTAACTGATACCGTTTTAGCTAAACCAAAATTATCCATTTCAAATGATTCAACAGTACCAATTAAGATTCCGCTTGGAAATAATCCTCCTAAACCAGTTGTCATAACTACTGAATCAACTGGAATATTAATGTTATCAGCAATCCCTTCAATAATGAATGTTTGTTTTACTAAATCATAACCAGTTAATAAGCCATAAATAAAAGTATCGCCTACTTTAATTTTAATTGATATTTTATTATTAACATCTTCACTAGTAAGTAATTTAACAGTACTATTAAAATTAGTAGTTTTAATGATTTTGCCAATTAAACCATTACCAGTAATAACCGCCATATCAGTTTTAATTCCACTATTTGAGCCCTTATCTAAAGTTAAAGTATTATACCAATAACCTAAATTACGATTAATAACAGTGGCATTTAAATATGAGCTTTCACTTAAAGTTTTATTTAGTTTTAACACTTCTTTAAGTTTTTTAATTTCGTATTCTAACTCAATATTTTTAGTATCTTTAAGTTTTATTAATGATACCTGCTTTTGTAAAGCTTTATATTTATTATATAAATCTTGTTTTTCATTGTATATAATAATTTGTTTATTAACCCAGGTAATTGGGGCATAAACAATTCGTCCAATCAACAATACACTATCTTTAATTGATTTTTCAATAGGATTTAATTGACGATTATCTTTAACAGCACTCGTAATTAACCCCAGCATCAAAGCACTTATACCCAGTACAATTAAGATAATATAACGCATTTCTAATTTCTTATTTGATTTCATATTATCACCTATTTAAATTATAGTATATTTAATCTTTATTTACTACTAAATAAGATTACTTTCATAAAAACTATAGTAACCTAAATTACTTATAATCAAATGATCTATTATTTTAATTCCTAAAAGATTACTTATCTCTACTAACCTTTTAGTTAAAGTAATATCTTCATTACTGGGGATAAGTGACCCGGAAGGGTGATTGTGAATGCATATAATAAAAGATGCACTTACAAGATACGCTTCTTTAAATATTTCACGAGGGTGAACCACACTATAATTAATGGTTCCTATAAATAGTAATTTATCTTTGATAACTTGCTTACTATTATCAAGGTATAAACAATAAAAATATTCTTGTTGCTTATAACCAATAATATTTTTATAATATTCAAACACTAATTTAGAATTAGTTATTTTAAGGTTATTAATACTAACTTGGTTTATGGAAAGCCTTTTACCTAATTCGATAGTAGCGATTAAACTAGTAGCTTTTGCTGGCCCAATCCCCTTTATTTTTAAGATTTGATGATAATTTAAATATTTAAGATCACTTATTTCTTTGACTGAACTAATGATTCTCGTTGCTAAAACCTTTACTGATTCACCTACTAAACCTGTTTTTAAAATAATTGATAATAACTCTTCATTAGATAAGCTACCTACTCCATCATTTATTAATCGTTCTCTTGGTCGTTCACTTAACGGCATATCTTTTAAAGTCATATTATCACCTAATTATATATACAAAAAAACTAATTAGTTTCCTAACTAATTAGTTCTTTAATTTTATTCATTATTTCTTTTAGTGATACATCAATTGATTCTTTAGAATCTCTTGTCTTTAATTCAACAATACTATCAACGGCTTTTTTACCAACCGTTACTCTAATTGGTAATCCAATTAAATCCATATCATTAAATTTAACACCAGGGCGTTCATCACGATCATCAAGTAAAGTCGGAATATTAATGGAATTTAATAATTGATATAACTTATTAGCAACTTTTGATGAATGATCATCATCTTTATTAATAAGCACAATCCCTACTTGATAAGGAGCAATGTTAAGGGGCCACTTAATGCCAGCCTCATCACTTTTTTGCTCAGCAATAGCCGCCATAATGCGTCCTAGGCCAATACCATAAGAACCCATGACTGCAGGTATTAATTTATTATTCTTATCTAAATAATTAAGATCTAAAGCTTCACTATATTTAGTCCCTAACTTAAAGATGTTACCGATTTCAATACCTTTTTTAAAGTATAGTTTACCTTTACATTTAGGACAAGCATCGCCTTCTTTAACATTAGCAATATCAGCAGTAATAAATGGTGTGAAATCAGTGATATTAACATTGATATAGTGAAAATCATTTTGATTAGCGCCAACAACAAAGTTATGCATTAACGCTACATCAGTATCACAAATAATTGGGATAGTTAGACCAATCGGTCCAGCAAATCCTATATTAGCACAAGTTACACTTTCAACATCATTACAATCTGCTAATACTAAATCACGAACTTTAAGCAGTTTTCTTACTTTAAGTTCATTCATATCACGATCTCCTGGTACTAAACATGCATAGAACTTATCATCTGCTTTATAAATTAGAGTTTTAACTAATTCTTTAACTTCCACCTTAAGGAAATCTGATACTTCTTTAATCGTTTTAGCATTCGGTGTCTTTACTAATTCTCTTTTTTTGTGTTCTATTTTTAATTCAATACTTGGAAAACATTCACTTACTTCAATATTAGAAGCATAATCACATTTATCACATAAAACAACGATATCTTCACCTATTTCAGTAATAGCTTGGAACTCTTCTGATAGTAAACCACCCATTGCTCCAGTATCAGCTAAAACTTCTTTATAATCAATACCCATACGTGTAAAAATAGCATTATAAGCATCTTTCATCTTTTGATATGATTTATCTAAACCAGCATTATCAACATCAAAACTATAAGCATCTTTCATCGCAAATTCACGAACTCTAATTAGTCCATATCTTGGTCGTGGTTCATCACGATATTTAGTTCCAATTTGATATAAATTAAAAGGCATATCTTTATATGATTTAACCATTTGCTTAGCAGCTTCTACAAATAATTCTTCATGAGTTGGCGCTAAAACATAGTTTCTTTGATAACGATCTTGCAAGCCAAACATACTATCACCAAAAATAGCACGACGACCACTAGCCGCATATACTTCCTCAGGTAATAAACTAGGCATCAATAATTCTAATGCACCAGCTTTATTCATTTCTTCACGAATAATTTTTTCGATATTTTTAAACACTCTAAGTCCTAGTGGCATATACATATATATACCTGTACTTGATTTTTTAATCATCCCACTACGAACTAATAAGTTACCGCTTGTTGATTCTTCATCTTTAACATTTTCTCTAATAGTATAGAAAAAATTCTCACTTAATTTCATATTATCACTCCTATATTATTGATTATATTATAGCATAATTTTGTTAAAAACCACTACGTTTAAATAGTTTTTCTAAATCAAAATTAGAATAATGAATTATTGTTGGTCTTCCATGTGGACAATTAAATGGATTATCACATTTTCTTAAATCATTAATTAGATGTTCCATTTCTTTAATAGTTATATTTTCATTAGCTTTAATTGATAACTTACAACTTAGCATTGTTGCGATATTTTCATTGAATTTCTCAATTGAAAAATTCTTCTCTTGACTTAATATTACTTCAATAATTTTTCTAATGGCTATTTCTTCATAACCAAGCGGAAGCCAGGTTGGATGAGCTTTGATAACAATTGAATTGATACCAAATACTTCAATATCAAAATGAAGCGCCTTTAATAAATCAAAGTTTTCTTTTATAATAATAAACTCATTATTAGTAAGTTCAACGGTTGTTGGGATTAACATCTCAGTTGCATCATTATTAGGATTACCTAATTTATTTTTATAAAACTCATAATTAATACGTTCTTTAGCAGCATGTTGATCAATGATATACATACCTAATTCATTTTGACAAATGATATACGTTCCATGGACTAAACCAATGGGGTATAATTCTGGTAATCTTTCATTTTTCTCATAAATAATTGTATTCTCTAAAACAACATTATCACTTATATTAAAATCTAGGGTTAATTCTTCATATTGCATTAAGGGTTTTGAATCATCACTCAATATAGGAGCAATAGTTTTAATATTAGGAATTAAGTTCCTTGGTCTTAAACTATCTTTGATTAATTTAGTAATTAAACTTCCTAATTCTTCCATCTTTGAAAATTTTATATCCATTTTAGTGGGATGAACATTAACATCAATTAAGGATGGATCAGCAATGATGTTTAAAACGACAATCGGATAACGATTATCAGGTTTATAAGAATGATAACTATCATTAATAAAACGATTCAATTCCGCATTACGAATAACTCTCCCATTTACGAAAGTAACCATCGCATTACGATTAGATCTATTTACCTCAGGTAATGAAATAAAACCACTTAATGAGTAATCATTATTTTCATCACTTACCTCAATCATCTTTTTAACAACTTCTAAACCATATATATCTTTAATAGTTTTTAAAAGATTATCTGACCCTTCCGTGTTAAGTAAAACATTATTATCATTTGTTAGAACAAATTTAATTTCAGGATGTGATAAAGCTATTTTATCAACATAATCAACAACATTAGCCAGTTCGGTATATAAACTTTTCATATGTTTTAAACGAGCTGGCGTATTAAAAAATAAATTCTTAACTGTAATACTCGTTCCTTTTCTAGCATCACCCTTATCAACACTAATAAGGTGTCCACCACTTATTTTAACTACAGTTCCAACCTCTCCCGTGCTTGTTTTAAGGATTACTTCACTTACACTGGCAATGGAAGGCAAAGCCTCACCACGAAAGCCTAAAGTACTAATATGGAAGAGTTGTTCTTCATCTAATAGTTTACTAGTGGCATGACGTTCAAAAGCAAGGACAGCATCTTCCTTGTTCATACCTATTCCATTATCAGTAATCTTTATTTCATGAACTCCTGATTCGATAAGTTCGATTTTAATTTCACTACTCATGGCATCTATACTATTTTCAACTAACTCTTTAACAACTGAAGCAATTCGTTCAACGACTTCCCCTGCTGCTATTTTATTAGCTAAAATAGGACTCATTATTTGAATTTTATTCATATACACCTCTACTCATAACTCTTTAAAAACGCTAATAACTTAATCGCTATTCCCTCAGGAAGAACGGTTTTTAATTCATTAATACTAAGTTCTTTTAATTTATTAATCGTTTTATATTTTCTTAATAATTCATTTTTACGAATTGTTCCAATTCCTTCAACATTATCTAAAACACTTTCCAAAGATCCTTTACTTCTAATTTGTTTATGATAACTAATTGTATAATTATGAACTTCATCTTGAATTCTTTCTAAATAATAAAATAAATTACTCTTTTTGTCAATTGGTAATTCAATAGTTGGTTCAAAAGCTAGTAAATTACTGGTTAAATGTTTTGAATCTTTCTTTAATCCTACAATCGGAATATCCAGTTCTAAACTAGCTAGCGTTTCGCGAGCTACTTTTATTTGACCAAGTCCACCATCTACCATAATTAAATCAGGACGAACTAAATTATCTTTAAGAATTCTAAAATAACGACGATATATTACTTCACGCATAGTGCCATAATCATCATTTTTATCCATTGTTATTTTAAATTTACGGTAATCATTTTTTGATGGTGATCCATCAATAAAGACAACCATTCCAGATACATTAAAATTACCAAATAAATTAGAGTTATCAAATATTTCAATACGGTCTAATTTATTAAGTTTTAATATATGCATTAATTCTTCATTAGCTTTAGTGGTTTTAGCTTCATCTTTTTTAATAATTTCAAATTCGTTATTTAAAACAATCAAAGCATTATTATTAGCCATATCAAGTAAAGTTTTTTTAATACCCTTTTGTGGTACTTTAACATCTATTTTTAAGAAATCTTGTAATAAAGCATCATCAACAATAGATGGCACTAATATTTCATGAGGTAATAAGACATCTTTTTCATAGAATTTAGCAATATAATGGGTTAACTCTTCATTAACTTCATCAATTAGTGGTACTATTTTAGAGTGTCTTTCAACTATTTTGCCATTACGAATGAAAAATACTTGAATTGATAAATAACCTTTATCAACATAATAACCAAAGATATCACGATCAACATTATCATTAGTTTCAATTTTTTGTTGTGTAAGCGTAATTTTTATATAATCTAGTAATTCTTTTAATTCTTTGGCTTTTTCATAATTCATATTACTACTTTCAAGCTGCATTTCTTCTTCAATTTTGCTAGTTACAAGCGTATGATCGCCCTTTAAAAAACGAATTATTTCCGCTTTCATATCACTCACTAATAAAGGATCAACTTCTTTAAAACAATAGCCGTAACATTGACCAATATAATAATATAAACATGGTCGTTTAGGATAGACACTACACTTGCGAAGTGGATACATGCGGTTAAGTAAGTTAACCGTGCCACGAGCTGCCGTAACATTAGGATATGGTCCATATAGATGACTATTTTTATTCTTCTTACGATTAATATTACGCACTACAATTAATTGTGGTGCATCACCTTCAGTAAGTTCAATATAAGGATAACTTTTATCATCACGTAATAATATATTATATTTAGGATTATTTTGTTTAATTAAACTTAGTTCTAAAATAAGTGATTCAATTTCACTATTAACCACGACATATTCAAAATCAACTATTTCGCTAATTAATTTTTCAGTCTTACCAGTGTGTATACCATGAAAATAAGAACTAAGACGATTTTTTAAATCTTTTGCCTTACCCACATAGATAATTACATTATCCACATTTTTCATTATATAACAACCTGGTTCATGAGGTACTAAAGCTAGTTTCTTCATAATCATAGTATCACCACCATTCTCTTTAAATTATAGCATATTTTTAGTGTTTTACCTAAACGGCAATTTTAAAAGTCCTTAAAATATGCTATAATAAATCAGGTGATTTATGCAAACAATAAAAGATCAAACATATTTTGAAACCATCGTTAATAAATCTAAATTTATAACTATTTTAGTTAGATTAGATGATGTTAATCTTGTTAAAGAAACACTTAATACTTATAAAGAAATATATAAAAATGCCACTCATTATTGCTATGCTTATATCATTGGTAATAATATTAAAAGTAGTGATGATGGTGAACCTAATGGTACCGCTGGTGCTCCTATTTTAAACGTTTTAACAAAAGAACATTTAAATAATGTTTTATGCTTGATTATTAGATACTATGGTGGCGTTTTACTTGGACGTGGCGGTTTGACAAGAGCATATATTAAAGCCACCACTAATTTGCTAAATAATTCTATCAAATATGAATTAAAAGAAGCATTTAATATTACAATTACTTTTAAATACGATTTAACTAGTGTAATTGATCATTTATTAAAAGATACTATTATTATTAAAAAGAATTTTACTAGTAATGTTACTTATAATTTTAATTTAGAATTAGAAGAATATAATAAAATTGCAAATCATTTATTAAAGTATACTGATACTTTATATAAAAAAGAAAAAGTGTTTATTTTAAAATAAACACTTTTTTTTAGTTAGGTAAATTAATTTTAGAAACATTGTTAATCCCAAAATAACTAGCATTAATTGTAACTGTATCAATTAAATATGTAATGCGGTATAAGTAATTAGATGAATCTATGTATATTTCACCTTTAACTGTTTTTGGGATAGTTAAAGCAGAAATAGCAGTGTTTATGGCAAGCTTTTCAACATCTTTTTTGTCAAAAGTTACATTGTATACATCAAACTTTTTATCACCAATAGTCTTAATTACTTTTTTACCAACTATTTTAGCATTTTTGATGCCAACCATGTATAAGTCTGGTTGACTATATTTAATGTCTTCGGTTGTAACTACATACTTATTAGTATCATCTAATTTGTATACTGTATTAGAAAAGATATATTTAACGTCTTCTTTCCTAATAGGTTTACTACCTGAATTATCAGATTCAATAATAGTTTTTAATATTTTATAATCTTTATTCATGTAATTAGTAATTTTCACTATTTCGCTTACTTTGCTATTATTAATAGTGCCATAAATACGAAGATCAAGCACATATCCATTAATACCCTTTTCACTTGCTTGCATTTTTTTGTATGCTTGAATAAAAATATTACTAGTACATCCTGTAACTGTCAATATAACTAAAATAAATAATATTAATTTGATATTTTTTTTCATAATTTTTCCTTTCATTACTGTTTAACCCACGTTCCATTTTGTGTACCAATATAAGTTCCAATTCCTCCAGCCGTATAGGCTGTTTTAAAATTATTGTTATTAAAAGTTAAAATATTATTAGTTATTGTGCCAGCTCGCTGCATGGTAATTGATGTCATTATATTGTTATAAAATACACCACTCGCTATATTTATAACTGTGCTTGGAATTGTAATGCTGGTAAGTTGATTATCACTAAACGCCCAGCTTTCAAGCAATGTAAC
>JBBQFD010000019.1:0-11877 GCA_038321575.1 Bacilli bacterium | reverse complement strand
CTTTCAAGTGCTAAAAGATTTTTACGATCTTTTTCATTTGCAAGGATAAATGGTACATATGAGATCATTTTAGCATCTAATTCAGCAGGTGCATTATTTGCAATAGTTGAATTATAAGTATTCATATCACCTAGTAAACTAAGTGAATCAGCTAAAACTTCCATAACACTATCACTAATTAAATCTTTAGCTTCTAATGCAGCAGTTAATTCCTTGTCAATATTTTCCATATTAGCAATGAATATAGTTGAATAGATAGCTTTAACATCGGTTGATAAACCTTTTGATGTTAAATATTTAGCTACTTCAATACTTTTAGTATTAAGTTCAGTTTCAGTAATATCATGAGCTTTAAGTTCTCCAGGTACTACTACAATTGTTGTATCTTTAGAATCTGTTGCCTTATCATTAGTGTCTTCTGTTTTAATAATTGTATTCCCTGGTTGTTCTTTATGAAGACCATAACCAATTAATAAACCAGCAGCTAATAATAATGCACACGGAGCTAATATTCTAAGATTTTTAACGATTTTCTTTTTATTTTCATTATTCTTAATTTTTTGAGCTTCTTTAGCTTTAGCATCAGCAATCGCTTGTGCTGCTAACTTTTCTTTTTCTTTAACTTCAGCATAAATAATTAAGTCTTCACTTAATATATCAGCATATTTATTGCTTGATACCATTGAGTATCTTACAGCTTTTGAAAATTCACCAATAATTTTATCATTGGTATCGTTTAAAACAACATACTTTAAGATAATCTTATTGTTTGTTCTATCTCCGATGTCTATTAATAATAATTTTTTATTTGTCATAATATATTCCCCCTTCAGAATTGCTTTATATACTATCACTAAAGTATCACTTTGTCAAATCACTGCCTTAATCAAGCAATATAAAGTAAATAATGTTACATTATATAGTAATTTTATTAAAATTATTGCACAAAATATGTTAATATGATATTATTAAAGAGCGATGCAGATGGACCTTTAGCTCAGTTGGTTAGAGCATCCGGCTCATAACCGGGCGGTCGATGGTTCGAGTCCATCAAGGTCCACCAATCTTATGCAGGTGTGGCGAAATTGGCAGACGCACTAGACTTAGGATCTAGCGCCGCAAGGCATATGGGTTCAAGTCCCTTCACCTGCACCATTTAAAAATAAAAACAGTGTTAACACTGTTTTTTATATAAAATAACGAGTATAACTCGTTATTTTTGTATCATATTTAATAAATGAATCTTGAACATGTCTTTATCAGAGTGTTCTTTTGAAACCATTACCCCTTTATAGGTAATTAATTCTGATTGATGACCTTCACTTAGGATACTTATTGGTTCCAAACGATCTAACATAACTATTTTATCATTTTCATGAACTAAATAGATTAGTTTTATATAACCATGGACCTTTGAAAACATAATATCAGTAGGTAAACTTAGTTCATAAGTCATGGTATTGTTAACTTTATCTTCAGCAATTACTTGACCTAAAAAATTACCGGTTTTTAATTCGGGGTAAAATTCAAAATAAAGCTTTTTATAGGCTAACATGTTATATTTTTTTAATGATCGTTCGAGTTTATTAAATTCATTCTCATTTGTATGATCAAAAACATAGTTATCCATCATATAATTACCCCCATTTCCATCTTGGTTCTTCGGTATTCTCTATATATGAATTCTACCATGTTTTACTATTATTTGTCAATGAAAAAAAAGTGCTATAAAGCACTTTATTTTACGATTCTAGATGCACCTGTTAATGTGTAACCTTGACTTGTTAAAGTAACATCGGTTTTTGATCTGCTCCATTTTATTGAAACTAATCCATTAACATAACTTCTAGTTGAATAACGATAGTATGTAACATCTTTATATACTGACGTTGTAACGGTTGTAAATACATCAACTGTCTTATTAACTGCTACTTGTTTAGTTCCAGTTATATAAGTTTCAGTATTGTAATGATCAACTACTTGTCTTGTTCCATAAACATTTTCTGTTGTATAAATAGCACTACGAGTAGATACATCATACACATAAATATTTACTGATAAACAAGTTGATTCACAACTTAATTCTTTACGAGTTGCAACATAAGCATATCTTGTTAAAGTTGTACTTGCTTTTGGTGAAGTATATTCTTTACGAATAGCTGTTGACCAAGCAGTATATGTACCAGTTGCTACTTGTTTTGTACCGGTTACATAAGTTTCAGTTTTATAAACTGCTACTTGTTTTGTACCATATACATTTATAGTATCATAATGATCAAATACTTCTTTAGTTCCAGTTTTTACTTCTGAGTAAGTATATTTATCAAATTCACTTACAGTCTTAGCTTCTTCACGTTTAGTATCATTAGTTGTTTCTCTTGTGATTGTCCAAGCTGTGAATTCTGACCAAGGTGTCCAATAACCATCTTGTCTTAAACTATATTCATATTCATATACTTGACTAACAATTGGTATAATTGGTTTTACTATTGGTATAATCGGTTTTACTATTGGTTTTACTACTACTGGTGTTACTACTTTTTCACATAATGTAGTTTCACAATAGTTATAACATCCTGCATGTACTAATATATAATCAGCTTTCTTTAAACAACTTAAGTTTACTTTAATAACATATTCATCAGTTGTTTTAGTAACTTCTACATATGATTTAGTAATACTACATGCTTTATTGTTTTCATCATAGATAGGTAATACTAATTTCTTACCAATCATTTCGCCTAATGTAATTGTTACTTTATCTCCTACCTTAGATGGTAATCTAGGTGTAGTAAAATAACTTTGACCTGCTTCTTTCATAATTTGGACATTATCGTTAAATAATGTTTGATTTGCAGGTTTGATTGTACTTTCTAAATAGCTCTTTGTTGGAAATAACCACAATAATAGAAAGACAAATAATACTACAAAGGCAATTTGCAATACTATATCTTTAATCATGAAGTCATCTTTTCTTTCATTATACATAAAATAGCCCCCCTTAAATTTATGCCACTTATAGTAGCACACACATTGTTGTTTGTCAAATCTGTACAATAGTTAGAAAAAGCAGCAACCGTAAGTTAACTGCTAGGTTCTCCCTAGTGATTAGTTATTCTAACACCAAGGGGTTATAAAGTCAAACTCTAATTTTTACTAAAGTACAACCACTATTATAATTGTTTAACTTGTATTCAATAACATCCTTATTATGTTTTAATGTCTCATGAGTAGCTTTTTGTAAAATACCGGTTCCTACTCCATGAACAATCATAAAGATACTATTTTTAATAAACTTATTTTCTTTTACATAATCAGTAATAGCTACTCGTGCTGTTTCACGATCATAACCATGTAAATCTAACTTGGGTAAATTGTCACCAAAGATAACACTACTCAAATTCATTAAAGCTGGCTTTCATTTCCGCTTTAGTCGGAATTGATGTTCGGCCACCAAGTTTAGTTACTGATAGTGCTCCAGCTATATTAGCTATCTTAATAATGTTTTCATAATCCATACCTTTAGCAATACCATAAGTAAATGCACCATGAAAGATATCGCCAGCTCCCGTTGAATCAACAACTACTACTTTTAAAGATGGCATTAACTTAATAAAAGTATCCTTTTTATATAAAGCACCATTTGCTTCTAAGGTAATAACAATCTTATTAGGAAACATTTTTTCCATCTTCTTATATAAGGATACTAAAGTTGCTGAATCATTACGATCTATTTTTATTTCTGTTACTTCTTCTGCAAATGCTTTCGAGCAAACTAAATAAGTAACTATTTTTGATAATTCAATAACATCAGGTGTTGCTCTTCCAGCATCAATAATACTTATTGCGTTAGGATACATCAATAGTAGTTTTTTTGATAATACTGGTTCGTGACCATCTAATAATATAATATCAGGAATAAAATCAAGATTAACATCTTTCATTTGCATATCACCAGGATGATACGTAATAATGGTTCTCGTTCCTAATTCTTTATTAGCAATAATATAACTAGATGATGTTTCATTATTATCATTTAACTCTAAATAATTAACATTCACATTAACTGATGCTAATTCATTTTTAATACGATTACCATAATCATCATTACCAACCATGCCAGCAAAACGAACATCCATGCCCCACTTACCAAGTAAATAAGCAGCATTTGATGCTGGTCCACCACCACATTCATTTCTAGTTGCAATACGATTTTTCGTATTTTCAATTGGATAATGATCAACGGGCGCTGTTATATCATAAGCAGCATGCCCAATACACAATATATTCATTTTATCACCTATTATAATTTTACCATAAAAAGAAAAAAAGTCATATCAATATGACTTTTAATATTAAATTTTTTCTTTTAATTGAGCTTGGGCCGCTGCTAAACGAGCAATTGGCACTCTAAATGGTGAACAAGATACATAATTTAAACCTAAGTGATGACAGAATTCAACACTTGTTGGTTCGCCACCATGTTCCCCACATATTCCAATTTTCATATCAGGACGAACTGTACGTCCCTTTTTAACTGCCATTTCGATTAACATTCCTACGCCACTTTGATCTATTTTACCAAATGGATCACTTTCGAAAATGTTTTTAGCATAATAATCATTTAAGAATTTGCCAGCATCATCTCGACTAAATCCATAAGTCATTTGCGTTAAATCATTAGTTCCAAAACTGAAGAATTCAGCTTCGGAAGCTAAGGTATCAGCAAGTAATGCTGCTCTTGGTATTTCAATCATTGTTCCAATAGTATATGGTAATTCAACCATTGCTTCTTTAATAATACGATCAGCTGTTTCAACAATAATATTCTTAACATATTTTAATTCTTTTATATCACATATTAATGGAATCATAATTTCTGGGATTACTTTTAATCCTTCTTTATTAACATTAATCGCCGCTTCAATTACTGCTCTTGTTTGCATTACTGCAATTTCTGGATAAGTAACAGCCAAGCGACAACCACGATGTCCCATCATTGGATTAAATTCTTTTAATGACTCAATTCGATCTTTTAGCGCATCAAATGTCATTCCTAACGCATCGGCTAGAGGTTGTATTTCCTCATCAGTATGAGGTAAGAATTCATGAAGCGGTGGATCTAAATAACGAATCGTTACAGGGAATCCTTCCATCGCTCTAAATAGATCTTCAAAGTCACCTCTTTGCATTGGTAATAATTTAGCTAATGCAACTTCTCTTTGTAAAACGGTTTCAGCCGTAATCATTTGGCGCATACCAAAGATACGTGCCTCATCAAAAAACATGTGTTCTGTACGACATAGTCCAATACCTTCCGCACCAAATAAGCGTGCTTGTTTAGCATCTTTTGGAGTATCAGCATTAGCACGAATTTTAAGTTTACGAACTTCATCAGCCCAACCCATAAATACTTCAAAGTCACCACTTATTGCTGGTTCAGCTGTTTTAATAGCCTCTCCATATACATTACCGGTTGAACCATCAATTGAGATACAGTCTCCCTCTTTAAAAGTAAGACCACCTTTAGTTTTTAAGGTTTTGGCTTCTTCATCAATAATTAAATCACCACAACCACAAACACATGAACAACCCATACCACGAGCAACAACGGCGGCATGTGATGTCATTCCACCACGAATGGTTAAGATTCCTTTAGCATCATTCATTCCTTGAATATCTTCAGGTGATGTTTCAAGTCTTACTAAAATAGTATCTTCACCTAAAGCTTTTGCAGCACTAACATCTTCTGCTGTAAAATATATTTTACCGGTTCCAGCTCCTGGTGATGCTGCTAATCCTTTTGCAATAACTTTACTACTATTTAAAGCATCAACATCAAATGTTGGATGTAATAATTGATCTAATAAGCGAGGTTCCACTTTTAATAAGGCTTCCTCTTTCGTGATCATCCCTTCATTAACAAGATCGACTGCTACTTTTAATGATGCTTGAGCAGTTCTTTTACCATTACGGGTTTGTAACATGAAAAGTTTACCATCTTCGATTGTAAATTCCATATCTTGCATATCACGATAATGATGTTCAAGTGTTTTAGTTATATCAACAAATTGTTTATATATTTCGGGCATAACATCAGCTAAAGTTGATATTGGTTGCGGGGTACGAATACCCGCTACAACATCTTCACCTTGAGCATTAATTAAATATTCACCATAAAGTTTATTTTCACCAGTTGAAGGGTCACGGGTGAAAGCAACACCTGTTCCACAATCATCACCACGATTACCATAAACCATTTCTTGAATAGTGACTGCTGTTCCCCATGATCCAGGAATATCATTCATACGACGATAAATAATCGCACGTTCGTTATTCCATGAACGGAATACAGCAGAAACAGCTTCAATTAATTGAACTTTAGGATCTTGTGGAAAATCAACATTCGCTAAACTACGATATACTTCTTTATATTTAGCAACTACTTCTTCCATATCAGTTGCCGTTAAATCAGTATCGATTTTAGCACCCTTTTCTTCTTTAATTTGATCTAATAATCTTTCAAAAGAAGCTTTTGGATATCCTTTTACAACATCTGCAAACATTTGAATAAAACGACGATATGAGTCATATACAAATCTTGAATTATTAGTTGCGATGGCAAAACCCTTGGCTACTTCATCATTTAAGCCTAAGTTTAAAACAGTATCCATCATTCCTGGCATACTTGCTCTAGCGCCACTTCTTACTGATACTAATAATGGGTTATTTAGATCACCCATCTTTTTACCAGATACTAATTCTAAATCAGCTAACATCGTAAAAATTTCATTTTTAATGACTTCGCTAATTAATTTATTATCAGCATAATATTGATTACAAGCTTCGGTTGTAACCGTAAAACCACGTGGTACCGGTAAGCCAATACTAACCATTTCGGCTAAATTAGCACCCTTTCCACCTAGTAAATCACGCATATCTTTGTTACCTTCTTTAAAGGCATAAACATATTTTGTCATACTTTTTCTCCTTTATTATATACAGTTTACATTATATCAAAATAGTCATAAGTTGGCAATCATGTAATTATTTTTTAACTAAGGTTTTATCTGGCATTTTATCTTTATAAAAGTCGTAATGCATAACTTTATCTAAATAACAAACACCACATAATGATTCATAAGTAACTTCATCAGTCTCATCAATTGCTATTTGTGCACCTTCGCTTACAAATTCACCATTAACTTTACGACCATTAAATCTTGCCTTTTTACCACATCGACAAATAGTTGCTAATTCAGCCATCTCATCAGCTAATTCCATTAAACGAATACTACCTGGAAATCCCTTTGTTTGGAAATCAGCTCGTAAACCATAACAAATTACTGGAACATCTAATGCTTTAGCTACAATAAATAAATCATCAACTTGTTTAGGTAATAAAAATTGAGCTTCATCAATAAAAACACATGCCAAACCTGATTTATAATAAGGCAAAATCAGATCATATGCTGAGTCATTGGGTGATAATAGAATATTAACTTCACGTGATAAACCAATACGAGATATTAATTTTTTATCACCTTTAGTATCAACTGCTGGTTTTATAACAATAACTTTTTGATCACGTTCTTCATAGTTATATGCTGCCGCCATCAATGTGATTGTCTTACCTGAATTCATTGCACCGTAATTAAAATATAATTTAGCCATTTTCTCACTCCTTCTTTGCTCGTGGATGAGTATTTAGATATACACTTCTTAGTCGTTCATTTGACACATGCGTATATATTTGGGTTGAAGATAAATTTTCATGTCCGAGTAACTCTTGCACACTTTTCAAATCAGCACCTTCATTTAACATATGGGTAGCAAAAGTGTGTCTTAAAGTATGCGGGGTTATATGAGCTTTTAAACCACTCTGTTTAACCAGTTTATCAATAATATATTCAATACCACGTGGTCCTATCTTATGACCATTATCATTTAAAAAGATATATTGATTATTTGAATCATTTAGCATTTTATTTCGCCCATCATTTAAATATAAATCAATTAAAGTACGGCACTTACCACCATAAAGAACATATCGTTCTTTATTACCTTTGCCTAAGATCTTTATTTTATTATCATGAGCATCGATATCACTCACTTTAATGCTGACAAGTTCACTGACACGAATCCCCGTTGAATAGAGTAACTCAAGGATTAAGGCGTCCCTTTGTCCAATTGGATTAGTTTGATTAGGAGTATTTAATAATACCTCAAGTTCATTATAATAAAGAAAATCAGGTAGTTTTTGATCTTGTTTAGGATTAGTAATTAACTGCATGGGATTAGTTTTTATAATACCTTCTTTTAATAAATATTTATACAAACTACGTAATGAACTAATATGACGAGATATAGTTTTTTTAGCATAATTCTTATCATACATATTCTTTAAATATAATCTTACTATTTTAAAATCAACATCTTTAATGTTATCAATATTTTCAGTAACTAAAAAAGTCATAAAAGCATTTAAATCTTTTTGATAATTATTAATCGTATAATTCGAATAACCTTTTTCAACTTCCAAATATGTAATAAATTTGTCGATTATTTTTTGCATATTATCACCATCCTAATTTTAACATAAAAAAAGAGTAAAATCTATTTACTCTGTTTTAATATCATTGTTTTTTGACGATCATTAATTACACCACCAGAATTTTCAGTACTATCGGTTTTGTTTTTTTTATGAAGATTATAAACTTCTTCAGTGACTAATTCACCATTAATATAATATGGATGATATATAATTTCACCTAGATCTTTTTTTTCTTTACTTTTTTCATTAGGGTCAACATATGTAATTTCGGATGTTTTTAAATCTAATTCATTCCCAATATAATTTGGTTTGGTAACGACACCAATTAATTGACTATCTTTTTTAGCTATATGATTATTAGTCTTTGCAATTACTAATTCTATTGCAATTGCATTTTGATCTAACCCAAAATTATATCCAAACTTTTTTTCATATTCCATAAATGCCCCTTGAATTAAACGAATATTTTTATAATGTGTTAAATCATCCCCAACTTTTTTCTTAGCAATTTCAAAAGCTTCTATTTCTTCGTAACTATTTTGATTTTTATTACGATTATAATCACTGATATTTTCATAACAATAATTGCTTAATCCGCTTTTGTCACGTAAATGCATATTAAATTTACCACTATTCATTGCTGTTGCTAATTTTAAATAAAATTCTCCCCATACTTCATCAGTTTTAATCTTGTTATATGTTTCTTTACGAACAGCATCATTATGAACTGGTAAAGAAGCGTATTCTTGTCTTAATTTATTACATACATAAGCAAAATATGCCATTACTGAACAATCACGGTAAATAATTGGTAAACATTTTTCGTTTTTTGATGACCATGCATTGTTAGTATCGCCATACTTCTTTTTCATTTCTCGATTATATTGTTGTATATTACCATTTTTTTGATTGCTAATATAAGTTATATAAACAGCAAAATTTTGTGATACATCATAACCATTTTTTAATAAGTAATCACGAAATTCCATACGATCATAAAAACCACCAGCAACATCTGGGTCAAGAAAAAATAAGTCAATAGTTGTGATATCAACCTTAGTTTTAAGCTTACCGTTTTCCATTAACGGAATTATTATTTTTTTTGTTGTTTTATTATCAAATACTGTCAAGGTATATCTTTCGCCTGATTGCATATATATCCCCCTTAACTAATTTTATTATATCTTATATTCATTATTTGTCAATGAAAAAAAGGTAATGGTTTACCTTTCGTATTCACATTTACTACATTTAATTTTATCTTTTTTCTCAGTTAACATACTCTTACATGTTGGACATAATTCGCCGGTTGGTAAGTCCCAATAAGCAGTCTTACATTTAGGATAATTATTACATCCATAGAATATTTTACCTTTTTTACTAGTTCTTTGGATTATCTTACCATCACAGTTAGGACAATCACAAACTTCAACTATTTCTCTTGGTTCACTTTTTATATACTTACATGTTGGATAATTACCACATGCCGTAAATTTACCGTATTTACCTTTACGAATAACTAAATCGCCACCACATAAAGGACATTTTTCGCCAGTCTTTTCAGCTTCTTTTTTAGTCATACCACCAAAGGCTTTCTTTAATGATTCTTCAAATTCACCATAAAATCCTTTTAAAATTTCATACCAAACTATTTTACCATTCGCAATTTCATCTAAATCTTTTTCCATTTGAGCAGTATATTCAACATTAATTAAATGACTAAAGAATTCTTGTAATTTATCGGTTATTTCAATCCCAATTGTTGTTGGTATAAATCTTTTTTCAACAACATCAACATAACCACGAGCTTTTAGGGTATCAATAATTTTAGCATAAGTACTTGGACGACCAATACCTAGCTCTTCCATTTCTTTAATTAATTTGGCTTCACTATAACGAGCTGGTGGTTTAGTAAAGTGTTGTTCTTTATTAATTTCACGACTTACAATGACTTTAGATTGATAAGTATCTAGTGGTGGTAAAGTTCTTTCAATAGTATCTTCAAAATCACTATATACTTTTAAATAACCATCAAATAAAATTACTTGACCAGTTGCTTTAAATTGATAATTATTATTATCTAAAATAACTGTTGTATTTTCGGTTTTAGCATCTTTCATAAGTGATGCTAAAGCACGATAGTAAATCATTTCATAAACACGGTATTCATCACTAGATAAATAGGGTTTTACACTTAATGGATCTCTATTTATGCTTGTTGGGCGAATAGCTTCGTGGGCATCTTGTACATTATCAGTTTTCTTTGAAAATTTAACACTGCCAAGATATTCCTTACCATATTTAGCTTCAATATAATATTGAGCATCATGAACGAATTCACTTGCTAAACGAACTGAGTCAGTACGCATATAAGAAATTAACCCAACTGTTTCGTTAGCTAAATCAATACCTTCATATAATTTTTGTGCAATTGACATTGTTTTTTTAGCACCCATATTTAATTTATTTGAAGCATCTTGTTGTAAAGTACTAGTAATATATGGTACTTTAGATTTCTTATTTTTTAATTTTTTCTCTACTTCTTCAATTTTAAAAGCATTACTTAAAACTCCTAATATTTCATTAGCCTCAATTTCATTTTTAATCGTTATATCTTTATGATTATGATTGAATAATTCAGCATCAAAATCTTGAAAGTTAGCAGTTACTGTCCAATATTCTTCAATATTAAACTTCTCTATTTCTCTTTCTTTATCAACAATCATTTTTAATGCAACACTTTGTACACGACCAGCACTAGATCCATCTGTTTTAGCTTGCATTAATTTGCTTAAGCGAAACCCAATAATCCGGTCTAAGATCCTTCTTGCTTCTTGTGAGTTAACTAAGCCTTGATCAATTTTACGAGCATGATTGAATGAATCTACCACGGCATTTTTAGTTATTTCATTAAAAACAACACGATCGTAATTATTTTCTTTTAATTTTAAAATATCATATAAGTGAAAACTAATTGCTTCCCCTTCGCGGTCAGGGTCGGTTGCTAAATATATATGTTCAGATTCTTTGACATCTTTTTTAAGTTCGTCAACAATCTTATTTTTACCTTTTATAATTGTATAATCTGGTTTAAAGTTATTTTCAACATCAACCCCTAATCCGAATTTACCTTTAGTTGATAAATCACGAATATGGCCTTTACTTGAGACAACTTTATAATCTTTACCAAGATATTTTTCAATAGTTTTAGATTTACTTGGTGATTCCACGATTACAAGATTTTTTGCCATTAGTTCACTCTCCTTTTATTTCATTTAATTTATACACTATTATTTTCTGCTTGTCAACTCTATTAATTATAT
>JBBQFD010000018.1:0-12451 GCA_038321575.1 Bacilli bacterium | reverse complement strand
GACTGAGAGTTAGTGAACTCATCAGTTTAAAGATTCATGATGTTGATTTAACTAATGCTACGGTTAGAACAATTGGTAAAGGTAGTAAGGAACGCATTATTCCTTTGGGTGATTATGCAATCAATGCGATTAAAATATATTTGATTAATTATCGTGATGCACTATTAAAAGGTTACAGTGTAGACTATATGTTTTTAAATAATCATGGTAAGAAATTATCCCGCCAAGGTTTCTTTAAAATAGTAAAGAAAATTGCTAAAGAAAAAGATCTTAAAGTACCGTTTTCACCACATACATTAAGACATTCTTTTGCAACTCATTTATTAGATGGTGGGGCTGATTTACGTAGTATTCAAGAACTACTAGGACACTCTAGTATTTCAACAACGCAAATATATACGCATTTATCTAACGAAAAATTAAAAGATGAATATAACAATTTCCATCCACATAGTAAATAAGGAGGGTATATGAAATTTAAAAGAATCTTTTTAATTGTTTTAGACTCCTTAGGTATTGGTGAGGCTACTGATGCGATAGATTATGGTGATGAAGGAGCTAATACTTTATTACATATATTAGAGAAGACTAATATTATTTTACCTAATTTAAAAGAATTAGGTCTTTTGAATTTAGTTAGTAAAAATAATACACTAACTAATGCTTATTATGCTCGATGTAATGAAAAAAGTATGGGTAAAGATACCTTAACTGGTCACTTAGAAATGATGGGTATTAGAATAGTTAATCCTTTTAAAACATATACTGATACTGGCTTTCCTGTTGAATTAATTAGGACAATTGAATCTAAAATTGGGCGAAAAGTAATTGGTAATTATAGTGCTGGTGGAACTGATATTATAAATAGGTTAGGGGAGGAACACATTAAAACTGGTAGTATTATTATATATACTTCCGTTGATAGTGTCTTACAAATAGCGGCTCATGAAAGTGTTATTCCTATTAAAGAATTATATCGTATATGTCATATGGTCCGAGATATTACATCAAAAGGTGAATGGCAAGTAGGAAGAGTTATTGCTCGACCATTTAATGGTAAACCAGGTAATTTCATAAGAACTACTAATCGTCGTGATTATGCTTTAAATCCACCAAGTAAAACTACTTTAGATCATTTAAAAGATGGTGGTTTTAGTGTTATTTCAATTGGCAAGATCGCTAACATCTTTAATAACCAAGGTATTACTAAAAGTATTGATATTAGTGATAATCTTGATGGTATTAATAAGGTAATTGATACCATTAATACCCGTTTTAAAGGCCTGTGTTACGTTAATTTAAATGACTTTGATTCAAAGTATGGTCATCGTCGTAATGTGGATGGATACGCTAATGCGCTATTAGAATTTGATAATTATTTATATGAAATAATAAGTTCTTTAAAAGATGATGATTTATTAATGATAACTTCTGATCACGGTAATGATCCTACTTATAAAGGTGGTAGTCATACTCGTGAGAATTTACCATTATTAGTGTATGCTAATAAGTTTAAAAAACCAAAACGCTTACCTGAATTATCAACCTTAGGTGATATCGGAGCAACGATATCAGATAACTTTGGAGTTAAACAAACGGAATTAGGAACTAGCTTTTTGGAGAAATTAATATGATTTTTGATAATTATAAATGGACTAAAGAGTCATATCAAGTCTTTTTAGACTATTTAGAATCTGATATTGATTTAAAATATAAGACTTTTAATAGTAATATTATAAAAACTAATAAGAAAGTAATTGGTAATCGCATTCCTATGATTAGAAAAATTGCTAAAGAAATAAGTAGGGGAGACTATCATAGTTTTATTAAGTTAAATACTCATCAAACATATGAAGAAATAACGATTCATGGTTTTATTATTGGTTATTTAAAACTTGATTTAAATGAAACCATAAAGATGTTAAATGAATTTGTACCATATATTGATAATTGGGCAACGAATGATGTATGTGCATCGAACTTAAAAGTATTTAAAAAAAACCAGGAAGCTGGTTATAAGTATATCAACCTACTTTTAGATAGCCATAACCCTTGGGATGTTCGTTTTGGCTTAGTATTGTTATTATGTCATTATATTGATTCTTGCTACATCAATCGAGTTTTAGATAGTTGTAGGAATGTGCATCTCGATTCATATTACGTGATGATCGCTAATGCATGGTTAGTATCAGTATGTTATATAAAGTTCCCAAAAGAGACTACTAGGCTGTTAGAGGAGAAGAAACTTAATAGGTGGACCAATAATAAGGCTATCCAAAAGATTCGTGAATCTTACCGGGTATCGGATATCGATAAAGAAGAAATAAAAAAATATAAAATATAATTATATATTATAAATAAAAGAAAAGTAAAAGTTAAACTTTTACTTTTTATATGTATTATTAATGATAGAGTAGTAGTATACAATTAGATAGTTATATTTGGCAAAAACATACAAGTTAACATAATATACATTATACGAAGTAGATATAATCAATATTTATATCTATATTTATATTATATATCACTATTATATCTATTATTTATATTAGTATATTCCTGCTACTAATGAAATAACTGCTGATATAATTACTATGGTAATTATCATTAAACATATAATTGTGGTTACACCAGCTGCAAAACCTATACCTTGATAAAATCCTGTGTCAAGATCATTTTTCTTATTTATTTTAAACATTGTATGTCCCCCTTCTCGCTTAGATATCTATGTTATCTATTACTTTAATTATATCAAATACTACCAAAATGTAAATATAATTATTATTATCTACAAAAAAACACCCTAATGGGTGTTAATTTATTACTTTACGTGATTGAATTTCAGCAATCTTTTCTAGTACTTCAGCAGCATTTTTTTCATTTATTTCGATGTAGCCAAGTTCTTTTAAGGCTTGAACTTTTGCTGAGTTAAGTTCTAGAGTACGACTCATTTTTTCTTCAATACGATGTTCAATTTGATTTACAAAACGACGATGTGATTCAGCTAATTTAGTTTTAGAAGCACCACCATTGTTATATAAAGTCATAGCTGAGAACAAAATACTTTCAAAGATAAATTGTTCATCATCATCAAAAGCAAATTCTAAAGGTTTAGCAGCTCCAATTGACTTAGAGACATATGCTAACACATACTTTAGTTCTTTTGATGTATCAAGAGCTTGTAAATAGTGATATAAGTATCTAAAGGTATTATATACTTCATCACTATCAGTATTTTCTTCTAATTTCTCATGCATTAAATCAATAATATTATGTAATAACTCTCTTTGTTTTTTATTAAGGCCATTAAAAACGGTATTACTATCTGCTAGATCACTTCCAGTAGATGTCTCAAATAAGCTGTTTACACGAGTTTCTACACTTAGTATATAATCGGTATCAACTTTAATTGAATTAACTTCATCAGGTGACTTAACTCCTAACAAATTGAGTAATAACACTTTTTTATCCTTAGGCCATTTATTTATATCATCTAATTCTAGATAATTATAAATCATTTGTCTAGATACTCCTAAAAATTTTGCTAATTTAACTTTAGAAATGCCTAATTCATGTAATATCTCATTCAATCTTCCCATCTTTAAACCTCCTAATATCATTTTATCATGTTGTTGTCAATTGTCAAGTGTCAAGGTAAAGTATAGTTATAAATACCATAGTTTAGTATTGTTTTTGCGGACTTCTTTAATAATTCCGCCACCTAAACACTCTTCACCTAAGTAAAAGACACATGCTTGACCAGGTGTAATGGCTTTTACACCTTGTGGATATTTAACAAGGATCTCATCATTAGATAGGAATTCTAATT
This sequence comes from Bacilli bacterium, assembly GCA_038321575.1. Lineage (GTDB taxonomy): Bacteria > Bacillota_I > Bacilli_A > RF39 > UBA660 > JBBQFD01. The sequence continues at coordinate 8,622 of JBBQFD010000018.1, read as the reverse complement.
CAACATCATTATCCTTTTGACGATAACGAAATTTTGCTGTACATGCAGTTGGTTTATTGGTACTTATCCAATTAACAGTATCAATTAAACAACTATCACTTACTAAATAATTATTGTTTTCATTAAAAGCAATGTATAGGACGTTTTTAAGGAGATCTTTACCAACTACATACATCTTATCAACATTACCACCAATATTTAAACCTTTACGTTGACCAATTGTATAATACATTAAACCAATGTGTTGACCAATTACTTCTTTAGAATCAATATTTATTACATCACCTGGCATATTAGGTAAATAGTTTTTCAAGAAATCAGTAAAATTACGTTCACCTATAAAACATATCCCAGTTGAATCTTTTTTGTTAGCTGTTATAAGGTTATATTCTAAAGCAATCTTTCGAACTTTACTTTTATCTAAATGACCAACCGGAAACAAAACGTTTTCGAGTTGTTTATTACTTAGTTGTGATAAGAAATAAGTTTGATCTTTATTGTCATCAAGCCCTCTTAATAATTTACCATCAATTAATCTAGCATAATGACCAGTTGCTATATAATCAGCTCCTAATCTTTTCGCTTCTTTAATAAAGACATCAAACTTAATATATTTATTACACATTACATCAGGATTTGGCGTACGACCCTTCTTTAATTCATCTAAAAAATAAGTAAAGACAAAGTCCCAATATTCTTTAACAAAATCAACACGATGAAGTGGTATATCCAACATTTCACATACCTTTAGAGCGTCATTATAATCTTGTTCTTGTGGACATATATCATTATTTAAATCGGGATTACCTAATAAATCATTATTAATTGAGCTATCCCAATTACGCATAAAAAGACCTATTACTTGATAGCCCATATCTTTTAAGAGAATTGCAGCAACACTACTGTCAACGCCCCCACTCATTCCAATAACCACTTTTTTCATAAAATCACCTTAAATTATTATATCATAATCTTTCTTTTTATCGAAATATATATTATAATATAGATGAGGTGAAGTATGAAACCAAAAACACAAAGAATAATGGTTATATTCTTCTTAGTTATAATGTTAGCATCAATTGTTGCTTCATTATTTGCAGGTTTCTAAAAGAACCTGTTTTTTTATACAAAAAAACATCTTGCGATGTTAATTTTTTTCAATATCAAAATTTACTAGTGAACCATCAGCTAAAACCATTTTATTAACTTGTTCTTCAATTATTTTTAGTTTCTCATCACATTCTTTAATAAGCTTCATAGCTTTTGTATATTTTTCAATTGAATCATCAAGATCAACATTACCTGTTTCTAATTCATTGATGATTTTTTCTAATTCTGCAAGCTTTTCTTCAAATTTAATTTCTTTCTTTTCCATCTTTTTCCTCCCATACTTCTTTTACTAATACATTAGCTGTTCCATTATAGAATTTAATACTTATTAAATCATTTTTAATGATATTATTAATTGATTTAATAATTATATTATCTTTAGTTGTTAAGGTATATCCCCTTTTTAAAACATCAAGGGGATTAATCATTCTTATCTTATCAATTATATTATCAAGATTAATTCTTTTTAACTCAACATTATGTCCAATATTACTATTTAAACGTTCAAGGACTAAATCTAGTCTTTGTTTTTTGTTTTCAAATATTATAGTAGGACTTTTGATTACAAATGATCCTTTTAAACTATCAAGATATAATTTTTGATAATTAACTTTCTTTAACATATTTTCATTTAGTCTTATATTTAAATTATTAAGATTCTTTAATAAATCAGTTCGATTAGGTACGACCATTTCGGCTGCACCAGTTGGCGTTGGGGCACGCATATCAGCAACAAAGTCACTTATAGTGAAATCAACTTCATGGCCAACAGCACTGATTGTTGGAATAGAACAATTGTATATAGCGCGAGCAACTATTTCTTCATTAAATGGCCACATATCTTCAATTGAACCGCCACCACGACCAATTATTAGAACATCGAGATGATAATCTTCAGCTAGTTTTATATTTCTTACAATATCTAAAGCAGCGGCGTCCCCTTGAACTAAACTTGGAAATAAGATTGTTTCAACAATCGGATAACGGCGCTTAATAGTTGATAAGATATCTTTTATTGCAGCTCCGGTTGAGGCAGTAATAATACCAATCCGATTAGGTATTTTTGGGATTGCTTTTTTATGAGCAGGATCAAATAATCCTTCTTTAGATAGTTGTTCTTTTAATTTCTCAAAAGCGATATAAAGACTACCAACACCATCTTCAATCATATCATCAATATAGATTTGATAATTACCAGTAGCTTCATAGATACTAATGCGACCGGTTACTAATACTTTCATTCCATCAGTTGGTTCAAAAGTTAAACGTTTAGTGCTAGTAGAAAACATAATCGCATTTATTTTACTAGTTTCATCTTTAATAGAAAAATAATAATGACCAGTAGTATGAGGTTTAAAATTTGATATTTCGCCTTTTAAAAATACAAGGCGTAAATTATCATCACTATCAAATTTATATTTTAAATATTTAGTTAAAGCAGCTACTGTTAAATACTTATCATCATTCATATTATCACCTATTTACTATGATAAACCTTATCTAAGACACCATTAATCATTTTACGAACATTATCATCACTATAAAGTTTAGCTAACTCAACGGCTTCATTTATAGCAACTACCTCTGGTGTTTTAGTATAAAGTAATTCATAAATACCCATTCTAATAATTGCTTGATCAGTATTACCTAAGCGATCTAGAGTCCAATTGCTTAAATATTTATTAGCAACAATATCTATTTCATTTTTATATGTTAAAACTCCGTAAACGACTTCTTTTACAAATTCATTTTCGATTTCAGACACTTCTTTAATAATCGCATCAACATCATATTCCATTTTATTGGTAGTATAAACATTGATTTGATATAGAATAGTCATAATTATGATACGTAATTCACTTCTATTTAATTGTTCCATTTTATCACCACTTTAATTTTAGCATAATTTATAATTATTTAAAAGAAAAAGCAGTAATTAACTGCTTTAATAACCTAAATAACTAAACATGTCTTTTTCGATATTCTTATCATCTGATGTACCATAGAAGTAAAGAATTGTCTTATCAATAACGGTTACACGACGATGAATATTAAGTGTATCCCAAGTAAAAGCCGACCAATTCCCATAATGCGAAGTTGTTTTACTATATTTGTCTCCATTTGAATCAATTTTTGGCATTACTTCATAATTGAAAAATGCTTTAGCATTTTCAGCAGTATCAAAAGTTTTGAAAGTCACAGTGTGCCCATTTTTATTACCAGAATAACTTAAGACTATGCCAACTGGATCATTAAAAACAATTGCTTCATGAATAACTTCATATTTTTTAGCAACCATTTTGGTTTCAAATTCACCAGCAGTCAACGCTACTTTATCAACATTAGTGTTTTCAAAACAACCAGTAAGTATTACAGATATAAACATAATTGAAATTACATATAATATTTTCTTCATTTTACCCCTCTTATATATATTTTTCAGCTGAGCCACGATATAGTTCAACTAAAATCATTATTTGTATATAACCTAACATAATTGACAGTGCTAACCATCCAAATATTGGAACAATAAGACAAATGATCCATATATATGGTGATAAATAGATTTCTTTACCTTGGACATTAAGTTTAGCAGCGGTTTGAATCATAATTTGAATACTAAAGACTGCTAACATAATCATAAATGGGAAAAAGAAAGCTAAAAATCCAATAAGCCAATTTTGCCATTTAGCGTACCAAGCATTTTTATCATATACTCCTAGTAATGCAGCTAAAACGTAAACAGATGCACCACTTGAAAAGAAGTAAAGTAACAACCAAATCCACCAATTTTCTTTCTTTAATATATTCATATATATCCTCCTATCATAATTATATCACTACTTTTTTATTTTGTCTTTTAAATTATATAAAATAGTTAAGGCTTCGAGTGGGGTTATTTCTAAGGGATTAATTTTTGCTAATTCTTCTTCGATTAAATTAGGTTTAATAACTTCATCTAATGGTAAGATTTGTTGAACCTTTACTTCTCTTTTTTTATCTTTATTTTCATATACCAATAAAATTTGATTAGCACGATCAATCAATTCCTCAGGTAATTTAGCTAAACGAGCAACATGAATCCCATAACTCTTATCAACACTACCATCTTTTACTTTATGTAAGAAAGTTATTTTACCATCTTCTTCATAAGCACTAACATGGATGTTCTTTAAACCTTTTAAAGTAGTCTCTAAATCAGTAAGTTCATGATAATGAGTTGAGAATAGTGTTTTTGCTTTAATGTGTTTGTGAATATACTCGATAATGGCTTGAGCAAGAGACATACCATCGAATGTCGCCGTTCCTCTACCTAGTTCATCAAATAAGATTAATGAATCTTTGGTAGCATTACTAATAGCATTATTAGCTTCTATCATTTCAACCATAAACGTTGATTCACCACTCACTAAATCATCACTAGCACCAATTCTAGTATAAATAGCATCAAATATAGGTATTAAGGCCTTCTTAGCGGGCACAAAGCAACCTATTTGAGCCATTATGACAATAACCGCTATTTGACGCATATAAGTCGATTTACCAGCCATATTAGGACCGGTTATTAATAAGATGTCGGTTTCATTATTCATAAGAATATCATTAGGAACAAATTGATCAGTAATAACCTTTTCGACTACCGGATGGCGACTATCAATAATATCAATGTTTTTATCATCATTAATAATGGGGCGAATATAATTATTTTCTTCAGTAACCGTTGCAAATGATTGCAAGACATCAATTTCACTAATTACTTTAGCAATGTTTTGAATATCAGGTATATATTCTTTTACTTGTTCACGGATTTCAACAAATAAATTATATTCAAGTTCAATAATTTTTTCCTCAGCATTTAAAATAAGACTTTCTTTTTCTTTAAGTATAGGACTAATATAACGCTCACAATTACTTAGTGTTTGACGTCTTTCATAACCATACTCATCTTTTACTAACCCAACATTGCCTTTTGATATTTCAATATAATAGCCAAAAACACGATTATAACCAATTTTAAGATTTTTAATACCGGTACGAGCTTTTTCATCAAGCTCAAAACGGGCAACAAAATCTTTACCACCACGTCTTAAATCTTTTAATTCATCTAATTCTTTATTATAACCAGTCTTAATTAAGTAACCTTCTTTTATACCCATAGGTGGATTTTCATAAATACTTGCTTCAAGAAAGTTATATAGCGGATGTAATTCAATAATATTTTTATAAAAGTTTATTTTAGTTAAAATATTTTTAATATCGGGTAGAACACTAAGTGATTTTTTAAGTTGTAACATATCCTTAGCATTAGCATTTCCAAAAGCAATACGACCACTTAGACGTTCTAAATCGTATACTTCAAACAATAAATTTTGTAATTCTTCTTTTAAAATAAATTCTTTTAATAATGTTTCGATCATATCATATCGTTGATTAAGTTCTTCTTTATTTATAAGTGGGTTTTCAATAAAATGTTTAAGCATACGCGAACCCATGGCAGTTTTGGTTTCATCAAGTAACCATAATAGTGAATTAGTACGTTGTTTTAGACGAATGGTTTCTGTTAATTCTAAATTACGTTTAGTATATAAATCCATTTTTAAATAATTTTTATTATCTTTAATATATGCTTTTTGTAAATGATCTAAATTGCGCAATTGCGTTTTATTCAAATAAGTAAGTAAATGCTTTAAGGTTTCAATATAACGTATATCCCCTATTTCATCATAAATATAATTATATTCTTTAATGATTTCAATATTATTTTCAAAAGAAATAGTTATTTTAAATTGAGTTTTTAATAAACTGATAATAGCTTTATCAATTTTATCATTTAAAACGACTTCTTTTAATCCTAAATTAATAATTTCACTGACTAGTTTAGATATATCATGAGCAACCAACATCACTCCTACTTCACCAGTTGATATATCAACATAACTGATACCGTAAGCATGATTAAAATCAACAATGTTACCAATGTAATTGTTTTCTTTTTCATTTAGCGATTCAGAATTAATTAACGTACCACTACTAATAATTTGAATAATCCCACGTTTAACAATCCCTTTAACATTCTTAGCTTCTTCTAGTTGTTCACAAATACCTACTTTATAACCTTTATTAACTAGTTTTTCGACATAAATATTAGCGGCATGATAAGGAATACCACACATTGGTATTTTTTCATCAAGTCCTGCACTTTTACCAGTTAAAGTTAGTTCTAATTCGTGTGAAGCTGTGATAGCATCATCAAAAAACATCTCATAAAAATCACCCAAACGAAAAAATATTATAATATCAGGATTATTATCTTTTATTTCAAGATATTGTTTCATCATGGGTGTTACTTTATTCAAATTTACTTCACTACGTTTCATATAATCACCTACTTGTTATTTTAACAAAAAAAAGGAAATAAGTCTATTATTACCTTTCAAAATATTATGGAATAATAACTGTTCTAAAAGAAACAGTGGCATCAGCTTTACCAGTGCTACAAGAGAAATATCTTCCACCGGAAGCAGTTTTATCCCTAGCATAACCACCACGATAAAACCATGGACAAGATGCACCTACAAAGGTGGCTTTATCATTATACCATCCGCTTGTTTCACCCGTTGCATCACCTAAAATTAAACCAGTTGTATAACTACTAGTTAGATATTGATTAAAATATCTTGAATCAATATCTAATAGATCATATTGAGAATTAGTTGTGGTTGAACTATAACCACTAACATCTATTATACCTGTTTCTAAAATAGGATTTGGTTTATACATACCGATTACATATTCACGAGCCCCACCGCTTATATCATATACTCCGTATATATTTCCAGTGGTGCTGGCACCATAAGCAAGCGTTTTGTCAGGAAGCTCTTGGCCAGTAGATCCAGTATTACATGGTGCTGGCAAACTAACATCTATCTTTGCACATTTAGCATCATAAGTATAGTAACCATTGTTAATGTATTCACTACCAGAAGTAAGAATACCCAATCCGCCTGGTGCTCCCATACTAGATCCCGTTTTATATGATGAACTATTATTCATATATAATTCTTTATTAATATCATCATAAGTAGCATCACCAAATTTTCCGTAATTGGACATCGTCAAATAGGCAACAGCACCCCATTCGGTATTTTTCATCATATGGGAATCATTAGTAATAGTAAGACCATAGGTAGATGCATTGTTAAATAACTGCACGGTTATAAATTGAGTACTAATGGTTTGGCTTCGTAATGAAACAAGATTTGGTTTTATAGTTGGTATTAACGCTGTTCCTGTTGTTTCAAATTTGCCTACCCATAAACCACTCAATTCAATAGTACCAATTGAAAACGCCGGGTGAGTTAACCATTCATCGTCAACACTTCCCGTTGATTTGATATTATCCTTATTTTCAAACGCAATCTCGATTATTTGTGGAGTGATTGTTGCTGAAGTTATATTAAATAATTTATAACGATATCTTGGTACCCATACTAAATAAGCCATGACATCAGCTTCTAAAATATCCGTACCTGGTTCTGCAACAATATAACTTTCACGTACTGCTTCTTTTACTAAAACTACATTGGCCCATTTTTGATTATCATATTCATACCAATTAGAATTAAGTTTAGCTTTGACCCATTTGATATCATTTTCATCTCTAACAATAGGAATCATGTTAGTAGATAATTCTGGTGTATTTGCTCCGCTTGCATCAATATATGGGGTTTCAACAATCGTTACACTTCTTACTTTTGTGTCTAAAACATTTTCTGAATCATCCTTCAATGTGTAAGTTAAATAATAAGTGGTACCAACATCTGTTCCAACTGCTCCATCTATTATTAAAAGCGGATCATTCTCCACAATCGTACCATCAGGTTTTATGACAAAATATCCGGGATATACCCATGGTATATCTGCTGGGTAATCCATGTTAGAAGCACCTTTTAAGAATATCTTGCTTTCTACTGAAGGATCTTCATTAAAATTCACATCACTAATGGATGAAGTTCGACTATCATATTGATATACAATATTGACCCCATAATCACCATCTAATAACGTGTTCACAATTGGTATTTTAATAACTATAACAGAATCATTATCACCTTCGGTTACATTTAACACAGTATTTTTATAAATGTCGTATTCACCAAAACTACTACCAGGGATTATTTTAGTAGTATATTCGTTATAGGTTAATAAACCGTTTTTATTATCAATAATCAACTTAGAACTACTATCATTTTCGAAAACAAAATTAATACAATTATACCCACATTTTAAGACTATTTTAATTTGTTTATTTTTTAAATCACTATTTATTTTACTACTAATAATAGTTTGTTTATTTAATAATTGACTTTTAATGCCTGATGATACATATATATCTTTTAGGGAAATAATCATTTGAAATAAAAAAACTACTACAATCATAGTTATAGCAAAAGAGACAATTAATTCAATAACCGTAAATCCTTTATTCTTCATATATACCCCCCACTATAT
>JBBQFD010000017.1:0-13370 GCA_038321575.1 Bacilli bacterium | reverse complement strand
TTGAGGTTACAATTACTAAAGACCCAGTTACATTGTTTGATAAAACATATGATTATGTAATTAAGAACCCTGGTATAACTTATGAACATCCATTAATTTTAAAAGCTATTGGATTGGGTATAAAAGTTATTAATGAAGTTGAGTTAGCCTATGAATTAATGCCTAAAGATATAACTATTATAGGTATTACGGGATCTAATGGTAAAACCACTACGACAACTTTAATATATGAGTTTTTAAAAGCCATGAATAAACCAGTTTATATTGGCGGTAACATTGGTTTTCCATTATGCTCACTAATCAATAAAATAAAAAGTAATGATATCCTTGTTTTAGAAATATCTGGTCATCAACTACACGATATGTATAATTTTAAAACTAATATTAGTGTGATGACTAATTTATCCCCAGTTCACATTGATTTTTTTAAGACTTATGATTATTATAAAGAAATGAAAACTAGAATTTTTACTAATCATACTAGTAGTGATATTGCGATTATAAATGGTGGTAATAAAGATGTTATGGATGCCACTAAAGATATTAAATCTAAAAAAATAACTTTTTCTAGCACTGTTAAAAGTGATGCTTATTTAGAAAATAACTGGATTTATTATTTGAATGAAAAAATCATTGATACTAATGATATTCGTATTCAAGGCAATCACAATTATGAAAATATCATGTGTGCGATAATTGCTGGTAAAGAATTTGGTATTACTAATGAAGTAATACATGAAGTTTTAAGTAGTTTTAGTGGAGTTGAACATCGTATTGAATATGTACGTCGCTTGAATGAACGTGAATTTTATAATGACTCTAAAGCAACTAATGTTGAGTCAACGATTGTTGCTTTAAAAGCATTCACTAAACCAATCATCCTTTTATTAGGTGGTTTAGATCGTGGTCATTCATTTAATGATTTGACTCCTTATATGACTAATGTCAAAAAGATTATTACTTTTGGTGAAACCAAAAATCGTATTAAAGAATATGCTGATTCAATCGCTAAGGATTGCGTAGTTGTAAATACAATTGAAGAAGCAGTAAAAGCTAGTTATAATCTATCCGAAATAGGTGATATAATCTTATTAAGTCCAGCATGTGCTTCATGGGATCAATATAAGAACTTTGAACTACGTGGTGATGATTTTAAAAAAGCTGTTGAAGAATTGTTATAGGAGGTATGTATGACAAAAATTAAAAATGTTATAGCTCGTGAAATATTAGATTCAAGAGGTAATCCAACGATTGAAGTTGATGTAATTTTAGAAAATAATATCTTAGGTCGTGCTAGCGTCCCTAGTGGTGCTTCTACGGGTTCTAAGGAAGCTTTAGAGTTACGTGATAAAGATAATCGTTATGGTGGCAAAGGTGTCTTAAAAGCCATCTATAACGTCAATAACACGATTAAACCAATCTTAGTTGGATTAGATGCTGATAATCAAAAACTTATTGATCAAACGATGATTAGTTTAGATGGCACTAATAATAAAAGTATTCTAGGTGCTAATGCTATTCTAGGAGTATCACTTGCGACTTTAAAAGCAGCAGCACTAGATCATAATCAACCATTATATGAATATCTTGGATCAGGTAAGGATATGCCTATACCAATGATGAATATTTTAAATGGTGGAGCTCATGCTGATAATAATTTAGACTTTCAAGAATTTTTAATTATTCCCAAAAGAGATACCATTAATGAACGCATTCGAGTAGGTTCTGAGGTATTCCATGCTTTAAAAAGAGTTCTAAAAGGTCGTGGTTATAATACAAACGTTGGCGATGAAGGTGGTTTTGCACCTAATCTAAAGAGCAATAAAGAAGCTTTAGATCTTATTGTTATTGCGATTAAAGAAGCGGGATATCAACCAGGAATTGATGTTAATTTAGGTTTAGATGTTGCTGCTAGTAGTTTTTATAAAGATGGATTATATTATTTAGCTAGTGAGAAAAAGAAATTTACTAGTGAAGAAATAGTTACGATGTATCAACAACTAATTAATGAATATCCAATTATCTCAATTGAAGATGGATTAGCAGAAGATGATATTACTGGTTGGAAGTTACTTACTTTAAAACTTAGTAGTAAAATTCAACTAATTGGTGATGATTTATTTGTTACTAATAAAGAAATCTTCCAAGCTGGTATTAATTCAGGAATAGCTAATGCTATTTTGATTAAAGCTAATCAAATTGGTACTGTAACAGAGATGTTAGAAACAATAGCTTTAGCAAAAGCTAATAATTATAAAACTATTATTTCACATCGTAGTGGCGAAACTGAGGATACCTTTATTGCTGATTTCGCTGTTGGTCTTGATCTTGGTCAAATTAAAACTGGTTCATTATCAAGAACTGATCGTGTCAGTAAATATAATCAATTAATCCGTATTGCTGAACAAATAAAAAACATATAATATTATATGTTTTTTTGTTAACCATTTGCCTAGCTAATGACAATTTATTTAACTAATTTTTTATCTTCTAGTTTAGACACAAATAATGTTTCTTTAATTTGTACTAATCCTTTAAGTGTTGAAATATAATTAGGACTACTGATTACTTTTTTATTTTGTTTAGTTCTGAAAGCAACATTAACTAATTTAGCATTACTATCACCATCCACTTTAAATAATACAAATGACATCTGTAATTCTTTAGCATCAACAAAAAATTTTGTAATTGCTAAATTAGATTCAATGCCATCATATTCAAGTGCACTGCAATGATCTAATTTAATTTCACTTATTAAATTAAAAGCTTTACTACAAAAAATCATGTTATTAAAATCAATTGGATTACCACATTTTTTATTAACAACTCTGGTGTAATTTTCACTATGAATAATATCAGTTAATAACTTGATTGGTAAAATATCATTTATATTTTGATTATAAAAGCTTGCAATAAAATTAGTATCACAAAGTTTATTGTAATCAAAACCTATTACCTTTAGGAAGTCTTCATCATTTATATTAAGCATAATATCTTTACCATTACTTAAATGAATTTTATATTCTTTATCTTTAAATAAATTCATATAATTATCTAAAGCTTCTTCAACATTTGCTAATACTGTTGCTTGATAATCAAAATCTCTTTTGTTTTTCATATTTTTATGTCTCCTTTGTTTAGTCTATTATATATCAGATAATGAAAAAGTCAAGAATATGCTATAATAATTAAGGAAGTGATATTATGGTAGCCGATATTTTAGTTGAACTAAAAGCTAAACAGATTGATCAAACATTTACTTATTTAATACCTGATCATTTAAAAGACAATATCCAAGTAGGGATGCGTGTTTTAGTGCCCTTTAATCGTCAAGAATTAGAGGGTTTTGTCTTAAAAATATATCCAGAAGTTAAACAAGAATATTCTTTAAAAACTATCATTTCACTAATTGATCTAGAACCAATTTTAAATGCTGAGTTATTAGAACTAGGTAAATATATAAGCAAGAAAACATTATCTAATTTAATAAGTTGTTATCAAGCAATGTTACCATCAGCCTTAAAAGCTAAACATGGTTTTATGGTTCCTAAAAAGTTTGATACTTATCTTGAATTAATTAATAATAACTATCAACCAACTAGCCCTAAACAACAAACTATTATTGATTTATTAATGGGTGGTCGTTTATTAAAAAAAGATTTGGTGGATATTTCACCATCATCTTTAAAAACCTTAATTAAAAACCAAGTTATTAAAGAGATTAAGGAAGAGGCATATCGTCTTGATAATGATTCCGAAAAAGAAGTAAGTACTCTTATTTTAAATAAAGAACAAAATGCTGCTATTAAACATATTTTATCTAATTTAAACACCTTCGCACCAACTTTATTATATGGGGTAACTGGCTCCGGTAAAACGGAAGTCTATATGCAAATAATTAACCATGTTTTAAACAAAAAACAAGAAGTTATTGTGCTAGTCCCTGAAATAAGTTTAACACCCCAATTAGTTGGTAGTTTTAAGCGCCGTTTTGGAACTAATATCGCAATTATTCATAGTCGTTTAAGTGATGGTGAAAAGTATGATGAATGGCGTAAGATTGAACGTGGTGAGGTATCAATTGTTATTGGTGCCCGAAGTGCTATTTTTGCACCATTTACTAAGCTTGGTTTAATTATCATTGATGAAGAACACTCTCAAACTTATAAACAAGAAAACAATCCTAAATATAATACGATTGACATTGCCTTATGGCGTGCTAAGAGATATCAAATACCTTTAATTCTTGGGAGCGCTACGCCATCAATTGAGAGTTTTACTAGAGCAGAAGCTGGTATTTATCAATTACTTAAAATGGAAGATCGTGTTAATCATGATTTACCAAAAGTAATGTTGATAGACATGAAAGAAGAAATACGTCATAATCATAAAATATTATCGCGTCTTTTAGTTGAAAAAATAACTGATCGTCTTAATAAAAAAGAACAGATTATTTTGCTTTTAAATCGTCGTGGCTATTCAACGGTTATTACTTGTCATAATTGTGGATTTACTGATAAATGCCCTAATTGTGATATTCCTTTAACTTACCATAAAACATCAAATAATATGCGTTGTCATTACTGTGGATATGGTAGAAGAAGATTAGAAGTATGCCCAAGTTGTAAGAGTTTAGATATTAATGAATTTGGAATGGGTACCCAAAGGTTAGAAGAATATATTGGTAAAACATTCCCAACCAGTAGGGTTATTCGTATGGATATGGATACTACAAGTAAAAAGGGTTCTCATGAAATGATTATTGACTCATTTCGTAATTTAGAATTTGATATTTTAATAGGTACGCAAATGATCTCAAAAGGGTTAGATTTTCCGAAAGTTACTTTAGTTGGTGTCTTAAATGGTGATGCGACTTTAAATATACCTGATTTTCGTAGTGCTGAACGCACCTTCCAATTACTCAATCAAGTAGCAGGTCGCTCTGGTCGTGGTGATATTAGTGGTGAAGTTATAATTCAATCATATAATATTGATCACTATAGTATTTTAAAAGCTAGCACTCATGATTACGTTGGATTTTATAATGAAGAATTAAAAATTCGTCAAGTTTTAAAATATCCTCCATATTATAATTTATGTCTTATCAAAATTATGAGTAAAGACTATGATTTAGCGAATCTTGAAGCTAATAAAATATATACTTACTTTAAAGAAGAACTTAATCGCGATAATATAATTTTAGGACCAAGTAGTTCTAATATGCCTAAACTTAATAATACTTATTATTTACAAATAATTATTAAATTTAAAAAAACCGATAGTATTATCAATGCACTAAACTTTATTAATGACCGTTATCGTACTAATAGTAAAGTCCATGTTGACATTGATTTAAATCCCATTAGATTATAGAAATTTTTAATTATTTATGCTAAAATAATGATAGGTGATAAAATGCTAGAAAATATTAATGTCGAAAAAGAATTAAAAATAATCTTTATGGGGACACCACAATTTGCTGTCCCTGTTTTAGAAGGATTAATTTCACAATATAAAATTCGTGCTATTATTACACAACCAGATCGTTTGATTGGTCGTGAACAGAAAGTAATATTTCCACCTGTTAAAAAAGTAGGGGTAGAACATACTATTTTAGTATTACAACCCGAAAAGATTCGTGAAGGAATGGCCGAAATAATTGAATTACAAGCTGATTTAATTATTACTTGTGCATATGGTCAAATATTACCTAAAGAATTATTAGCGTCTGCTCGTTTAGGTTGCATAAATATTCATGCTTCATTATTACCTAAATTAAGAGGTGGTGCACCAATTCATCGTGCCATTATTGAAGGATACCGTAAAACCGGTATCACGATTATGTATATGGATGAAAAGATGGATGAAGGCGATATTATCGCTCAAGAAGAAATTGAAATATTAGAAACTGATACTTCATCAGATTTACATGACAAATTAAGTTTATTAGGTCGTGATTTATTATTAAAAACCATACCTGATATAATTGCTAAAACAGCACCACGTATTAAACAAGATCCAGCTTTAGTAACATATGGATTTATTATTAAAAGAGAAGATGAACGAATTCATTGGGAACGTACTAAACGTGAAATATATAATCAAGTTCGTGGATTAAATTCATGGCCTGGAGCTTATTGTATGCTTGATAAATTAGTATTAAAAGTATGGGCATGTCGTCAAACTGATAATTCATTCCCAAGACTTTTCGATGGTCAAATAACAAAGATATATCCAGATGGAATTGGTGTAAAAGTTAGTAATGGTGAAATCATCTTGACTGATGTTCAATTAGAAGGTAAAACTCGTATGTCTGCTGTTGACTTTGTTAATGGTATGGCCAACAAGGAGAGCCTTATTAATAAGGTTTTATCTTAGGTGAAATATGAAAGAAATTAAAATAACTTTTGATACTGTGAAAAAACTTCTTGCAAATAAAAGAACTCGTTCAGGAGTTATTTTATTCTTTTATTTGATATTTTTTACTATTATCATTGCATTTTTACGTAATAATACGCCTCTTGAAAAACCAATTGATAAGACCTTAAAATCATATAATGATATGCATAATTATAGTTATGTTATTACCATTAATAAAAATGATGTCTTAACTGATACTATTACTGGCAAACGTTTTGATAATAAAGAACTAATAGTTCATAATGAATTATCATATTTCTATAAAGATAATGTTTTAGTAGGATTTCCTGTAACGGAAATTGATATAACTAAATTGCGTGTTGACTATATTTATCAATATTTAGATACTTTAATTGGTACCGAAGTTGATTTTGTTAAACCCTATGTGGTACCACTATCTCGTTTTATGAAAGTAGCTAATAACGTTGATATCAAAAGTGATAAAACAATTATTATTAGAACAACCACTACGGATGGTATTATTAATATAGTATCGCTAGATTTAACAAATTATGTTAATTATAATTCTAATTTATATATTAAATACGAAGTAATTATAACTTATAATAGTTTCAATCAAGTTCTTGATTTTGATAATAACTAGTTAATACTTGATTTCTAAATGTTATTATGGTAAATTAGTTAATAGCCAAGGAGGATATTATGCAAATATTATTAATTATTGTATCCATCTTATTAATATCAATTGTGCTTTTACAAAGTGGTAAAGCTGAAGCTGCATCAAATATAATTTCTGGTGGTAGTGAAAGTTTATTTTCCAATCGTAAAGAACGTGGTGGGGAATTACTCATTAGTCGTTTAACAATGATCTTAGGATTTTCTTTCTTTGTAATTTGTTTAATAATTGGTTTTTAGTAAAAATATGTAAAGTTCAATGATAAGTCATTGAACTTTTTTGGTTATTATAAGGTTTATGTTTGATAAGGTAGTCAATAGTAGCTTTTTTTGTTATAATAATATAAAGGTGAATTATGAAAAATATATATAGTTATCCACTAATTAAATTAGAGGACTATTTTATAAACTTAGGTGATAAAAAATTTAAAGCTACCAAAGTATATGAATGGTTGTATAAAAAAAGAATTAATAGTTTTGATGAAATGAAAAATATTAAAAAAGAAACCATTGACCAACTTAAACAAGACTTTAATTTAAATCGTTTAGAAATAGTTGATATTCAAATTGATACTGATGTTCGTAAGTATTTATTTCGTTTAAATGATAACAACAATATCGAAGCCGTTTTAATGCGTCATGATTATGGTAATAGTTTATGTGTTTCAACCCAAGTTGGTTGTAATATGAATTGTTCATTCTGTGAAAGTGGTCGCTTAAAAAAAGTTCGTAACTTAGAAGTACATGAAATGTTACTGCAAATACTCGAAGTTGAAGCTGATTTAAAGATACGTGTTTCTCATTTAGTATTAATGGGCATTGGCGAACCATTTGATAATTTTGATAATGTCATGGACTTTATTGATATAGTAAATGATCCAAAAGGTATTGATATTGGAGCTCGCCATATAACCATCTCAACTTGTGGAATTGTTCCAAAAATTAAAGAGTTTATGGAACGCCAAACCCAAGTTAATTTAGCTATTAGTTTGCACGCTTCTAATCAAGAATTACGTAGTGAATTAATGCCTATCAATCAAGCATATAGTTTAACTGATTTAATATCTATTATTAAAGAATATATTAAAAAAACTAATCGTCGTGTAACCTTCGAATACATTATGCTTAAAGGTATTAATGATGATGAAGTTAATGCCATTGAGTTATGTAAATTATTAAAAGGAATTAATTGTTATGTTAATTTAATTCCATATAATGAAACAAGTCATATTGAATATAAAAAAAGTGATCAAGATCAAGTAATGTTATTTTACGATATCTTAAAAAAACATAATATACAAGTAACAATCAGAAAGGAATTTGGTTCCAAACTTATGGCCGCATGCGGACAACTGAGATCAAATTATGAAGGTGATAAATAATGGAATGTTTTTATATAACAGATCCAGGCAAAATCAGAGAACAAAATGAAGACAGTGTCATAATTGTTGAAAACAATAGTGGTGAATATTTCATGGCGGTAGCTGATGGTATGGGTGGACATCGTGGTGGAGAAATAGCATCAAGTTTAGCGATATCTCATGTTGGCAAACGCTTTAAAGAATTAAGTAGTGTTGGTAACAAAGAAGACGCTATTAATTGGTTAAAAGAAGCTGTTAGTGAAGCTAATGTTGCCATCTATAAATATACCTCAGATAACCCCGAAAGTACGGGGATGGGAACTACTATCGTTAGTGCTATATTAACCAAGGACTTTCTTTTATTTGGTAATATAGGTGATAGTTCAGGCTATGTTATTAAGAATAAAAAGTTTCATAAAATAACAGCGGATCATACTTTAGTAAACTTACTTGTTAAATCAGGTGAATTAACTGAAGCAGAAGCTAGAGAACATCCTCGTAAGAATGTTTTAATGCGAGCACTTGGTGCTAATACCACTGTTGAAATGGATATTTTTGATGTTGAAACTGACATTGATGGCATTATCCTTTGTAGTGATGGTTTAACTAATATGTTAGATGATACTCAAATTGAGAAAGTCTTAAATGAAGAATTAACGGTTGAACAAATTGTTAAAAAATTAATTCATAAGAGTAACAACCGTGGTGGAACAGATAATATTTCAGTTGCATATTTAAAAAAGGTGGGTGGCTAATATGGTGATAAAGGGACAAAAAATAAATAATCGTTATGAAATAATCCGTACTATCGGTGAAGGTGGTATGGCTAATGTCTTTTTAGCTCATGACACTATTTTAGACCGCGATGTAGCTGTAAAAGTTTTACGTGGTGATTTAGCTGACGATGAAAAATTTGTCCGTCGCTTCCAAAGAGAAGCTATTTCAGCTAGTAGTTTATCACATCCTAACATTGTTGAAATGTATGATGTTGGTGAAGATGATGGTAATTATTATATTGTTATGGAATATGTTAATGGTAAGACTTTAAAAAATCTTATTAAAAGAAGAGGTGCTCTTACTATATCTGAAGTAATGGATATTATGTTACAACTAACCTCAGGTATAGCTCACGCTCATGATAGTTATATTATTCATCGTGATATTAAACCACAAAATGTTATGATTTTAGATGATGGTATGGTTAAAATAACTGATTTTGGAATTGCCATGGCTTTAAATAGTCATGAACTAACCCAAACAAATTCCGTTATGGGATCAGTTCATTATTTACCTCCAGAACAAGCTAATGGATCTGGTTCTACCATTAAAAGTGATATTTATTCATTAGGTATTTTAATGTTTGAATTATTAACCGGTAAAATACCATTTAAGGGTGAAAATGCTGTTGAAATAGCAATCAAACAAATGAAAGAACAAATACCAAGTATTTGTCGAATAAATCCAGAAATACCGCAAAGTATCGAAAATATTGTTTTAAAAGCTTGTGCGAAGAATCCAAAAAATCGTTATGAATCAGCACGTGCTATGTATGATGATATTAAAACTTGTTTAGATGAAACCAAACAAAAAGAAAAACGAATTGTTTACCAATATCCTGAACACGAATTAGAAAAAACTAAAAAAATGCCTAATTTAAGTGGTTTATTGTTTAATAGAAAGGGAGATGGTGAAATAATGGTTAAAGTTGAAAAAGATCCTAGTAAAAGTAACAAATTATTATGGATAACGGGTGGTATTTGTTTTTTACTAGCAACCATCATCTTCTTAGTCGTTATTGTTTATCCAATGGTAACAAGAGTCGCTGAAGTAAAAATCCCCGATGTATCTAATAAAACATCAGTGGCTGCTGAGGCTTTACTTGAGAGTTTAGGCTTTAAAGTTGCTGATAAAGATTTAGAATTAAGTAGTGCTACTATTGATAGTGGTAAAGTAATAAAAACTACTCCCGCTATGAATCGTAGTGTAAAACATGGCTCAACTATTACTTTATATGTTTCAACTGGTTTAGAAACTATAACTTTAGAAGATTATGTCGGTAAAAGTTATATCGAAACTAAAGCTGCCTTAGAAGCCAAAGGAATCAATGTGTTACAAGTAAAAAAAGAAGTTGATGATGCTTCTAAATATGAAAAAGATATTATTATTGAACAAAGTCCATTAAAAGATATTAAAGTAGTAGCCGGTGATACCGTTACTTTAACAGTTCCTAATATTGTTGACCAATATCCTGACTTTGTTGCTGAGAAATGGTCAGTAGCTGATGTTCAAACATTTATGGATAAATATAAAGTTATTTTAGAAATAGTTGATGTCCCATCAACTGAAAAGAATGGTACTATTTTATCACAAAGTCGTGCTGCTAAAACCCCAATTATGACGGGTGTTACCTTCCAAATAAGAGTTGCCCAAGCAAATGATGTTGTTCCTGATAACATCATTACTGAGTAATGTGTATGCAAGGTAAAATAATAAAATTAATAAGTAATGATTACACCGTACTAGCTAGTAATAAGCAATACGTGTGTAAATCACGTGGTAAATTCCGCAACATGAATATTAGTCCCTTAGTTGGTGATAATGTTCATTTTGATGATATCAATAATTATATTATGGAAGTAGATTCAAGAAAGAATTATTTAACTAGACCACCCATTGCTAATATTGATCAAGCAATGGTCATTGCTAGTGTTAAAGAACCTAATCTTGATACTAATTTACTTGATAAACTATTAAATATTATTGAGTATAATAATATTAAACCAGTTATTTGTTTTACTAAATTAGATTTATTAACTGAATTGGAATCTGAAGTAATAATGCATAGTCTAAATTATTATAAGATAATTGGTTATGATATTTATTTTAATACAGAAATTGATAAAATAAAAGCTACTTTTAAGGATAAAATAACGGTTTTTACTGGTCAGAGTGGTTCGGGTAAATCAACTCTCATTAATCGTTTAAATCCCAATTTAAATCTTAAGACTGATCGCATTAGTAAGGCTTTAGGTCGTGGTAAACATACCACTCGCCATGTCGAGTTAATTCCATTATTTGATGGATTAGTAGCCGATACTCCAGGATTTTCTGCAGTAATCTTTGATAAAATGAGTCCTAGTGATATTCGTGATAATTTTATTGAATTCAATCTTTATCGTGAAAAGTGTCAATATAAAGATTGTATGCATAATAATGAAACCAATTGTGAAATCAAAAGGCGAGTTTTGGATAAAACCATCTTAAAGAGTCGTTACGATAATTATTTAAAATTTATTAGTAAGTAGGTGTAATATGTTATTATCAGTATCAATCTTATCGATCAAAGATAATATTAAAGAAAAAATAAGAATGTTAAATCAAACTAGTATTGATTATCTTCATTTAGATATTATGGATGAGATTTTTGTCCCTAATAAAACATGGACTATTGATCAAATAATGCCACTATTAGATAATAGTCATAAAGCACTAGATATTCATTTAATGGTTAGTGATATTATTAAATATATCGATGATTATAAAATTCTAAATCCTAAGTATATTACTTTTCATTTAGAGGCTACCGAAGATCCATTATTTATTATTAATTATCTTAAAAAGAATAATCTAAAAGTGGGTATTTCGATAAAACCAAGTACCCCAGTATCCGCATTATCACCATACCTAGAACTAGTTGATTTAGTTCTTCTAATGAGTGTTGAACCTGGGTTTGGTGGTCAATTATTTATTCCTCAAACGGAAAACAAAATAAATGAATTATACGATTTAAAAACAACTAATAACTATTCGTTTGTAATTGAGGTTGATGGTGGCATTAATGAAACAACTATTAAGCATTGTCTTCATGCTGATATGGTTGTCTTAGGCAGTTATATTACTAATAGCAGTGATTATCAACAAGAAATAGATAAAATAAAGAATTAAATTAATTCTTTTTTTATTTTCTTCAATTGATAAAGCCACTATAAAGTGTTATAATTATCTAGTATTAAATGGGGTGTGGAATGAAAAAGAGTAATAATAAACTTACATATAAAGAAAAATACTTTAAATTAAAAATTAAAACAAAAGCGCGAGCTAGTAAAATGAAAAAAAGTTCTAAAATCTATTTAAAAACAAACTTTTTATTTGCTGCCTTTGTAGGTTCATTAGTTATTAACTCATCATTACTAAGATTCTTAACTGTTAAAAATTATTTTGATATAAAGCCAGTTATTGCTGATTTCGCCATAATCATTATTATTGGTGCTTTTGGTTATTTTATTAAACCTAAACATCAATTTAAATATTATTTTATTTGGTCAATTATTTTTACTACAGTATGTATTATTAATTCCATGTATTATACTAATTACTTATCATTTTCCTCAATTTCCTTATTGGCAACTTCAAAGCAAATTTTTAGTGTTAGTGATGCTATTATTGAGAATATCATGCAACTAAAAGATTTCTTTTACTTATGGCAAATAGTAGCTATGTTATATGTTAATTATCATTTAAAGAAAAAAGAATATTATACCTCAGTAGCCATCTTCGAATATGGTAAAACTAGGGCTGTTAATACTTTAATAACTGGGGTAATTGTTTTTGGAGTATTTATTGCCACTTTAAACGCCGTTGACATTAGTCGTCTTACTAAACAATGGGATCGGGAATATGTTGTTATGCAATTTGGATTGTATACTTATCATGTCAATGATGCTATCTTAACTATAAAATCACAAATTAATCCCTTATTTGGTTATGATGAAAAGGCTAAAATATTCCGTGAGTATTATGCCAAAAGAGAAACTAATAATAAAACTAATAGTTACACTAACAAACTAAAAGGTAAAAATATTATTATGATTCATGCTGAGAGTATTCAAACTTTGGCGTTAAATACTAGTTTTAATGGTATAGATGTAGCACCTAATCTAAAACGTTTAGCGA
>JBBQFD010000016.1:0-15926 GCA_038321575.1 Bacilli bacterium | reverse complement strand
GATGTATATGGTCGTTGGGGCGTAACAAAATAAATTAAAAGTATAAAGTCATATTGGCTTTATACTTTTTAATAGGGTATAATAAAGTAGGTGATAAAATGTTTGAAAATTTAAGCGACCGTTTACTAAAAGTTATTAGTAAAATAAAAGGTTATGGTAAAATAACTGAAGAAAATATAAGTGAGATAACTAAAGATATTAGGTTAGCTCTTTTAGAGGCTGATGTTAATTATGAAGTTGTTAAAGAATTTATTAATAATGTTAAAGTAAAAGCCCTGGGTGAAGAAGTAAGAACCAGTCTTAAACCAAGCGAACTATTCATTAAAATCATTAGTGATGAGCTAGTATCTTTACTTGGTGGTGAACAATGTGATTTAAATGTTAAAAGTAATCCATCAATCATGATGTTAGTTGGTTTACAAGGTAGTGGTAAAACAACAACTATTGGTAAATTAGGACTTTGGTTAAGAAAAAAAGACAATAAAAAAACATTATTAGTTGCATGCGATGTTTATCGTCCGGCAGCGATTGATCAGTTAAAACAAATTGGTAAACAATTAAATATTGATGTTTATAGTGAAGAGTCAAGCACCCCGGTAGTTATCGCTACCAATGCTTTAGCTTATGCGAAAGCAAATAAGTATGATGTTGTGTTAATTGATACCGCTGGTAGATTACATATAAATGAAGAATTAATGAACGAATTAATAAATATAAATGAAGCGTTAAATGCTCAAGAAATTCTCTTAGTAATCGATAGCATGATGGGTCAAGATGCCATCAATGTAATCAATGGATTCAATGATAAGTTACCTCTTACGGGAGCTATTGTTACTAAATTAGATGGCGACGCCAGAGGTGGAGTGGCACTTTCAATTCGTCATTTAACTAAGGTGCCAATTAAGTTTATTGGAACAAGTGAAAAGATGGATGGTATTGAATTATTTGATCCTAAACGTATGGCGGATCGTATTTTAGGCAATGGAGATATTCAATCAATCGTTGAGAAAGTAGAATCAATCATTGATAAAGACGAAGCTTTAATTGCTACAAAGAAGATGCAAAAGGGTGATTTTGATTTAGAAGACTTTCTTAGTCAACTTCGTCAAATAAAGAAACTTGGTTCGCTAGAAAATATTGTTAAAATGCTTCCTGGAGCTAATAAAATGGGTCTTAATAATATTAAAGTAGATCCTAAAGATATGGCTCATTTAGAAGCTATTATATCTTCGATGACACCATATGAAAGAAAGCACCCTGAAAGTCTTAAAGCAAGTCGTAAAATAAGAATTGCGAAAGGTTCGGGGCGAGAAGTATCTGAAGTAAATCGTTTATTAAAACAATTCGAACAAATGAAGGTTATGATGAAACAAATGAAAAGTGGTAATTTAAAATTACCATTCTAAAAAAAGAACAGGAATTCCTGTTCTTTTATTTATTATTTAAATAGTATGCATAATATTCATCAAAAGTAATATTATTCTCATATATATATTTAGCAACATCTTTACCGACGTAACGATAATGCCATGGCTCATATTGATAACCAGTTATATCACTTTTATTATTTGGATAGCGAATAATAAAACCATATTTATAAGCATTATTTTCTAACCAAATAAATTCTTTGGTGTTTTTAAAAGCATCTAGACTGGTATTTGATGAATTAACAATGTCAATTGCTAACCCGGTTTGATGTTCTGAAAAACCTGGTCTAGCGGAGTAAGTATCTGCTTTTATTTCGCCATCTTGGTTTACATAATTGTTGTATAAAATCATTTGAGTATTATAGTCACGAAACGTTGAATTAGCATATAAATGCAAGCCTTCCTCTTGACTATTATTATACATGTCAATGAAGGCATTATAAGTAATATTACGAAGTGACCCTTTACCATGGATATTTGCTAATTTAACAAGATCATCAGGTACGTAATTACTTTCTAAATAGAAGTATTTATTAATTAATACTAAGTTATCTTTTGTTAAATCAGTAGTATTAGTATTTGTATAATATTCAAAATTACGATTAGCATTAACGTTGGTTATTATTTGATCTACTGCATACTCCAAATTAGCATCATAATAATTTAAATACTTTGCTAAGTTATCAGATATAAAGTATTTGGCTGTGATGAGAGTTGTCATATATGATTTAAAATTGGTGTTGAGAATTAAAGATAAATTATTAGTATTACTTCTTTTAATTATCTTTATTTCATCATCATTATAACCCTTTTTAATAAGGACTTCGTTAGTTTTATCAATTATCGGTGTTGAAGGTATTTTATAATTATCTTTAATATAAAAAATAATACTTATTAATATTATTAAAAAACAAATTAGTAATATTAATCTATTTTTTATCTTTTTGTTTTTCATATTATCACCAATAAAATTATAGCACAAAAAAATAGGATTAATCCTATTTTAAATAATATGCATAGTATTCATCGAAAGTAATACCTAAAGTTTTAAGCTCGCTGGCAACATCTTTACCAACGTAACGATAATGCCAAGGTTCAAACTTGTAACCAGTTAAATACTCTGATTTATCAGGATAACGTAAGATGAAGCCATATTTATAAGCATTGTCTAATAACCATTGATATTCTTCACTTTGTTCAAAGTTGGCGGATTTGCCAAGAGCCGCAATATCTAATGCTAAACCGGTTTGATGTTCTGAATGCCCTGGTCGTGCTGCAAATGAATCAGCTGCATCTTGCCCATTATTGTTAACCAGTTCATCGTATATATTTTTCTGATCAATATAATTTCGATATGAAGCATTAGCTACTAAAGTATATCCCTCAAGCTTAGCTGCTTTGCACATAGAAATAAAATTAGTATAAACATCTTTAGTGATTGAATTACCATCATAAGAATAATTCAAACTCATTGTAACTATATTACTAGGCGTATATTTATTATCTAAGGCATAATATTTATTAATTAACATTAAAATACCTTTGGAAGTATCGGTTTTAATAATCTTTTCATAGTGAGATCGATCATTATTTGTATTAACGATTGCAACAATATCTTTTGTGGATTTATCATTATTATCTTTATAATATATCAAATAGCGGTTTAAATTTTTAAATATAAAATATTTTTGTTTTATTAGATCATCTAATTTATCGCTATATTTAATTAATAAAATCTTTTTCATACTGGTTTCATCTATCTTATCAATAATAGTTTTAGTTTCACTCTTACTATAACCAATAGTTTTAAGTTTATATTCATTACTGTTACGATAGTCTAAATATTTGTAGCCTATGAATAATCCGAGAATAATAAATATTACAATTCCCATCTTAATTATAAGTTGTTTTTTCATTCTTCGTTTTGCCATTTTATCACCCATAGCAATTATACTATTATTTGATTAAAAAAGGCAACACTCATATTCTTTTATGATATAATACACTTAAATTAAGGCGAGGTAAATTTATGACTTGGAGTAAACATGAGATAGCAACTAAAATAATTTACTTAAAAAAGGTGTTTAAAAAAACAGCTGATTTAATTGAAAAAGAAAAGATTCTTTATAGTCTTGAGACCTTACGTTCAATTCAATTATCGAAAAATATTGTTGATAGTGATGAAAATTTTTCACATCTAGTTTTAGACAGCAAGTTAATGCCTAATATTTTAAAAGAAAGTATTGTTTATAAGAATCAGTTGTCACTAGATACTAAATATACTGATAATTTAGTACAAGCAATTGTTAATATGGTAGTTAACAAGAAATACAAAAATTATAGTGAAAAAAGTCTTATATACAAAAAGTATAGCGAAAGCGAATTAATAGCGATCGCTAAAGATTTTTACAGTCAATTAGATAGTGAATTATATGAACTATCTTTAAAATCACTTGATAAAAAAAATCATGCGCTAATGTTTAATAGTAGCGACAGTAAATCTTATGGTATTACTTTTTATGATTATCATTTTAACAAAGCTTATTGTAAAATATCATACTCAAATAATTACACAGATATTTTAACAACAGTCCACGAAGTGATGCATGCTACTGAATTTGAATATAATGACACTATTGTTAAGAAAAAATATCCCATTTTAACAGAAATAGCTCCTAAAACAATTGAATACTTATTATATGATTATTTATTAACTAATGATTTTAATAAAGATCAGGTAAATATTCTTAAACAAAACCGTATTATTCATGGTGTAAAAAATGCATCTCGTGCCCATAAAATAATTAAAAATCCTGATGAAATTGATGATTTAAGATCAAATAATTATTATTATAATAATGAAATAAAAACATTTATGGATACGGTGTCTAGTTTAGTAGCAACTTACTTATATTTAGAAATTAAAAAAGATAAACAAATTGGTCTTGAAAAATTAAAAAAACTTATGAAAAATCCTATTTTAATTAATGAAATACCAGATTTTAGTTTTATCGGTTTTGATGCCGAAGTGATGCTAGAAGTAGCATTAAATTATGGACTTGATGACGCTGATCATAGATTAGTGCTTAAAAAAAAGGTATAATATATAGGGTGATATAATATGAAAAAACCAATGATTCAAATAATAATAATCGTAATATTCAGTATTATTTTATTTATCGTGGCTTATTATTTTACTATTAATCAATTTATGATTGATTTAAAAGGTCATCCTTTATTAGAAGTTCAAGAATATTCTAAAAAGAACCACTTATTGTTAATAATTAAAGAAGAATATAGTGATATTATAAAAAAGGATTTAATAATTAAACAAAGTATTAGTGCTAATACAAAGATTAAAAATAATGATAAATTAGTTGTGACAGTATCAAAAGGTTTTGATATGACAAAATTATATAAGGAATATGGCGTTAATGAACTTGGTTTAATACCTATTATGATGTATCATGGCATATATAATACTGATGATACTAAGTATATTGGTGGTAATGTTGATGCTTTGGGTTATCATCGCACAGCAGCTGCTTTTAAAAATGATTTAGAATTTTACTATCAAAATAATTACCGTATGATTAGATTAATCGATTATGTTAATGGGAAAATAGATGTAGTTATCGGTGGGAGTCCCATTGTTTTAACTTTCGACGATGGTAAAGACAATAATATTTTAGTAACGGGATTAGATAAACAAGGTAACATAATAATTGATCCTAATAGTGCGGTAGGAATACTTGAAAGTTTTAAAAAGAAATATCCTGATTATAAAGTTACAGCAACATTCTTTTTAAATGGAGGTTTATTTAATCAGCCACAATATAATAATAAAATATTAAATTGGTTAATTAATAATGGTTATGATATTGGCAATCATACATATGCTCACTTGGATTTAAGTAAATTAACAGGTGCTGATGTAAGTAAACAAGTAGGGCTTATGTATAAACTATTAAACGATGTTATACCAAATCAATGTGTTAATATTGTTGCATTACCATTTGGGTTACCTAATAAAATTGATAATCCTAATTTTCCATTCATATTAAAGAGTAATTATAATAATATTGAATATACAACTATCTCAACTTTAAGAGTAGGTTGGGAGAGTAATTATTCTCCTTTTAGTCAAAAATTTGATCAAAGATTTATTAAAAGAATAAGAGCTTATGACAATAATGGCATTGAATTTGATATTACGATGAACTTTAATAGATTAAAGAATAATCGATATATATCTGATGGTAATATCGATAAAATAGTAGTATTAAAAGAAAATGTCCCCTTGATAAGCAAAACTAATACCTTAGAAGTAATATCTTACTAAGGTATTTTTCTTGTCATTTTGTCATTTTTATTATATAATTAATTTAGAATAAGAATAGGGTGATAAGATGAAAATAGGAAAATTAAATAATCAAGGTTTTGCTATTTCAGGGATATTATATCCCATCTTTATCCTGTTTTTAATTTTATTATTTGGTGTTGTAGGTAATTTATCTGCAAGTAAAGCTATTTTAGATAAGAATAAAAAAGATGTTGAAGCTACCTTAAATGGTGATAATGTTAATCCATATTTTGTATTTGATGGTAATGATGTTACCATTTCTAATGGATATGCATATACTTTGACGAGTGGTGTTAAAGCTTATACAGCTGATGGTAAAGAAATTGGTAGTGAAAACATATCCTATGTTTCATCACCAACTTTTTCTAATACTGCCAATGGTATTTATACGGTTGATTATACAGTAACTGATGCCTCTGGCAAGAGCACAATCGCCACTAAAATTATTAGAGTAGAACCGGCGACAACTTACATAATGTATTATAATGGAACAGGTCAAGCTTTCCCTGTAAATAAGGCTGGTTCATACCAAATTGAATTATGGGGTGCTGAAGGTAGTGGTAATTTAGGCGCTGGGGGTAAAGGTAGTTATACAAATGGGATAGTGACACTTTCAGAACAACAAACTAATGATTTAAAGGTTTTCGTTGGTCAAGGCTATCCTTTGGCAAGCAACTCAACATCATTTAATGGCGGAACATCAAATGGTGGTGGTCAACCTGGTGGCGGTGCTACCGATATTCGTAATATGAATAAAAATAGTTATCGTTATGTTAGGAATTATATTAATGGTTCGGGAGCAAATGCAAACAATCACTGGGTAGAAATCCAAGTTTTTGATAAAGATGGGGTTAATGTAGCTTTAGGAAAACCTGTAATTGGGTCAGTTCCTGAGGTGGCTATTCGTCCGTATTCAATTATGACTGATGGGTTAACGGATTCAGCTTCATATGCTGAATCAAGTGTAGCTGGTCTTCAATACGTTGAAATAGATTTAGGCCAAGAATACGAAATTAGTTCGGTAAATGTGTTTCATTATTATGCTGATTCAAGAGTATATGTAGCGACTAAAACAATGCTATATAGTTCAAATCG
Source organism: Bacilli bacterium (assembly GCA_038321575.1). GTDB lineage: Bacteria > Bacillota_I > Bacilli_A > RF39 > UBA660 > JBBQFD01. The sequence continues at coordinate 9,041 of JBBQFD010000016.1, read as the reverse complement.
TACTATTTCGACTACCATATTTGATTCGGCATGGTCAGGCACTTATGCTGAATCAGTTAGTGGTAAAATTAGTAATATATTATTAGACTGGAATAATTTTGAAAGTTTAAAAGCACGTATTATGGTAGCGGCAGGTGGTGGTGCAGGGATTGCAACAGGTGGTGCAGCTGGTGGATTAACCGGTGGTTCTGGTGTTAATGCCAGTGTCGTATACCCAATTACTTATGAAGGTTTTGGTGGCACACAAATAGCGGCTGGTTTATCAACTTATGGAGCTACTACAAGCGGATTTGGTTTTAGTAATAATGGTTGCTCTGGTGGTGGCGGATATTACGGTGGCGGTGGTGCTAGTTGTGATAATGGTGGCGGTGGTGGATCCTCATTTATTTCTGGATTTACCGGGTGTAATGCGATTAATTCCAGTTCAACACCGGGGGCAATAACACATTCGGGGACAGTAAATCATTATAGTGGCTTAACTTTTTCGTCAACAGTTTTATCAGCTGGTACAGTCTCGATGCCTAATATAACTAATGGTACCGAAACTGGTCATACTGGTAATGGTGTTGCTAGAATAACAGTTTTATACAAAGTAAATAGTTAGTATTGAAATATAGATTAAAATAATATATAATTAAATAAATACATTGAACAAGAGGAGTAGGTTACAATAATTTAAGCGAGTTAGTGGTAGGTGCAAACTAATAATTAAAGTAATTGAAGGTAGCTTGGGAGTAGAATATCTGAATTAGTAAGATATTCCGTAAATATGCGTTAAATAGTTGAGATATAATATGATAGAAGTATTATAAATTAAGGTGGTACCACGTAATCACGTCCTTATTGGATGTGGTTTTTTGTTTATAAGGAGGAATAATATGTTGGAAAAGAAGTATAATCATCTAGAAGTTGAAGCTGGTAAATATGAAAAATGGTTAAAGAGTGATTATTTTAAATCAGGTGATTTAAATAAGCCGCCATTTTCAATTGTTTTACCACCACCTAATGTAACTGGTAAGTTACATTTAGGACATGCCATGAATGGCACCATTCAAGATATTATTATTCGTTATAAACGAATGGATGGCTATGATACTTTATGGCTTCCTGGCATGGATCATGCCGGTATTGCTACCCAAGCAAAGGTTGATGCTAAATTAAGAGCTATTGGTTTAAAACCTCGTGAAATGGCACGTGAAGAATGGTTAAATTATGCTTGGAATTGGAAAGAAGAGTATGCTAAGAGTATTAGAGAACAATGGGCTAAATTAGGTTTTAGTTTGGATTATTCAAAAGAAAAATTCACTTTAGATAATAGTTCTAATACTGCAGTTAATGAAGTATTTATAAAACTATATAATAAAGGATATATTTATCGTGGTGAACGCATTATTAACTGGGATCCAGATGCGATGACCGCACTTTCTAATGAAGAAGTTATTTATAAAGAAGTTGAAGGTAAATTTTATCACTTAAAATATATGTTAGAAGATGGTCGTAATTATCTTGAAATAGTAACAACGCGTCCTGAAACTTTGTTCGGTGATACCGCTGTTGCGGTTAATCCTAAAGATGATCGTTATAAACATTTGGTAGGTCAGAAAGTTATGTTACCAATTGTTAATAAGTTAATTCCAATTATTGCTGATGATTATGTTGATATGGCGTTTGGAACAGGCATTGTTAAAATAACGCCAGCTCATGACCCAAATGATTTTGAAGTTGGTAATCGCCATAATTTAGAACGTATTAAATGTATAAACCCCGATGGTAAGATGAATGCAAACGCTTTACAATATATTGACTTAGATCGCTTTACATGTCGTGAAAGACTTGCAAAAGACCTTGAAAGTAAAGACATATTGATTAAGATTACTAATATGACACATGCTGTTGGTCATAGTGAAAGAAGTAATGCTATTGTTGAACCATACTTATCAAAACAATGGTTTGTTAAGATGGATATATTAGCAAAACAAGTATTAGCTAATCAAAAAACCGATAATAAAGTTAATTTTATACCAGAACGTTTTGAAAAGATATTAATTAACTGGATGGAAAGTGTTCATGATTGGTGTATTTCACGTCAACTATGGTGGGGACATCAAATACCAGTTTGGTATAAGGGTGAAGAAGTATATTGTGGATTAACAGCACCGTTTGGTGATGGTTGGACACAAGACCCTGATGTTTTAGATACTTGGTTTTCAAGTGCTTTATGGCCGTTTTCTACTTTAGGATGGCCAAGTAATTTTGATAAGCATTATTATCCTACTAATGTTTTAGTAACGGCTTATGATATTATTTTCTTTTGGGTAGCTAGAATGGTCTTTCAAGGGCTTGAATTTACTCAAGAACGACCATTCAAAGAAACAATCATCCATGGTTTAATTCGTGCTCAGGATGGTCAGAAAATGAGTAAATCACTAGGTAATGGTGTTGATCCAATGGATGTTATCGATAAGTATGGAACAGATTCTCTACGTTATTTCTTAACAACCACATCAGCACCAGGTCAAGACTTACGTTATGATGAAGATAAAGTTAAGTCAACGTGGAATTTTATCAATAAAATATGGAATGCTTCCCGATTTGTAATGTTAAATATTGAAGATTATAAATATGAACCATTTATTAATGATAATTTAAGTACTAGTGATAAATGGATTTTAACAAAACTTAATCTTACAATTGAAAAAGTTCGTAAACATATGAATACTTATGAATTTAACGTAGTAGGTAGTGAATTATATAGTTTTGTGTGGAATGACTTCTGTGATTGGTATATTGAATTAGCGAAAGTTAATATGAATGATACAACCAAGAGTGTTTTAGTATATACCTTAATCAACATTTTAAAGATGTTGCATCCATTTATGCCATATGTAACTGAAGAGATATACTTAATGTTACCTCATCAAGAAGAATCAATTATGATCAGTAGCTATCCTATATATAATAGTGCTTTAGTATTTGGAGATTCAAAAGAAGTAGATAGTGTTATTGAATTAATTCAAAAAATAAGACGTGCTAAACTCGATCATAATATTGGTAAAGATTATTATTTAGTTCATAATCTAGACATCATTACTAATAATTTAAGTATAATTGAGAAGTTATTAAAAACTAGTATTGTATTAACAACTGATTTTAAAGATGTAACCCTTACTAAAATTGAATTAGCATATAATAATTCAATTGTTGAGTTATATTATAATAATTTAATAAATGTTGAGGAACAAACACAGTCTTTAATAAAAGAACAAGAACGTTTAGTAAATTCAATTAATAAAAGAGAATTATTATTAAGCAATCAAAACTATGTTGCGAAGGCTCCAGCTACAATAATAGATGCCGAAATAGAAATTTTAAATAAAGAAAAACAGGAGTTAAGCGTTATAAATGCTAAATTAAATTAGTAAATGATTTAATTTGTGTTATTTGATGTAAATTAATAAATATAATATTGACTATTAAAAATGGATATGGTATATTTATATCATAGAAAGACGAGGGATAAGTAAATGAAAAATAACAAGAAAGGTTTCACATTAATTGAACTTTTAGCTGTTATCGTTATTTTAGCCGTTATAGCATTAATTGCTACACCAATGGTTATGGATGCAGTATCAACTGCTAAGAGAGGTGCTGCTAAAGCATCAGCTTACGGTTTCATTAGTGCAGCCGAATTCAGTATGGCTCAAATGACAACCACTATGCCAACTGCTATTACTGCTACAACTAGTATTCCTGTTAAAGGAACTAAACCAAGTACAGTAGCATTATCAGTATCTAATGGCGTTATTAACGGTGGCTCTATGGTATTTGCTGATGGCTATACAGCTGCAGTAGATTCTTCAGGTGTCGTTACAGTTACAGGAAATTAGATAACTTCGGTTATCTTTTTTTTGTCTTTATTTTATATTTATAATAAGGTATAATATAATTATGAAAGTTGAGATTAAAAATGAATAAAATATCAATTGTTGTCCCTTGTTATAATGAACAGGAATCATTACCATATTTTTATGAGGAGATAAATAAAATAACTAAAAAAATGGAAAAGGTTGTTTTTGAGTTTTTATTTATTAATGACGGTTCTAAAGATAGCACTTTAGATATATTAAAAAATTTAAGTGGACTTGATAAAAGAGTTAGATTTATATCTTTTTCTCGTAATTTTGGTAAAGAGGCTGCTATGTATGCGGGATTAGAAACTGTAACTGGTGATTACGTAGCCATTATGGATGCTGACTTACAAGATCCGCCAGCATTATTACCTGAAATGTATAACGCGATTATTAATGAAGGATATGATAGTGTAGCCACTAGAAGAATATCGCGTGTGGGAGAACCTAAAATCAGGAGTTTTTTTGCGCGTATGTTTTATCGTATTATTAATAGGATTTCAAAGGTTGAAATCGTTGATGGTGCTCGTGATTTTCGCTTAATGACCCGTCAAATGGTTGATTCTATATTATCAATGACAGAATATAATCGTTTTTCAAAAGGTATTTTCGGTTGGGTAGGATTTAATACTAAATGGTTGCCATTCGAAAATGTTGAACGAGTAGCTGGTACAACTAAATGGTCTTTTTGGAAATTAGCCATTTATTCAATTGAAGGAATTATTGCGTTTTCAACCGCTCCTTTAACAATTGCCGCCATTTCAGGAATTGTTTTTTGTATTATAGCTTTTATTATGATTATTGTAGTTGTTGTTAAAACATTAATGTTTGGTGATCCAGTTAGCGGTTGGCCATCATTAATATCAATTATATTTTTGGTAAGCGGCGTTCAATTATTTTGTTTAGGTATTATAGGACAATATTTAGCAAAAACTTACTTAGAAAGTAAAAACCGCCCAATTTATATAATTAAAGAAACTGAAAAAAGCATAAGGAAGTGATCATCATGAAAATTTTAAATAAGATATATCAAAAAAAAGACTATATTCTGGCTTTTTTAATCCCATTAATAGCTATATTAATTGTTTTTTTCTATCTAAGATTTATTATAAGAGCTGATAATGCTATTTTCACTAGTGATTTAAAAGCACAATATGTTGCTTTATTAGCTCATTTTAGGGATATTATATTAGGTAAAACACCAATCTTTTATTCGTTTGAAAAAGGTATGGGCGGCAATATGATCGGCACAATTGCTTATTATCTATTTAGTCCTGTTAATTTATTGATGGTATTTTTTTCGAAAACAAATATTGATATGGCAGTTATTGCTATAATTGCAACCAAATTAAGTTTAGCCGGATTAACCATGTATATATTTTTAAAACATCATTTCATTAACAAAAAAACTATGCTTTTAATTATGTTTTCTACTTGCTATGCTTTAATGGCCTATACAGTCAGTTATTATTTTAATTTTATTTGGTTTGATGTTGTATATTTATTACCATTAGTTATGCTTGGAATTGATAGAATAGTCAATAAGAAAAGCCCATTATTATATGGAATTACCTTATTTATAAGTATCTTAACTAATTTTTATATTGGTTATATGTTATGTATTTTTTCAGTTATATATTTTGTTTATAAGATGTATATAAAATATACCTGGAAAAATAAAGAAATTATTTTAAGTTGTTTAATTAATTTTGGTGTCACGTCAATTTTGGCTGGCCTAGCAACAGCGTTTTTAATAATTCCTGCTATAAATGAGTTGGCAGCGACGCCAAAACTTAGTACTAATATATTTGGCGTCATGCCATTAAAGATCAATTTTAATGTATTTGATATTATATCCAGATTATTTATTGGTTCGCATAATTATGATACAATATTAAATCAATTTTCGCCGTTGATATATACAGGAATAATTACTATCCCCCTGTTACTATTTTATTTTCTAAACAAGAAAATTAATAAACGCGAAAAAATTGCTTCATTTGTAGTATTAGCAATTTTTATCATTAGCTTTTCAGTAAATTATATTAGTTATATTTGGCACGGCTTTAATGCTCCTTTATGTTTTAATGAACGATATTCTTTTATATATTCATTTTTTATTATATATCTGGCATGTGAATCTTTCTTTAAAAGCAATTTTATAAAAAAAATCGATTATTTTATTGTAGCAGCAATTCTGCCGATTTTATCTATACCGATTATATTGTCAAATTATAAATATTTAAATCGTGCTTTTGTATATGTTACAATTGCGATATATTTTTTATATTTAGTGATATTATTTTTATATAATAATCCTAAATATAAAGATAAACGAATCAAAATAGAAAGATTATTAGTTATGTTAGTGATAACAGAATTAATATTCAATTTTTATGCATCATTTAGTGATTTCAATTATACCTCAATTAAAGAATATAATGGATATAACGATAAAATAGGCGGCGCTATTCGTGAAATTAGAAATAGTGATAAAACTCCGTTTTATCGTTTAGAAAAAAACTTTCTTTATACAACAATGGATAGTTTTATCTATGATTATTCCGGAACTAATATCTTCTTATCAACTTTATCATCCAATGCGATGAATTTCTATGGTAATAATGGTTATACAAAATTTGCTAACAGTGTTATATATGAGCAAGTAAATCCTATTGTTGATTCTATTTTAGGGATTAAATATGTTTTGTTTCGTAATTCCACAAATCCATATTATAAAGAAATCAATAAATTTGCATATTCGAAGTATGACGGTTTGGTTTATAATTCTTTTTATAATGATATTATAATTGCTAAAAATGAAAATGCGTTATCATTAGGATATATGATTGATAAAGAATCATTGAATTTTCAAAAAGAATTTCTTAAATTAAATAATATTAACAAAATCGAATTTTCTAATTTTATGTTAAAAACAATGACAAATAGCAAATTAAATGCTCTAACTCCTTTAGAAATTCAAGCTATCGACAAATATAATTTCAATATTCATATTACCAGCGCTGATAATATCTACATTTTATTTAACGCTATCGTTAATGAAGAAGATGATCAAATCCAAATATATGTAAATGATACACTAGTACATATGTACTATTCTTCTTCAAAGAGTTTCATTGTTTTAAAAAACAATTTTAAAATAGGTGAAACAGTTAAAATTCGTATTAAAGAATTTTTAAAAGGAGTTGTTTATCCTAACCCAGCTATTTATTACTTTAATTATGAAACATATGATAAATTGATTAATAGTTTAAAGAGCAATCAAATGGAAGTATTAATTAATAAAGAAGATTATATTAAAGGATTAGTTACTGCGACCAAGGACAAACCCATCTTATTTACCTCAATACCGAATGAACCAGGATGGACTGCATATGTTGATGGTAAAAAAGTTGAAATAGTTCAATTATATAGTGCTTTTAATGGCATTAAATTAACCCCTGGTAAACATATAATAGAATTTAAATTTTATCCCCCTGGTTTGAATTTAGGATTAGTAATTTCAACAATAAGTTTAACTTTAAGTGCTTTATATTTTTGGAAGCGTAAAAAAATTGTTAAAACTATAGTTGATATATATCTTAAACATGAAGAAGTTATTAATTATTTAATTGTTGGAGTATTAACAACTGTAATCAGCTTAATAACGTATATTATTTTAGCTAAAGTATTCGCGATTCATTATATGATAAATACATTTTTATCTTGGGTAATATCAGTATTATTTGCTTACTTTGCTAATAAAATTATAGTATTTAAAAGTAAAACCAAAGAAATCATAAAAGAAGCGTATGAGTTTATTAAATATCGCATCTTATCATTACTTATGGATATCGCCTTAATGTTCTTAATGGTAACCTTATTCCATATTAATGATATATTTGCTCGTTTAGTGATTCAAGTGATTGTTATTGTATCTAATTACTTTTTTAGCAAATTATTTATCTTTAAGAAATAGGAGGTGTGTTATGGATAAGTTAATTATTGGTTCGCATGTGTCTTTCAATAAAGATAATCAGTTATTAGGAAGTGTTTTAGAGACATTAAGTTATGGTGCTAATACACTCATGCTTTATACTGGTGCCCCACAAAATACTAATCGGGCAATCCTTGATATGAATCTTACTAAACAGGCTCATGAATTAATGCTTGAAAATGGTATTAATCCAAGTGATATTTTAGCACATGCACCATATATTATTAATTTAGGTAATAATGAAAAACCAGATAGTTATCAATTTGCGATTGACTTTTTAAAGCAAGAAATATCGCGATGTGAAGAGTTAGGTATTACCAAACTTGTTTTGCATCCTGGAAGTTCAGTTAATTTAGATCGTAAAACAGGTATTAATAATATAATCGATGCTTTAAACATTGCGATAAGACCTAACCAACATGTTAAAATACTACTCGAAACTATGTCGGGTAAAGGTAGCGAAATAGGTTCTAATTTCTTTGAATTAAGAGAGATAATTGATGGCATTTGTTGTAAGGATAAGGTTGGAATATGTCTTGATACTTGCCATTTAAATGATGCAGGTTATGATATAACTAATTTCGATGCTGTCTTAAATGAATTTGATAAAGTCGTTGGTTTAGATTTAGTTGGCTGTATTCATATTAATGATAGTAAAAATGAAGTAGGGGCACATAAAGATCGTCATGAAAACTTTGGTTTTGGTTCAATTGGATTTGATAATTTAATTAAAATAATCTATAATCCAAGATTAGAGAGTGTACCCAAAATATTAGAAACGCCATATGTGTCAGAAATAGATGAGTCTAAAGATCGTTTATATCCACCATATAAATTTGAAATAACAATGATACGCTCTAAAGTGTTTAACCCTAATTTATTAAATGATATTCGTAATTTTTATAAATAGGAGGTAATAATATGTATAAATTAAATGACTTACCATATGCATATAATGATTTGGAACCATATATCGATGCTTTGACAGTTGAGATTCATTATACAAAGCATCACACTAATTATTTAAATAAGGTTAATACTTTATTAGAAACCAATAATTATAGTGGTAGTGAACCACTTAATGAACTTGTTGCTAAGATGGATATGTTTTCTTTAGAAGTACACCCCGCATTATT
>JBBQFD010000015.1:0-17604 GCA_038321575.1 Bacilli bacterium | reverse complement strand
CCGCTTTATTCATTCGTACCTTAATTACAGCTTTTATCCTATCAACTGTTGATGGTAATGTAATTAATCCAACTGTTTATGGTAAAACTAATCAAATCCATCCGATCATGGTTATTCTAGCAGTCTTTGCTGGTGGTATCTTATTTGGAATCATGGGTATTATTATTGCCTTACCACTTGCTATTGTTTTAATTACCACATATAAATTTTTTCAAGAAGATATTACTGATCGCTTAGATGATTTAAAAAAACACGACAAAGCCTAATATGAAAGGGTGATTTAAATGATTCAAAAACCAAAAGGAACCTACGATGTAAATGGTGAATATGGTAAAAAGATTCTCTATATTGAAAAAATAATTAGTGCCTTGATGGAAAAATATAACTATCAATATTTTCGCACACCTATTTTTGAAGCTAGTGAATTATTCCATCGTGGTGTAGGGGAAAGCACCGATATTGTTTCTAAAGAAACTTATAATTTTGTTGATCGTGGTAAAAGGGATATGACCTTAAGACCAGAAGGAACCGCAGGCATTGTGCGTAGTTTTATTGAAAATAAAATGTATGGTGATGCTACGCAACCTATTAAAGCTTGGTATTATGGACCTATGTATCGTTATGAACAACCACAATCAGGTCGTTTTCGCGAATTTTATCAATTTGGTGTTGAAGTACTAGGAACTAATGATCCAATCAGTGATGCGGAAATCATTAGCATCCCCGTTACCTTATATCGTTTACTTGGTTTAAAAGAAATCAAAGTAAAAATAAATAGTTTAGGTGATAGTGAATCACGTGCTACTTATCGTGATGCGCTAGTGAATCACTTTAAACCACATTTAGGTATCTTATGTGAAGATTGTCAAAAACGTTATGAAGTTAATCCACTACGCATCTTAGATTGTAAAGTTGATGCTGATAAAGAGATTATGCAACATGCTCCAGTTATGATTGATTACTTAAATGAAGAAAGTAAAAATCATTTTAAACAAGTTCAAGCTTATTTAGATGTTTTAGAAATCGATTATGAAGTTAATCCTAACTTAGTTCGAGGATTAGATTATTATACTAACACTGTCTTTGAAGTCGAAGCTGCTGTTGAAGGCTTTGGTAGTCAAAACGTCTTATGTGGTGGTGGTCGTTACAATAATCTTGTTGAAACTATTGGCGGACCAGCAGTTCCCGCAACCGGTTTTGCTATCGGTATGGAACGTTTAATAACAGCCTTAGACTTCGAAAAGATTACCTTAGAAGAAGATAATGGTATTGATGTCTATGTAATTCCAGTTACCGAAGCCGAAAAATCATATGCTTTATATTTAACTCAAACTCTTCGTTTAAATGGTTTTAAAGTTGATATGGATTACTTAGATCGCAATGTGAAGAGTAATTTTAAACAAGCTGATCGTTTAAATGCTAAATTTGCCATTATTATTGGTGAAGAAGAAATGAAAAATAAAGAATTAACCATTAAAAATAATATTACTCATGAAGAATTTAAAATAGAAGAAATATATGTTGTTAATTTCTTAGATGAAAAGTTAGGTGAAGAACATGTCTAAAATATATATAAATGAATTAAATAAATATTATAATCAAACGATAACGATTGATGCTTTCGTCGACTCAATTCGTGATTTACAACCAGTTCAATTTGTCATCTTAAGAGATGGTACTGGTAAAGTTCAAATGACTATTGAAAAAAGTGTTGAAACTAATCTACCATTAGTTGATATTATTTCTAAATTAACTTTAGAAAGCACTGTTAAAGTAACTGGTAAATTAGTTGAAAGTCCTAATGTTAAATTAAATGGAATGGAATTTATTCCAACTGATATTATTGTTACTAGTACTTCACTTGCTGAATTACCAATCGATATTAAAGATAAAAATAAGACTCTTCGTGAAACTCGTTTAGATTATCGTTTTTTAGATTTAAGAAGAGAAGAAAATAATTTATTATTTAAATGTCAAACAACAATTGAACATGCAATGCGTGAATATTGGTATCAAAATAATTATATTGAAATCGCTTCACCAAAAATATCTGGTGCTAGTGCTGAGGGTGGGTCAGAAGTATTCAAATTAGATTACTTTGGAATGCCCGCTTGTTTATCACAATCACCACAATTATATAAACAAATGGCCATGGCTGCTGGTTTTGACAAAGTATTTGAAATCGCTCCAGCTTTTCGTGCTGAGGCTTCACATACTTCATATCATGCAACTGAAATTTTAATGGTTGATACTGAAATTTCATGGATCAATAGTGTTAATGATGTCATGGATATGGAAGAAGCATGGCTTAAATACATTTTTAATGATTTAAGTGTAAAACATGCTGATGCTATTCAAAAGACCTTTAAAGTAACTTTGAGTGATATGACAAAATCGTTTCCACGAGTAACATTCATGGATGCTAAAGCAGCTATTAAAGATAAATTTAATTATGTTGCTGCTAATGCTTCTGATTTAGAACGTAAAGAAGAAGAATTGATTTGCAAATGGGCTAAAGAACAATATGGTAGTGATTTTATTTTCATCACCAATTATCCAGTAGCTGCTCGTCCATTTTATACAATGGCAGCAGGGGATGGAACTACCAATAGTTATGATTTACTTTATAAAGGTATTGAAATAACTTCTGGTGCCCAAAGAGAACATCGTCATGACTTATTAAAACAACAAATTATTGATAAAGGTATAAATCCGGATACCTTAGCTGATTACTTAAGTTTCTTTAAGTATGGCTGCCCACCACATGGTGGTTTTGGATTTGGATTAGGTCGTTTAATTATGTCAATATTTGAAATCGATAATATTCGTGAAGCAACGTTCGTTTATCGTGGTCCAACCAGACTAAACCCATAATAATTAGGTATTGCTAGTCAATACCTTTTAATTTGACTACAGGCTTTATATATGATAGTATAACGTCATTTGAAAAGGGGAATATTATATGAAACCGTTAACCAAACATGAGATCATATCAGCCAGGCCGCAAATTTTTAGTAATCCAGAAATGGATTATCCCGGCCAAGAATATACAATTTTGGCTTTACAAATGTTAAAAGAAGCATTAGAATTATATGAAAAAACTATTCGTAATGAAAATGCGATTATTAGCTTGTCAAATGGTGAAGTAATTGATATAGCTTTTATTGAACAATGTATTGCTCATTTATTAGGCTTTGATTGTAAACAAATCATTAATAGTGGTTTTTTAAAAGAGAAGATTGGTGATGATCGTGTCACAACATATCAAATACTTAAATTAATTGCGGACAATCCTAACGAAATAATCGAAGCTAATAAAATAAATAATCTTACATTAATTAATCCTTATCGTATTAACGTTCGTTGTAAATTATTTAAGGATTTAATTAACTACAAAGACATGAAATTCATTATTGTTGATCTTAATAAAGATTTAATGATTAAAAAAGATGCTAATAACATGAATTCTAGATACTTCCTAATGCGTGAAACCAACGAAGCTTATGCTGATTATTCAGCATTAGGAATTGCTAAAGATGCCGAAGGTAAAAACTATCTAGAAACATTCATTGTATTATCTAAAGCTGATAATGCTATGTTTCTTCAAAATCAAAAGATCTTATTACCTACTAAAATGATTATTAAAAATGAACCAGAAATGACCTTGATTCCAAGCAATCTATCAATCAAAACCAAGCTTGAATATTATAATACTAAGTTAAAAGATTATCAAAGTATTATTGATATTAGTCATTATGCTGGTCAACTAATTGATGAAAACGAATCAATGAAAACAATGATTAAAAAATAACCCAATGGGTTGTTTTTTTATCTGTGCTAATATATACTAAAAGAGGTGATAATATGGAAAAATCTCGTGAAATCGAAAAAAGTATTATAAAGAAATATCGTAAAGAAATATGGAGTAAATTTATCAAAGGAATTCAACAATATGAGTTAATTCAAGCAAATGATAAAATTGCTGTTTGTATTAGTGGTGGTAAAGATTCGATGTTACTGGCTAAATGTATGCAAGAACTAAAACGTCATGATCAAGTTAATTTTGATTTAGAATTTATTACGATGGATCCTGGATATCATGTTGATAATGTTAATCAAATTAATAGTAATGCACTACTTTTAGATATCCCTTTAAATATATTTAAAAGTGATATCTTTGAAATCGTTAGTAAGCATGCGGCTAATCAACCTTGTTATATGTGTGCTCGCATGCGTCGTGGTCATTTATATGCTAAAGCGAAGGAACTTGGTTGTAATAAAATAGCCCTTGCTCATCACTATGATGATGCTATCGAAACTATCATGTTAAATATTTTATATAATGGTAGTTATAAAACAATGATGCCCAAATTAAAAAGTGATAATTTTGAAGGACTGGAATTAATTCGTCCGCTATATTTAGTTCGTGAAGATGATATTATTAGTTGGGTTAAATATAATGATTTAAAATTTATGGATTGTGGTTGTATGATTACGGTATGTTCTAGTGCATCAAAAAGAGTCGAAGTTAAATCCTTAATTAAAGCATTAGAAAAAGATAATCCATATGCTGCTAAAAACATCTTTTCATCAAGTGAAAGTGTTAATATGGATGGTATTTTAGGTTATAAAAAAGATGATAAAAACCACTCTTTTTTAGATGATTATGACCGCTAATTTTACTATCATAATTGATAGTGATATAATGAATTTAGCCTGAGAATATCGATAGCTGCGCTATGAAAATCTCTTATTAATATAGCGATTGGGAATCTAAAGTTATAGCCGTGTTGAATACTTATATGATTATAAGGATCCTAAAGTTATAATGTGATGCCCCCCTGGTGAAACAGGTTTATCGTTAGCAGCAACGTATTTTTGGGCATTTGTACAATAAACATGTTATAATTAAGTTGGTGATATGATGAAAGATTTATTAAATGAATTATCCTCAATAACAAAAAACTTAGAAGGTAAATTACTTGGTATAGGTTTATATGATGATAAATTATTAAAAGTAATTGATAATAATCATCAAATTACGACCTATGATATCTTAAATTCACTTGAAGAAGAGAGTATTAATGATGGTGTTAAAAAGAAAGTCGTATATATTCGCAAATTGCGCAAACATTATAAAAAAAAGAAAATAAATAACATTATATGTAATTATATGGAAGTAAAAAAACATAATAAATATTTCATAAAAGATAGTGTCTATATAAATCGTCAACATCTTTATTTGTTTGGTGATACTAAAGATGTTGATCTTCAATTACTTATTAAAAGATATAATCGTTATCGGGTTACTATTATTAAAAAAGAATTTAAAGATAAATTCCTATTAATAATTGATACCTCTAAGGCTAAAAACTATCGCTTCATAGATATATATTACTTTATAAGCGATAGTTTATATAATGGAATTGAATTATTAAGTCAATTTCTTCTTAATTAAATCTCTTATCTATTAAGGGATTTTTTATTGTTTTAAAACTCTTTATATAGTATAATTATTATAGTTTGCAGGTGATATGATGTACTTAAAAGAAATTAAAGCTCATGGGTTTAAATCGTTTGCTGATTCCATCAGTATTGAATTAAACAATGGGATAACTGGGATTGTTGGGCCTAATGGTAGTGGGAAAAGTAATGTAGTAGATGCTGTCCGCTGGGTACTAGGTGAACAATCAGTTAAACAATTACGTGGTGATGATAAAATGACTGACGTAATTTTTTCCGGTTCCAAATCACGTAATGCGCTAAATGTTGCTAGTGTTACTTTAGTTTTTGATAATACTGATAAATATCTACCCATTGATTTTAGTGAAGTATCAATTAAAAGACGCTTATATACTGATGGATCAAATGAATATTATCTTAATGGTGAAAAATGTCGTTTAAAAGATATTACTGATATCTTAATGGATAGTGGTATTGCCAAAGAAAGTTTCAACATTATATCACAAGGTAAAATCGAAGAAATAATTAGTAACAAGCCAAGTGAACGTCGTATTATTTTTGAAGAAGCAGCTGGCGTTTTAAAATATAAGAAACGTAAAGAAGAAGCACTTCGTAAACTAGAACGTACTCATAATAATATGCAAAGAGTTAATGATATTATTACTGAAATTGGCGTGCAATTAGAACCGCTTAAACTTCAAAAAGAAGAAGCTTTAAAATACATTAATGCTAAAGCCGAATTAGAAGGTATTGAAATAGCGTTAATTACTAGTGATATTACTAATATAAATCGTAAATATCAAGAAGATAAAAACAAAATCGATATTTTAAATAACGATATTTTAAACATAAGTTCATCTAATTCAACGGGCGAAGCTAAGGTTTTAGAATATCGCTTACAAATCAGTCATTTAGATAAAGAAATCGACTTAAAACAAAAAGACTTATTAGAACTAACTAGTAAAGTCGAAAAGATTAATAGTCAAAAACAAATTATTTTAGAACGTAAGAAATATGAAGTTGCGGATACTCGTCTTCATAATAATTTAGTTATCTTAAAAGAAGAAGAATTAAAACTACGTAATGATATTAATAATTTAGAAAATGAAGTTACTAATAAACAAAATGAATTAAATGAATTAGTACTTACTGTTAAAAAACATGAAGATTATATTAACAAAGCTAAAGAACTTCGTAGTAACATTGATTTAGAATTAGCTAATAACATTCGTTTAGAAACAACGCTTAAAAATAAAATTGATTCTCTTCAAAATGAAATAGATTCTAATGCTACTTTGCCATATGCAGCTAAGAGCGTTTTAAACAATCCTAAACTAAGAGGGATTCATAATGCAATTGGTAATTTAATTGAAGTAAATGAGTTATATGCTAATGCAATTGCAACAGCTTTAGGAGCGAGTAGTGGGTTTTTAGTAGTTGATAATGAATTAGCTGCTAAAGAAGCGGTCACTTATTTAAAAAATAATAACTTAGGTCGTGCCACTTTTTTTCCTCTAAATATTATTAAACCAAAAGGAATGGATTATCAAACTGAAAAATTAGTAAAGACGGAAAATGGTTATATTGGAATCGCATCTGATCTTATTAAGTATGATGAGAAGTATCACAATATTATTACTAATCAATTAGGAACAGTTATTATTGCTAAAGATTTAGACAGTGCTAATAAAATAAGTAAGTTATCTGAATATCATCATAAAGTAGTTACTTTAGATGGTGAATTAATCCATGTAGGGGGTTCAATTACTGGTGGTTCGATAAATAAGTCTCATAATATCATAAATGACCGCTATGAGCTTGAAAACACCATTAAATCACTAGATTTAATAACTAATAAGCTTAAAGAATTAGAATCTAAACTTAATGATAGTGATTATGCTTTAAAATCACTTGAAGATAAGTTATATTTAATTAATAAAGATAAAATTATTGTCGAAGAATCATATCTAGCTAAATATAATCAAGTAAATGATTATCATGATCGTTTAATGAGTCTTACTAAAGAGATTAATGGCACCAATAACATCTTAAATAAAACTTTAAGTAAAGAAGAAGATAGTATTTTAAATGAATATTATGAAGCCATTAAAGTAAAAGATGATGCAATTAATGATTTAGATATCTTAAATAAAAAACGTACTAGTTTTAATGATGAATTAGATGAATTCAATTTCACTATTAAACGTGAAAATAGTATCTTTAATGATAAGAATAAAGAATTAAAAGAATTAGAAATTGAAGTTAATCGTTTAGATGTTAAACTTGATACTTTAATTACGACTTTGAGTGAAACTTATAGTTTAACTTATGAAAATGCAGTTACTAACTATCACTTAGAGATGGAAGAAACCCTAGCTCGTAGTAAAGTAAATAAATTAAGAAGAATAATCAAAGAACTTGGTATTGTTAATATTGGGGCTCCTCAAGAATATGATCGTATTAGTGTACGTTATGAATTCTTAATTAAACAACGTGATGATTTAACTAATGCTGAGAATACTCTACTTGAAATTATTAAAGAAATGGATCAAGTAATGGAACATGAATTCTTAACAACTTTTAACATTATTAAAGATAATTTCTCTGAAACCTTTAAAGAACTATTTCAAGGCGGTCATGCGGAATTAAAATTAACTGATGCTAGTAATATCTTAGAAACGGGTATTGAAATAGTAGCGTCACCTCCTGGTAAGAAATTAACAAGTATTTCCTTACTATCAGGTGGTGAAAAGACATTTACTGCTATTAGTTTATTATTTGCAATCTTAAAATCTCGCCCGGTACCATTTTGTATCTTAGATGAAGCAGAAGCTGCTTTAGATGAAGGTAATGTTGTAAGTTTTGGTGATTATTTAGTTAAACTTAAAACTAAAACCCAATTCATTATTGTTACTCATAAGAAAAAGACGATGGAATATGTTGATACATTATATGGTATAACGATGCAAGAATCAGGAGTTAGTAAATTAGTAAGTGTTAAATTACAAGACTTAAAATAAAAAAGATATGTTAATATCTTTTTTTAATACCTAATTCTTTCAGAGTTCTTTCAAATTGTGGTAACATACCAATCCCATCGGTACGATGTGGTGGTAATTGATATATATCATGACCTGGATATTCATTGCCCTCAACTAGTAGGGGTCCTTTAACACTCACTGATATATCCCAACCAATCATCCCCATTTCTGGGACCATTGGGGCAACTTCTTTAGCTAATTTAATAACTTCATCCCATCTTGGTATTTTAAAACCTTTAATTATTGTATTAGTTATGGGATGTTTTTCATATAAGGTACCAGCTTTATCTAAAGCCGGATATTCAATTATGCCTTTTTCAATATTAATCGGAGCAACCATCCCGCCACTATTAAAGTTATCAACAACGCGTCCACCATTACCAATACGAAGATAAGCCGCTAAAATAGCAGTTTTACCATTTTTACTAAGGGTAATCATTCTGACGGTATTAACAGCACCAGCATATAGATTAGTCATAATATCATTTTGAATAATTAATTCTTCAATCAATAATAATTTGTTATTCATTAAATAATTATATAATTCTTTTAAATCATGGTCTTTAAGACTTATCTTTTCAATTCCTTTACCACAAGTACCACTAACTGGTTTAACAATAATAGCTTCTTTATTTTGAATAAATCTTACAAATTTATCAAAGTTATAACCATCAAGTAATAACCAATCTCTCTTTAAATACTTATTAAATTTTAAATTAAATTCGGGCTTATTTAAAAAGATATGAGCATAATCAAAGTTATTAAAAGCTTTTATATAAGCATTATTACGCCCACGAGTTACAACAGTTTTTCTTTGCTTGCTATTAAGGTCATACATTTCAAATAAGTTATAATCAATATAACCACATTGATATTTAATACCACAATAAACCATATCAAAAAAAATAATGATTCCTGGTTTTTTAGTTTTTTTACTAACTAAGGAAACCATATCTAACATCTTCTTATAATTCATATGTTCTAATCTTTTAACAACATATTTTAAATCCATTTTATCACCATCTTAATTATAACATAAAATAAAAAAAGATAACTAGTGTTATCTTAGATTAGACGAATTTCATCTTCAGTATAAAATGGTTTCTTTTTATCAATTTTATCAAAAAACATAATTCCATTTAAGTGATCAATTTCATGTTGTAAAGCAATCGCTAAATCTTCACGACCACGAACATGGATTTTATCACCATCTTCATTATATGCTTCAACGGTAACTCTGGCATAACGTGGTACATGGCCCTCAACATCACGATTAACACTTAAACAACCTTCACCAGCTTCTGCTGCAATTAATTCAATCGAATTACTTACTAGTTTAGGATTGATTAAGACATAGTTATCGAAAATCCCTGGTTCAACCTCATATACAATAACGATAATACGTTTATCGATACCAAGTTGTGAAAAAGCTAAACCCATACCAGGTCTTAGGTCATATTTTTCTGCATATTTTTCTATTTGACTATATGTTAGATGATCAATAATCCTATTAATTGTTTTTTTATATTCCTTTGGAATAGGGAAGGTAACTTCCTCACTAATAAAACGTAAATGTGGATCTCGTTCATCTAAAATATTTAATTTCTTAAACATAATATCAGCTCCAATGTTCATATTATATCATAAATCTGTCAAATTGTAAGTATCATATGGTCTTATATTGAGAATGGTTTGATATTATGATATTATTATAATATAGGTGATCATATGAAAAAACTATTCAATAAACCAGGTAAAGAATTAAAGAAAATATTTCGTGATATGGATAAAGTATTGTTATTATTAACGGTTATTTTATTTGTTTTTGGTTTATTAAATATTGTTTCAGCATCTAGTCGTGAATCTGTTGTTAATAATCAATCATCAATATATTTATATTTTTATAAGCAATCAGCTATTTTAATAGCTGGAATTATTGCCTCTTTATTCATTTTTAAAGTAGACACTAAAAGATATCGTTTTATATCTTTAATGGCTTACGTTATCGTTTTAGGGGCTGCCGCTTTCTTGTTAATATACGGAGTTAATTTTAGAGGGTCTAAAAACTGGGTCACTGTCATGGGATTTAATTTACAACCAAGTGAATTTGCCAAACCTATTATTATTGTTAGTTTAGCATTATTATTTGAAAGATTTGCCAAACCATTACATAATAAAGATATTAATCATAATGATATGCTAGGTCGTATTTTATTTGTGGGTTTAACAATTCCCATTATTGTCTTTTTTCAAAAAGATTTAGGCACCGCTATAATAATGATTGCAATATTTATGATTATGTTTTTAGCAAGCCCTGTCTTAAGAATTGATAAATTAAAAACGATTGGTCTTTTGTTTGTAATGGCTATTATTGCCGCCATTATAATGCAGGGTGTAAAAGGTTATATCTTATCTCCAGAACAATTAGATCGTTTCAATTATATTAATCCTTGTTCTAATTATGAAACTGGTGGTTATCAAATATGTAATGGTTTTATCGCGATTAATGATGGTGGCTTATTTGGATTAGGAATAGGTAAGAGTAAACAAAAATATTCTTATATTCCAGAACCCCATACCGATTCAGTATTTGCTATTGTTATTGAAGAGTATGGTTTAATATTCTCCAGTGCCATTCTTGGTCTATATGTCATAGTCTTAAAGCGCATTTTAGATATCTCTAGTAAAGCAAATACAATAAGAGGTCGTTATATATGTCTAGGTGTTGCCGCCTACATATACATGCATATATTAATCAATTTAGGAGGATTATTTGGACTATTACCACTAACCGGAGTCCCTTTACCATTTTTAAGCTATGGGGGATCATTTGGTTTATCGTTAGTTGTTTCCTTAGCGATTGTTCAAAGAGTCCATATTGAATATCGTAATCAAACATTAAAAATATAAAAATGCTTCGGCATTTTTTTTGTAGGATATAAACAAATTACCGCGTATATATAAGTGAGGTGATTTTATGATGAAAATATTTACATTAATCAAACATTATTGTTGGATTCTATTAATACCCATTATTATTCTTATATATATCTATATATTTATTTATCAACCTAAACCAAAAGTAATAAAAGAATTAGTTGAACTTCCTGTTATTAAAGAAGAAATCGTTCTAGATACAATCATGGTTGATGTTAAAGGTTATGTGAATAATCCAGGTGTTTATACCCTAACAAGCGGAAGTCGTTTAATTGATGCCGTTAATGCTAGTGGTGGTTTTAAAGCTGATGTTGATACTAGCACCATTAATTTAAGTAAGATTCTTAAAGATGAAATGGTCATTATAATTTATAGCAAAGCTGAAATAAAAAGCATGAAAAAAGGTAACACCACCATCAAATATGTTGATAAAGTATGTATTTGTCCAGTAGTAACCAATAATGCTTGTATTGATAATAAAATAACTAATGGTACTGATAATCCAGTTGTATCTAATCCAGTTAGTAGTAATTTAGTTTCCATTAATAATGGAACCTTAGCTGAATTAGATACACTACCCGGTATTGGTCCAGCTAAAGCTCAAGATATTATTAATTATAGATTAATTAATAGTTTTAAAAATATTGAAGAATTAAAAAATGTAAGTGGAATAGGGGACGCTACCTATGATCAACTTAAGGGCCTTATTACGCTATAATTATCCATATATAATCGTTTTAGTCTTAGCTATAACATATTCATTTATATATATAAGTCTAAACATTAATCTAACCCATTATCAAGGTAATGAAACTAAAATAAGTGGCATCATAGATACAATCAAATATAATGGTAATCACTTAATGATTACTTTAAAAGCTAAAGAATTAGTAGTTATTAATTACTATATTAAAGAATATTCAGAATATCTTAAAATTAAAAATAATTATCAATTGGGTGATTATTTAATTTTAAGTGGTGTCTTTAAAGAACCCAATAAAAACTCAAATTTTAATTTATTTAATTATCATGATTACTTATTAAGTAAAAAGATTAATTGGACTTTTTTAGTAACTAAAATAATTGATCATCAACCTAATCAAAATATAAGTTATAACTTTAAAAATAACATCAATAAATATCTCGATCGTTATTTGAAATCTAGTAGTTATTTAAAGGCTTACCTTTTAGGTGATACTAGCAATATTGAAGAGAATATTAATGATAGCTATCAAACTAATGGTATTAGTTACTTGTTTGCAGTATCAGGGTTACATATAACATTATTATCAATGATATTAGTATATTTTTTTAAAAAAATCTTTAAACGAACGATCATGATTTATGGAATTGTTATTATAATATTACTGTTATATATGTTTATGACAAACTTTCCAATATCAGCCGTTAGAGCAAGTATGCTATTTAGTTTAATATTTATTAATCGAACCTTAAATCTCCAAATTAAAACCATTAATATTTTAATGGTTATTTTTTCAATGCTTATTATAAATAATCCTTATATTATTAATAGTATAGGTTTTCAATTTACTTTTATTATTAGTTTCTACATGAATATATATCAAAAAATAATTAAAAGATATAATAATTATTTTATTAAAATACTAGTAATATCTATTTTTTTTTTTATAGTAGGGATGCCCATTCTAATGAATAATTATTTTAGCATTAATTTATTAACACCACTTATTAATCTTATATTTATACCAGTAGTTACCTTAATCTTATTACCACTTGGATTATTAACCATAATTATTCCGATGGTTAATCCTATTTTTGTAGCTTTTATTAATATAATTGAATCATTATCAGTATTAATGTCTAATAATAATTTAGAAATAGTTCTTGCCAAACCACCACTATATATAATTATTTTGTACTACATTGTGATAACTATTATATTAAATAAAATTAAAGTAAGAAATTATAAATATATATTTATCTTGATTATGATGTTATTTATTCACATAAATATATCACTAATCAATAAAGATCCCATTATTACTATGCTTGATGTTGGCCAAGGTGATTGTATCTTAATAACATTACCAAATAATGAAGGCAATCTTTTGTTTGATACTGGTGGCTTAGTAAGTTATGGTAAAGAAGCATGGCAAATAGGTAGCGAGTTTAGTTTGGCTGATTCGATTATTATTCCCTATTTAAAATCAATTGGTATCAGTCATCTAGATTACTTAATATTAACCCATGGTGATGCTGATCACATTAAGGAAGCATATAATTTAGTAAAAAAATATAAAGTAGATAATGTTTTTTTAAATAGCGGCAAAAATAACACTCTTGAGGTTGATTTAATAAACACTTTAAAAGCAAAAGCCATTCCTTTTAAACAAATAAGTAAATATAATTTAAAAATTAATGATTATTCATTTAGTTTTATTAACACAAGGGATTATAAGAGTGAAAATAGCGATAGTTTAATAGTTTATAGCGATATTAATAATTTTGATATCTTATTAATGGGTGATGCTGATAAAACCAATGAAGAACAGATTATTAAGACTTACTCTCTACCGCAAATTGATATTCTAAAAGTTGGTCATCACGGTTCTAAATATAGTACGTCATTAGCATTCATTAATCAAATAAAGCCTAAGATATCATTGATTTCAGTCGCCTCAAAGAACTTATATAATCATCCCGATCAAGCAACAATTAACACTTTAAATAATAGTGATATATATTTAACTAGTAAAAGAGGGATAATTAAAATAATATTAAGTGATAAATTAATAATAAAAACTGCAAAATAAAAAAGGAAATCAAAAACTTATCTCGTATATTACTAGTAGGGGAGTATGATATTATGAGTATGCTAAAACAAGAAGAAATTAATAACATAAGAAGTAGTGTCGATATTGTTGACATTATTGGTAGTTATTTACCATTAACCCAACGCGGACGTAATTATTTTGGTGTATGTCCATTTCATGATGATCATTCACCAAGTATGAGTGTATCTAAGGAAAAACAAATATATACTTGTTTTTCATGTGGTGCTACTGGAAATATTTTTAATTTTATAATGGATTATGAACATATAGCGTTTCTTGATGCTGTTAAAATAGTTGCTGATAAAGCAGGTATTGCAGTTGATATTGGTACTAAAACTAATGATCACTATTCTAGTGAACTTTATGAAATATATGAGATTAGTTCTAAGTTCTATCAAAATAATATAAATACTACTAATGGAAAAGAAGCAAAAGATTATTTAACAAAACGTGACATAAGTGATGAAGTAATTAAAGAATTTGAAATTGGTTTATCATTAAAAGAACGTGATGGTTTAACAAAGATTTTATTAAATAAAAAATATGATAGTAAAGATCTATTAAAAAGCGGTTTATCAGTCAAGAATGAGACTGGCTATACAGATATCTACTATAATCGTATAATGTTCCCCTTGTGGGATTTAAATGGCAAAATAGTGGGTTATAGTGGTCGCATATATAATGGTGAAGATACTGCCAAATACATTAATACAAAAGAAACCGATATATTTAAAAAAGGTGATATTTTATATAACTATCATCGTGCTAAAGATGCTGCTAGAAGTAATCAAACCATAATAGTTATGGAAGGCTTTATGGATGTTATTAGAGCCCATATTATTGGGATTGATAATGTTGTTGCAACAATGGGAACAGCGGTTACTAAAACCCAAGCTAATCTTTTAAAAAGAATGGCTAAAAATGTAGTTCTTTGTTTTGATGGTGATGCGGCAGGAGCTAAAGCAACCCTTGCTTGTAGTAACGAATTATTAAGCTTAGGTATATCACCTAATGTAGTTCGTTTAGATGAAGAATTAGATCCAGATGACTATATTAAAAAATATGGTAAAGAACAATTTGTACTTAAAATAAATAATCCGATGAATATTATGGATTTTAAACTATCATATTTAAAAAACAATAAAGATTTTACTAATTCTGTTGATGTAGCAAAATATGTTAATGAAATCATTATGGAATTATCTAAAATTGATGATGAAATTTTACGTGAAATAACCCTTAAAAAGATTAGTGAAGAAGCTAAGTTAGATATTAATTTCTTACGTAGTAAATTAGATTATAAAGAGATTAAAGTGGAAACAATTAAACCAATTGTTGAACAAAAAGTATCTAAATATCAAAAAGCTGAACGTAATTTGTTATTTTATATGCTTAAATATCAAGAGGTAATTAAGATGTATAATAAAAATATTACCTATATGCCAACTGAAAACTATCGTACTTTAGCACGCTACATAAGTAACTTTTATAAGACTTATGATTATATAGGGGTTGCTGATTTATTAAGTTTTTTAGATGGTCATGAAGAATTAATTAAGGTCGTAGGCGAGATTGAAGCACTTAATTTAAAAGAAATGTATAATCAAGATGAAATTGATGATTATATTAATGTTATTCGTGAATATAATATTAATTATGTTCGTGAAAAACTTAAAGAAAAAATGCACGCTGAATTAGATCCGCTAAAAAAGGCGGCAATCGGGCAAGAAATGCTTGATTTAAAGATGGGGAGAGATAGTAATGATTAATGAAATTAAAACATTTGAAGAACGTAAAGTAGAGCTTGTAGCTGCCGGTAAAGAAAAAGGGTTTCTTTCTTTTGAAGCCTTAGCAGCTGCTTTAAAAGGCTTAGATTTAGATGCTGATTCATTAGATGAATTATATAATTTATTTAATAAGAATAATATTGCCATAGTATCAGAAGATGAATCAGAAACAGCAGGTGCCACTGATAAATTGATTTTAGATGATACCGTATTAAATAAAGACTTAACAATTAATGATCCTGTTAGGATGTATCTAAAAGAAATTGGTCAAATTAAATTATTAAATATGGCTGAGGAATTATCTTTAGCTGATCGTATTGAAGCGGGCGATATAACTGCTAAGAATATTTTAGCTGAAGCTAATCTTCGTTTAGTTGTAAGTATTGCTAAACGTTATGTTGGTCGTGGAATGTTATTTCTTGATTTAATTCAAGAAGGTAATATTGGGTTAATGAAAGCTGTTGAAAAGTTTGATGTAGGTAAAGGATTTAAATTTTCTACTTATGCAACATGGTGGATTAGACAATCAATTACACGAGCAATCGCTGATCAAGCCCGTACCATTCGTGTTCCCGTTCATATGGTTGAAACTATCAATAAATTAGCACGTATTCAAAGACAATTAACACTTGAACTGAATCGCGAACCAAGTGAAGACGAACTTGCTAAAAAAATGAATATTTCAGTTGAAAAAATTCGTGATATATATAAAATATCACAAGAACCAGTTTCACTGGAAACTCCAATTGGTGAAGAAGATGACTCTCACTTAGGTGATTTCATTAAAGATGAACGTAATATGAGTCCTGAAGAATATGCGACTAATGAAATGCTAAAAGATGAAATATCAGAAGTATTATTAACGTTAACTGAACGTGAAGAAAAAGTCATTCGCTTACGATTTGGACTGGAAGATGGTAAATCAAGAACTCTAGAAGAAGTAGGGCAAATGTTTGGTGTTACACGTGAACGTATTCGTCAAATTGAAGCTAAAGCTCTACGCAAATTACGTCATCCATCACGTTCACGTAAACTAAAAGATTATATGGGTGATTAAGATGCATTTATCAAAACGTTTAAAGGCAGTTATCAGCATGATTGATGATAATAGTCATATAATTGATGTTGGTTGTGATCACGCATTATTAGGTATATACGCATCATTAAATAAAGATAATTGTACTTGCTTAGCTATTGATATTAATGCAAAAGTATTAAAAAAAGCAATATTAAATGTTGATAAATACAATGCTAATGATAAAGTGAAAGTTATTAAAAATGATGGTTTGATTAATATTGATATTAAGCCAAATGATATTGTGATTCTTAGTGGTTTAGGAACTCGTACAATTATAAAAATGTTAAACAAAGTTAATCATAATAACTTAAACACCCTGATCATTCAAAGTAATAATGACCTTTATGATTTAAGACATAAAGTTACTAAAATGGGTTATTATATTAGCGATGAAAAAGTGGTTTTTGAAAAGAATAAATACTACGTAATTATAAAGTTTAATAAAGGTCATAAGAAGTATCGTTTTATGGATTACTATCTAG
>JBBQFD010000014.1:0-17944 GCA_038321575.1 Bacilli bacterium | reverse complement strand
TGTTAATGTTATTTTCGTTTGAAATAACAAAAAGATAAAAGATAAATAGATATTAATTAAAGGAGAAAGAAAGATGAAAAACAAAAACAAAATAATCGCGATATTAGCATTTATTTTTGTAAGCTTAATTACTTTTAATTTTACTAACCCTATCAAAGTAAACGCTACTCCAGTCATTACGGTTGATCCAACTTTAGTGAAGATTATTGTTGGAACTAACTATGATGTGACAACAGGAGTAGTAACGACAGATGATGTAGATACCT
The DNA here is from genome assembly GCA_038321575.1 of Bacilli bacterium. Lineage (GTDB taxonomy): Bacteria > Bacillota_I > Bacilli_A > RF39 > UBA660 > JBBQFD01. Next base: position 17,678 of record JBBQFD010000014.1, on the reverse strand, counting down.
TTATTATTACATCAGATATAACTGATACAACAATTCTTGCGGTAGGAAGCCATATAGTTACCTATACAGCGACTGATGCAATAGGAAATATATCAACCGCAACAAGAACAATAAATATTTTAAGCAAAACAGCCGATGAAGACCATGATAAGTACACGAATGGTGAAGAATTACTAGCGGGCACTAATTTTGATGATGCTAGTAGTTATCCATCATATTCGCCTTATCCAACGATAACGCTAGATGTTAATAATGTTTACAAAATGCAAGTGGGATCTTCAATTCCTGTTTTCAATGCAACTGCATTTGATGTTGCTGATGGAGACATTCCAGTAACTATTGAAAAATCAATTAATAGAACCAAAATTGGAACATACTCTGTTACATTCAGTGCTAGAGATTCATTAGGTAATATTAGCATAAAAGCTATAAGTGTATATGTTGTTTTACCAACACCACCAGTTATTAATTTAATTGGTGAAACAACTATTAAAACAGTATTAGGTTATACAACTTATACAGACGAAGGCGCTAATGTTACTGATAATTTAGATGCTACTAGAATAATAAGTGGTGTGTTAAATGGTGATCAAACAGTAGTTGGTCAATATACATTAGTTTATGATGCAACTGATGTTAACGCTAATGTAGCAATAACGAAAGTAAGAACGATTAAAGTATTAAATCCATTAGCTGATGAAGATGGTGATGGATATAGTAATGTAGAAGAAATCATTGCTTTTACTGATTGGAACGATGTTAATAGTCGTCCACCATACGGTAAAGCCCCAATTATAACTGAATATAATCCTTCTACAATGGAGGTTAAAGGAACTATTCCTGACTTCCAAGCAATAGCAACTGATGTTGGTGATGGAGATATTCCAGTTGTTATAACACATACAATTAATCCAAATGTGATTGGTACTTATTTAATAACATTTACTGCAACTGACTTAGTTGGCAATGTTACAACATTGATAAAACAATTTAATGTTATTGATAGTACAGCACCAGTCATAACGTTAAACGGATCTAATCCAATATATATTGTCTTAGGTTTTCAAACTTATTCAGAACAAGGAGCAATTGTTAGTGATAACTATGATCCAAATTTCTTTATAAGTAGTACTTTAGATGGTGATCCTAATGTTGTAGGAACTTATAATCGTGTTTATAATGCCAATGACTCACGTGGTAATCATGCATTAGAAGTAATAAGAACGGTTCATGTATTAGCCCCATTAGCTGATGAAGATGGCGATGGTTATAATAATCGTGAAGAAGTTCAACATGGTACTAAAGTAGATGATGCTAGTAGTCATCCCGATTATAATCCTGGCCCAAATATAAGTGAAAATAATACTTATATAATTGAAGTAGGGGGAATAATTCCAACATTTAGTGCAACAACAACTGATGAAGGAGATATGGGTACTATTTTAGTTACAATTACTAATGATATTAATCCTAATATGGCTGGAATATATAAAGTAACATTTACTGCAACTGATTCTTTAGGTAATGTTACCAAATTAGTAAAAGACTTCTATGTAGTATCAACAACATATCAAGTAACCCATCGTTATGAAAACGTAGATGGCATTACTTATACTGATGTTGTTGAATCTTTTCAAGGTTCATTGGGTGATGTAGTTGATGCTGGATTTAAATTTAAAACAGGATTTGCTATTGACTATAATAAATCAATTACAAGTGGGACGATAGGTAGTGTTCCATATTTAGAATTAATAATGTATTATGGAAGAAATATCTATAAAGTAACTTATCAAGTTCCAGGACTTGAAGATATGGTTTATTCATATAAGTTTGAAGAAAACATTATAATGATGCCAGACTTATATAAAACAGGTTATACTTTCTCAGGCTGGAATAAAACGCTAACCGTGATGGGAACTAGCGATGAAGTAGTAAGTGGCGAATTTACTGTCAATACTCATAATATTATTTATTATGTTGATGGTGCAGTATATGAAACCGTAACTAATGTCGCTTATGATACGTCATTAACAGCTATTGCGGTGCCAACTAAAGTAGGATATACTTTCTCAGGTTGGTCAACAATACCTTCCAAAATGCCTGATAATGATTTAGGAATTAGTGGTGTATTTATTCAAAATGTTACGAAATTAATTAAAATTGTAGCATGTCTAAACGATTATATTTATGGTCGTGGTGATAGTATGGGAATCTTAACGGTAAGAGCATACTATGCTAATGGAACATCGCATATAATAACAAATTATACTTATAGTGGATTCAGTACCAATAACATTGGTTTAAAAATACTTACTGTAAGTTATAAAGAAGGAACAATTACTAAAACAGATATTTTATTGTATATTGTTTTACCTGAATGTTATTCGTATAAGAAAAGGGAATATAATTGTTTTGATAGAAATAATAAAGATTATGATTGTAATCTCAAGTTATTAGATAATAAATATTGTCATTAAAAATTACAATTTTAAAAAAGACTCAACGAGTCTTTTTTAATGATAAAAAGTGGTTAAAGAGTGATTATTTTAGTGATTGTGGTAGAAATATTTCAAATATGTGGGTTTTATGCGAATATAATTTGACAAATTTTACTTTTAGATGTAATAATATACTTATAAAACACAAAAGATGTGCGAAGAAACATAATTTTTTTATGATAGGTGGTGAAGATATGAATGAAAAAGCGTTAAATATCACTAAAAAAGCACTAAATGTTATTTTTTGGGTGGTAGTCATTTTTTTAATGAGTGTTTGGTTATTTGACTTTGTACAAGCGAAGTTTGATAATAAACCAACATTCTGTATTAACAGAACCACTCATACTTACAGTGATGGTAAAGTATATGAGTGTTTGGGACTGGGATATAAGGTGTTTAGATATGAAAGAACATCAATGAGTAAACACATGCAATTTAGTCCATTCTTTGCCCAACTAGAAAAATAATATTAGATAAAAGATAAAAACGGGGTTCACTTATTAATCAAAGGAGGAAAGAAATATGTTAAGTAGAAAAAAAATAATTGCTATTATCGCATTTATTTTCATGAGTTTAATCATGTTTACATTCGCTAATCCAGGGAATACTGATACCGCACCGGTTATTAACGTAGATCCATTACTAGTAAAAATAGTATTAGGAACTGATTATGACGTTATGACTGGAGTAACAGTAAAAGATGATAATGATACCTTAACTGCTGATGCAGATATTACTGATACGAAAGCTCTTGCGGTGGGAGACCATGTTATTACTTATAGTGTTACTGACACTAGCAATAACACCGATACTGCCGAAAGAACCATTAGAGTGTTAACTCTTAGTGGAGATGAAGACTTAGATGGATACACCAATAAAGAAGAAGTAGTTGCTTTAACTAATTTTGATGATATTAATGATCGTCCAACATATGCCCGTGAAGCAACCATTACTTTAAGTGTAGGTAATGTATATACAATGGAAGTGTTTGGTGTAGAACCAACATTTACCGCATCAGCAACAGATGTTGCAGATGGTGTATTACCAGTGGTTATTACTAATAATATTAACCCTAATATTGTAGGAACTTATACAGTAACTTTTAGAGCTACTGATTCACTTGGTAATGTAAGAACAATCTTAAGACCATTTACCGTAGTTGACAGTGCTATTCCAGTTATTACTTTAACTGGTGATGCTACTATTAATATAGTAAAAGGCTTAACAACATATACAGATCAAGGTGCCGTTGTTACTGATAATTACGATACTGGCTTATTAGCAAGTGTTGTTTTATTAGGTGATCCACTTGTTGTTGGAAGTTATACATTAACATATAATGCAATTGATTTAAGTGGTAATAATGCTTTACCAGTTGTTAGAACAATAAATGTATTAGATCCAAAAGCTGATTTAGATGGTGATAAATATACTAATGGTGAAGAAGTATTAGCAGAAACTGATTTCAATAATGCTGAATCTCACCCAGAATATAATTATGCACCAACTATTGAAGAAGATAATTTCAGTCATATGGAAATTAATACAACCATTCCTACATTTACAGCTACAGCAACGGACGTTGCTGATGGTGATGTAATAGTTAATATTGAACATGATATTAATTCACATGTATTAGGAGAATATACGATAACATTTACTGCTACTGATTCACTTGGTAATGTTACGATATTAGAAAAAGATTTCCATGTTGTTGATACAACAGCTCCAATCGTTACTTTAAATGGTGGCGATATGAATGTTGAAATAAATACAACATTTACTGATCCAGGATTTACAATAACTGATAATTCTGGTGAAGTATTACCATTAATTTTAAATGTTTACTATTCACCAACAGGTGCTGATGGCACATGGGTAGGTGCTTTAGGAAACGAAGTAAGAACTAATGTTTTAGGACATTATGCCGTTTGGTATGGAGCAGAAGATTCATCACATAATGAAGCATATGCCATGAGACGATATGTGACCGTTGTTGACACTAAAAAACCAATTGTTACTTTAAATGGTGGCGATATGAATGTTGAAATAAATACAATATTTACTGATCCAGGAGTTATTGTAACTGATAATTCCGGTGAAGTTTTAACTGCAAACTTAACAGTTTACTATTCACCAACAGGTGCTGATAGCACATGGGTAGGTGCTTTAGGAAACGAAGTAAGAACTAATATTTTAGGACATTATGCAGTTTGGTATGGAGCAGAAGACTCATCACATAATGTAGCTGATTCTGTAAGAAGATATGTAACTATTGTTGATACTAAAAAACCAGTTGTTACTTTAATTGGTGGCAACATGACTGTTGAAATAAATACAATATTTACTGATCCAGGAGTTATTATAACTGATAATTCTGGCGAAGTTTTAACTTCAAACTTAACTGTTTACTATTCACCAACAGGTGCTGATGGCACATGGGTAGGTGCTTTAGGAAATGAAGTAAGAACAAACGTATTAGGTCAATATAATGTTTGGTATGGAGCAGAAGACTCATCACATAATGTAGCTGATTCTGTAAGAAGAACAGTAACAATATCTGATACTAAAAAACCTATTATTAATTTAGTCGGTGGAAACATGACTGTTGAAGTTAATACAACATTTACTGACCCAGGAGTTATTATAACTGATAATTCTGGTGAAGTCTTGACTGCAAACTTAACTGTTTACTATTCACCAACAGGTGCTGATGGCACATGGGTAGGTGCTTTAGGAAATGAAGTAAGAACAAATGTATTAGGTCAATATAATGTTTGGTATGGAGCAGAAGACTCATCACATAATGTGGCTGATTCTGTAAGACGTACAGTAACAGTGTCTGATACCACGAAACCAATCATTACTAAAAAAGTGGCATCTGATGTTTATTATGAAGTTGGATCAATATTACCATCAATAGCTGACTTAGTTATTGCAATTGATAATTATGATGGTAATATAACTGATCACGTTTACATCTTAGCAAATCCAAATATGAATAGAATTGGTACTTATTTAGTTGAATTCTACGTATTAGATTCAAGTGGTAATCGTGGATATACTCCATTAAGAGTACATGTTATTGATACTAAAAAACCAGTTGTTACTTTAATTGGTGGCAACATGACTGTTGAAATAAATACAATATTTACTGATCCAGGAGTTATTATAACTGATAATTCTGGCGAAGTTTTAACTGCAAACTTAACTGTTTACTATTCGCCAACAGGTGCTGATGGCACATGGGTAGGTGCTCTAGGAAATGAAGTAAGAACAAATGTATTAGGTCAATATAATGTTTGGTATGGAGCAGAAGACTCATCACATAATGTAGCTGATTCTGTAAGAAGAACAGTAACAATATCTGATACTAAAAAACCTATTATTAATTTAGTCGGTGGCAACATGACTGTTGAAGTTAATACAACATTTACTGACCCAGGAGTTATTATAACTGATAATTCTGGCGAAGTTTTAACTGCAAACTTAACTGTTTACTATTCACCAACAGGTGCTGATGGCACATGGGTAGGCGCTTTAGGAAATGAAGTAAGAACAAATGTATTAGGTCAATATAATGTCTGGTATGGAGCAGAAGACTCATCACATAATGTGGCTGATTCTGTAAGACGTACAGTAACAGTTGTTGATTTAATAAAACCAGTAATTACTTTAATTGGTGGTAATATTGAATTAGTAATTGGTCAAACATTTACTGATCCAGGATTTACTGTAAGTGATAATTATGCATTATTAACAAATGCTGATGTAGTTGTTAATAGTGATGTTAACATCAACGCTGAAGGAACCTATCATGTAACTTATACTGTTAGTGATGGATTTAATACAACAACTGTTACAAGAACAGTTGTCGTTGGACCATTGATTACTGAATTAAGTGTTTCTGATCCATCTGGGCCAACAGCTTATAATGGATTTGTTATAGAATTCAATCGTGATTTTATTGTAAATAATGGAAATCAAATTACTATTTCATATGAATATAGTGTAGATGGCGGTAATTATCTTGCTGCTAACTTCACTAAAAACTTAAGTACTTATCCAGCAATGTTACAAATAGGATCAACCAAGATATTAACTAAAACAATTAAATTTTGGGGTATGTCATTTGATGTGTTTAATCCAGGAACAATTCCAAATGATGGTGATGTAAGTATGCAAGAAAATAGTGCAAATACTAGATTACCTGAAATTTATAGTCAAGTTCAAGCTGGAAAACAAGTTAAAGTGAGAACTGTTATTAAATTTATTTTAGAAAACGGTGCAGTAGTAACTTATAAACTTACTCCAGTACAATACAATTAAGAGCTTCGGCTCTTTTTTATTGTAAAGATAAGGAAGTATATCTTTTCTTTTTATGACAGATATGTTATTATTAATATGAAATAGTAAGGTGATTATATGGATTGGTTAGATATAAAAGAGTTTATAAGTGATACTTTTAAATATATGGTATTGATAGTAGTAGTAATTTTAACTATTATCTATGTTTTTTCTTTTGTACAAGTAGTAGGACCATCAATGAATCCTAATCTAAAAGCTAATGATTTAGCAATTTTATCTAAGATTCATTATCGTTTATTTGAAGTTAAAAGATTTGATATTATCTCACTTAAGTATGATGATACTAAATACCTGATTAAAAGGGTAATAGGGCTTCCAGGAGAGGCCATTAGCTATAAGAATGGACTTTTATATGTCAATGACCTATTAGTCGATGAACCCTATTTAAAGAGTGTTATAACTAATGACTTTGATTTAAGTACTGTTAAGGGATCTAAAGATATGATTATCCCTAAGGATATGTATTTAGTACTTGGTGATAATCGTTCTAATTCACTTGATAGTCGTGATCAAAAAGTCGGATTAATTAAAAAAAGTGATATTATAGGGAAGATAATAGTTAAGATATTCCCCTTTAATGAAATTAAGTTAGTGTATTAGGAGGAAAGAAATGGCATATATAAAATATAAAGAATTAGCAGGTAGTTATGGATTTTATAAAGAATTAGATATTAAGAATCTCGCTAAATACGTAATTGATTATACTAGTGAAGGTGAAAAGTTTGTTGCTGCTTATAGTACTATGCGTGATGTATGCTTATTTACTGATCGCAAAATAGTTATTTATGATGTTATAGGGTTAGGGAAAACTAAAAAGATTCATTTTATCCCATACCATAATGTATCATCATCAGCAATCTTATTTCATACAACAACGGCTACTATTTTATTAACAATGAATAGTGGATATCAACTAAAATTAACTTTTCGCAAATTAAAGGCTGAAGATAAAACAAAAATAAGAAAAATTTATTATCACATGATCGAAAAAATATAAAAGATTTATTTACTAAATCTTTTTTTATGCTATAATATCTTAGGAAGCGGAGATTATATGAAAAACAAATCAGAATTTAGTAAGAAATTAATACAAATACAAAAAGAATTAGGCATTATGCATGAAAGAAGTCAATTACTCATTAAGATGAAAAATTTACTTGAAGAAAATAAAATTGTTAAATCTTATATTGCAACTTCTAATTCACTTGGTGATGTTAAAAAAGAAATTAAAAATAAAGAAGAAAAAGCTTATTGGTTAAAAATTGAAAGTTGCAATCATATTATGCTCAAAACAAAAATACAAATAAAAAATAATGATAGTTGTAAAGAGAATACATTTTATTGTCCAAAATGTGGATTGACTAATATTGTAGGTTTTTTACCAGATATTAATAATAGTTATTATGATAGCAGAAAAATGAGTATAGCATATTATGGTGAATTCTTAATTTGCCCAAAACCATTACTTGATGAAATTATTTCAATTGAACACGCTCAAAATTTATATCTTAAAGCTTTTGAAATAGTTGGTAATCAAGATGATGTTGAAGCCATAAGAGAACAAATGATTATATTGTTTGCTAAAGAAAAAGAAGAAGATATTAAAAAGTATACTAAAACTAAATAAATAAAAACTCAGGATTTACCTGAGTTTATTTTTTAATGGAGCAGATGATGGGAATCGAACCCACGTACTCAGCTTGGAAGGCTGAGGTTCTACCATTAAACTACATCTGCGCAATATTAATTATACTAAAAATAAGAAAAAAGTCAAGATTTTACTTTTAATAATCTTGACTTTTATTTATATTTTTTATGACGTTTCTTATCTTTAGCTAAATAATTTAAAATTAAGTTTTCAATAACTTGCATAATAGCTCCAAAGACAGCTCCTAATAAGATCATTGAGATATAAAAAGCAATACTAGTTAAATCAGACCAACCATCACTTTTATTAGTGGTTGTAATATAAAGCATATATCCTAATCCTACTAAATTAGCACCAATTGTCATTTTAGTGAATAGTTTAAATCCAAAGTAGCCTATACATGGTATTAAAGCCGCTATAAGAGCGATTATCGCAAACCCGATAATTGGTTGCCAATCTACAATAGCACCTAACTGTGAACGACTAAATAGTAATAAAACGAAGTTTAAAACAAAACCTGCCTCAAAGATAATTAACCAATTTTTAGAACCTTTTTCTGGTAGCGTCATAAGTTCACTCCTTTAGTATATTAATATTATTATAATACAAATCATTAAATTATTCAAGATGTTATCAATACTTGCATTTTATCATTATTTATCTTATAATAAAAGCAATTAGGTGATAAAATGGATAGTAATTTAAAAAGAAGTATAATCTTAGAACATTATCAACATCCTCATAATAAAGGATTAATTGATAGTGAAGGTTATTTAAAAGTAAATATGAATAATGAAAGCTGTATTGATGAGATTAACTTAATGGTTAAGATTGAAGATGGCATTATTAAAGATATTAAGTTTGATGGTGAAGCTTGTGCAATATGCACTAGTTCAACATCAATTATGATTAATACTTTAATTGGTAAAAGCATTCCTGATGCAAAAGCCATCTATAATAGTTTTATTAATATGATTGATGAGAAAGAATATAATGCTGAGATTTTAGAAGAAGCAATTGTTTATGATGACATATATAAACAACCTAATCGTAAAAAATGTGCTTTACTCCCTTGGTGGGGAATTAATAAAGTAATAGAAAACAAGGAGAACTAATGAAAAACAACAACAAGAATATGAAAAATGGTTTATATCAAGTTAAATTAAAACAAGTAAATGCTTTTTTATATTTAAATTTTTTTGGAGTTATTTTAGGTTTAGATAACGAGATTTATACTAATCAATGTTATGTTAACTTTGATCGCCAAATCGCATATGATCTTGATAGTGAAGACTTTTATGCGATTGCTAATGATTGTGTAATTAGTCATAAAGTAACGCACAAAGTAGTACATGGTGACTTGGTCGCATGTGATTTCACTAAAATTGAGGTTGATGAATTAGATCCTAAAGAAGCTACTATTATAAAAGCAAAATTACGAAAAACAATTCTCTTAGCACTTAAAAATAATGTTAAAGAAATAGCCAAAGAAAAAGTTAAGATTTTTACTAAGAGTATTAGATAAATACTCTTTTTATTTAAAGCAATATTTAGTATAATAGGAATGTGGTGATAGTATGAAATCAAAAGAATTTGGTATTGATCGAAATAAAGTAAAAGAGATCTCTAAAATTAAAGGCGAACCGCCTTTTATGAGGGAGTTTCGTTTACAAGCTTTTGATAAATTTATGGAACTTAAAAATCCTAGTTTTGGACCACTTTTAAATTTAGATTATAGTAAAATAAACTATTATAAAAGTATTACTGATCATATTGCAAATGATTGGAATGATATACCCAAGGATATTAAAAATACATTTGATAAATTAGGACTACCTGAGGCTGAACAAAAGTATTTAGCGGGTGTTGGGGCTCAATACGAAAGTGAAGTAATATATCACAATATGATTAAAGAACTTGTTGATAAGAATATCATCTTTTGTGATACTGATACTGCATTAAGAGAGTATCCCGAATTATTTAAAAAATATTTCAATAATCTAGTTAAATATGATGAAAATAAATTTACAGCTTTAAATAGTGCGGTATGGAGTGGGGGAACATTTATCTATGTACCACCATTTACTAAAATAGATCGTCCTTTACAAAGTTATTTTCGTTTAAATAGTGCTAATATGGGTCAATTTGAAAGAACCATTATTATTGTTGATGAAGGATCAGACTTACACTATATGGAAGGGTGCACTGCACCTACTTATACAACTGATTCACTGCATGCAGCAGTAGTTGAGATATATGTAGGTAAGAATGCTAAATGTCGCTATACGACCATTCAAAACTGGTCTAATAATGTATATAATCTAGTTACCAAAAGAGCTATTGTATCTGAAAATGGTTTAATGGAGTGGATTGATGGTAATATTGGATCTAAAGTTAACATGAAATATCCAAGTTGTATCTTAGCTGAACCATATGCTAAGGGTAACTGTATTTCTATTGCAGTTGCAACAACAGGTCAAATCCAAGATACAGGAGCTAAGATGATTCATTTAGCACCAAATACCACAAGTAATATAATAAGTAAATCAATTGCCTCAAAAGGAGGTAATGCGACTTATCGGGGAACAGTAAAAATAGTAAAGAGTGCTTATAACTGTAAAAGTACTGTTAAGTGCGATACGATTATTTTAGATAATGATTCGAAGAGTGATACGATACCGATTAATCTCGTATCTAATAATACTTCTTATATTGAACATGAAGCTACGGTGGCTAAAATTAGTAAGGAAAAACTATTCTATCTTATGAGTCGCGGGATTAGTGAAGAAAAAGCTAAAGAGCTTATTATTATGGGTTTTATTGAAAGATTTAGGGAAGAATTACCAATGGAATATGCTGTTGAATTAAATGCTTTATTAAAAAATTATTTTTAATTTAAAAAATATGATATAATTTATATAGAATATTAGGAGGGTTTATGAAAAAGTTATTTATATTACCAGTTTTAGCTTTAATCTTAGTTGGTTGTGGTGCCAAGAAAGTTGATTATAAGCCCATCATGAAGAAAATGGCTGATGCTTATTTTGAAAAATATGTAAAAGGACATACATTAGAAATTGATATCCAAGAAGTATCAATTGCTTCTTTAAAGAATGCTAATAAGAATTCTGATGGTAATTTCGATGTTAGTAAATTAAAAGATTGTCGTGATAGTTCTTATATAAAACTTTCACTAAATCGTGAAACACAAGCAATCACTAAATATGAGTATAAAATGAATTGTGAACAAAAGTAAAAAACTTTTGTTTTTTATTTTCTGTTATTTATAAAAACATTAAACAAGATTAATTGTAGGCAATTAAATTAAATATATGAGATAAATAAATATAAAAAAGAAAGACAGTCATTTGTCTTTCTTTTTTTGGGTATGTATATTAACCCTAGAAAGGAGGAATATCGATGCTTAATCAAACAGTTATTGTTGGAAGATTAGTAAAAGATCCTGAATTAAAAGAAACAGAAAATGGTAATAAAGTCACCAATATTACGCTAGCTGTACCCCGCAGCTTTAAAAATAGTAATGGTGAATATGAAACAGATTTTATTTCGTGTGTATTATGGAAAGGTATAGCTGAAAATACGGTTGAATATTGTAAAAAAGGTGATTTAATAGGTGTTAAAGGTCGAGTCCAAACCCGTAGTTTTGAAGTAGAAGATGAAAAACGTCGTTATGTTATGGAAATAGTAGCGGAAAAAGTAACGTTCTTATCAAGTAAGAATAAAGACGAAAAAGAAGATTAAACTTCTTTTTCAATTCTAAAATTATTTTAGTATGTTATAATAATTGTAGGTGATTTAAATGAATATTGATGATTTATTTGAAATTATATTGAGTGATAACCCAAAAGAAAAAATACTAATAAATGAAACCATGATTTTTAATATGATTCCTGAGTTAGAAAAATGTAAGGGATTTAATCAAAATAATCCGTGGCATATATATGATGTTTATGAACATACATTAAATGTTATTTCTAAAGTTTCACCAACTCTTATTTTAAGATTATCAGCTTTATTCCATGATGTTGGAAAACCAAAAGCATATTCTGAAGATGAAAACGGTATTGGACATTTTAGAGGACATTGGATTGAATCGCAAATTATATTTGATAATTTTGCTAATAAATATCAATTAGAGGAAAAATTAAAAAAAGCTGTATCCTCATTAATTTTATATCATGATAAGAACTTTGAGGATCTTAAAGATGAACAAAACTTGTTAATTATTAAACAATTGGATAAAGATGAAATTATAGATTTATTTAAACTAAAGGAAGCAGATTTATTATCACAAAGTGAAAAATATCATTCTTTATTAAATGAATATACTAAGCAAAAACAAAAAATATTAGAATTAAAACAAGGAAGATAAACTTCCTTGCTTTTATTTAATGAATAATTTTCAAGTTGACAATAAGAGGACTTTCATATATTATATTCAAGAGAAAAAGGGGATAGTATGAAAATAAAAGTTAATAAATATATTATGGAACAATCTAAAATCAAAAATTTTAGATTAGTTTGTATTTCTGATATTCATGGTGATGCTAAAGTTTTATCGAATATCACCAAGATTTTAGAAAACTTAAAACCAGATTATATTGCTATTCCTGGCGATATAATAGATACTGCAAGTCAAAACAAAAAGAAATTATATAATGAGTTAAAAGAATTACTTAAGATTGCTCCGTTTGTTGCCTCAATTGGTAATCATGATTTTCAAGATTTAAAAAATCATAAATGGATGTATAAAGTTGATCATGAATGGGTTAAAAAACTCGGATGGCTTAAGAATTTTACATTATTAGATAATACTTATAGTATTCATGAAGTACCTGATAAAAATATCTCTTTCAGTGCTTTTAATCCTGGTTTTAAATGGTATAACAAATATGATGAAAATATTGATGAATTTGCAAGTGAATTTAATAGAGTAGGTTTTACGGAAAAAATTAATACTAACAAGTTAAATATTCTTTTATCCCATTCACCAGCAGGGTTTGTTTCACATAATAAATTTATTACAGATAAGCGATCTAAAGATGTTACACTATTTGATTTAATTTTAAGTGGACATTATCATGGTGGACTAACTCCTAAATTTATGCAAGAAATATTAAAAAATCACCGAGGAATAATTAGTCCAGGACCAAAACATCGAATATTACCAGGTGGGTCATATGGTATATATCAAAAAGACAATACCGCATTATTAATATCCAATGGAGTTACTAGATTAGCTAGTAGTGCTGGTTTAATATCGGTATTTAATAGATTATATGCTCCTAATATTGAAGTAATTGACTTTAATTATAATAGCGAACAACATGTGCTTATAAAAAAATGATAGAATAACAAGGATGAATAATCCTTTTTTCTTTTATATGTTGTATGATATAATAATAATAGGGTGATAAGATGCATATTATTGATATAATTGAAAAGAAAAAAAATCATTTAGAATTAACTATTGAAGAAATAAAATTTATGATTGATGGTTATTTAGATGGATCAATTGAAGACTATCAAATGAGTGCTTTTTTGATGGCAATAAGTATTAACGGAATGAATGATACTGAAACATTATCATTAACTGAAATATTTATTAATAGTGGTGATAAGATTGATTTAAGCGGTATTGCAGGACCAATTGTTGATAAACATTCTACTGGTGGTGTTGGCGATAAAACAACTTTAATTTTAGCTCCTTTAGTAGCATCATGTGGTGTTAAAGTTGCTAAAATGAGTGGTCATAGTTTAGGACATACGGGAGGAACAATTGATAAATTAGAGTCGATCCCAAATTTTAAGGTTGATTTAAGTAATGAAGAATTTTTAAAACAAATGGCTGATATAGGAGTTGCTATTATTAGTCAAACTAGTAATTTAGTACCAGCTGATAAAGCGATTTATGCACTACGTGATGTTACAGGAACAACATCCTCACTACCATTAATTGCTGCAAGCATTATGAGCAAAAAGATTGCATCTGGGGCTGATAAAATAGTAATTGATTTAAAAGTAGGAAATGGCGCTTTAGTAAAAAATATTAATGGTGCTCGTCATTTAGCAAAACTAATGATTGCTATTGGTAATCATTATCATAAAGAAGTTGTCTGTGTATTAACTAATATGAACGCTCCTTTAGGACGTGCCATTGGTAATTCGCTTGAAGTCCTTGAGAGTGTTGAGGTATTAAAAGGCAAAGGACCAACTGATACTCGCGAGCTTGTAATTGTCTTAGGTTCATTTATGGTTAGTTTAGGTAAAAAAATAAGTTTAGAAGAAGCTGAGGCATTAGTTACTGAAAACCTTAATAATGGTAGAGCATATAAAAAGTTTGAGGAATTAGTAAAAGCGCAACATGGTGATTTAACCAGAATTCCGCTTACCAATCGTATTACCTCAATTAAAAGTGATCAAACTGGGTTTATAAACACAATTAATGCTTTAAAATTAGGCGAATTAGCGCGATCTCTTGGTGCTGGAAGAATCAATAAAGATGATCTGATTGATTATCGAGTTGGTTTTAAATTAGCAAAACAAGTTGGAGATTTTGTTAATGAAGGTGATGAGTTATTAGCTATTTATTTAGGTGATAAAGAACCCGATATTAAAGCTTTACATGATTGTTTTAAAATAACAAGTGACGCGCCTTTAAAAGAATTATTGATTTATGAAGTTATTAGATAGAAAAGGTGAATAAATGGCGATAACCAAAACCAAGTTTATTAATTATATTCGTTGTCCACGTTATGTAGCATTAGATGATTTAAAGAAAGAAAAATTAAATAGTAATGTTACTTTAAGTGAATATCGTAAGGAAGAAGAAGAGACTTATTTAGCGGAAATTCTTGATACGATGTATGATGAAGAAGGTAATGATTTAATTGATGCCCCTAATGAACATTTAGAGATGATGTTACCATATTATAATAAAATTGAATTATTAGCGGGTAATTTAGCACCTAAATATTTTGAAGGCACATTTAAATACTCTAAAGATACTAAAGATCAAGAGAGTTTTGATGCGGTTATTAATGGTATTCGTTATTTATGTTATGTTGATATATATAATGAAACAAAAGAGGCTTTTAATATTATCGAAGTAAAGGCCACAACCTCTAGGAAGTATTTAGAGATAGGTCCTAAAATTAAAAATGAATTTGGTGAGGCTGAATATATTTCTATTTTTAAACTAGGTGATGATAATATTTATCATTTAATTGAAGAAATTGATAAAATTGAAAATTATATGCCAGAAGAAAAATACTATGAACATCGTAGTAAGCTTTTAGATCGTTTTAATATCGCAGGAAACTATATTTATGACTTGGCTGTTCAAAGATATATTGTAGAAAATGATTTAAAACAAAATAATATGACAGATAAGATTCCACTTGTTAAATATTATTTAGCGGTTTTAAATAATAAATATGTACATAATGGCAAAATGAATGGTGATCAACCATCATATGAAACAGATGACTTAGGAAACGAGATTATTTGTTATTTTGATATAACTAAGATTACAAAAGACTGTATGGATATTATTGATTTAGATCGTAAACGAGTAGAGTTATATATAAAGAATCTTAATATTGATCCATGTCCACTAGGTATTTATTGTGCAACTAAAAAAACAACGAAGTGTAAGTATGTTGCTGAATGTTGGAAGAAAGTACCAGAAGTTAATTCGATTATGAGTTATATTGATGGCCATCATGGCTTTAAAGATATTGCTGGTAATAAATATGATCGTTTTGATCTTATTAATGATGGCAAAGTAAGTATGCTGGATGTTCCAATTGAACTACTTAATCGTGAAAAAAATGTTATTCAAAGGAAAGTAGTAGCAACCAATGTTCCATATATGAACAAAAAAAAGATTATTGATGGACTAAATTGTATTACTTATCCCATATATCATTTAGATTTTGAAACTTTCCCATGTCCACTTCCTCGTTATAAAGGGGAAAAGTGTTATGCTCAATCAGTATTCCAATTCTCACTTCATATTGAAACTGCTCCTGGTATATGTGATTTTAATAAAAATCATTATGAATTTTTAGCGAAAGATCACAATGATGCTAGAGAAGAACTCGTTAAAAAATTATGTGAATTAATTGATGTTGAGAGTGAGGGGACAATCCTTGTTTATAACGAATCATTTGAAAAGACTCGTCTTAAAGAATTAGGTAATATCTTTCCTGAATATAAAATTAAATTAAATAAAATGCGTGATATGATGTTTGATTTAATGTATGTTGTTAAAACAAAATCAACTTTATATGAAGAACTTGGTTATAGTGAAACTGAAGCTAAGATGTTTAATTATTATCATGCTGACATGAGTGGCTCATTTTCAATTAAAAAAATATTACCTTTATTTAGTAAACTAACATATAAAGGAATGGAAATCGGTAATGGTATGGAAGCAATGGTAACTTATGCCGCATTTCCTAAACTAGATTTAGTTGATTATAATCATCGTTATCAAAAAATGCTTGAATATTGTAAGCAAGATACTTGGGCGATGGTAGAAATTCTTCATGGTTTAATTGATACTGTCAAATAGTGTCAACAAACTTGTAATGCCTTCAGTTATGCTATATAGTGTAATTGAGGGGTGATGTTATGATATATCCATCAATTGACAAATTATTAACCCAAGTAGGTTCAAAATATCTACTTGTTAATATCGTAGCTAAGAGGGCTAAAGAAATGGCTGAAACAGGTCATTATCAGATGAAAGAAAACGAATATGATTCAAAGAAGAATATTGGTAGAGCCTTAGAAGAAATTGCAAACAACTTAATCCATATAAAAGTGGATTAAGTTTTTTCTTGACTACCAAAACAAATGTTTGTATAATATACTCATAAGGTGGTGACTTATGAAAATAGATAGTATCAAGAAATTAAATAATGGCAAATATAAGATTAATTTAGATAATAATGAGAAGATTGTTACCTATGATGATGTAATTTTAGATAATCATTTGCTTTTTAACCATGATATCGACACCAAGTTATTAAATAAGTTAAATAATGATACTGAGTATTACGATGTATATAATAAAACGATTCATTATATTACATGTCGTATGCGTAGTTTAAAAGAAATAAATGATTTTTTAAATC
>JBBQFD010000013.1:0-20036 GCA_038321575.1 Bacilli bacterium | reverse complement strand
CCTAATCTAAAACGTTTAGCGAGTGAGGGTTTATATTTTTCTAATTTTTATGCTCAAGATGGAGTAGGTACCTCATCAGATACTGAATTTACTTTAAACACCTCATTAATGCCAACTTCCAGTGGAACTGTTTTTGTTAATTACTTTGATCGTGAATATATTACTATCGAAAAATTATTAAACGAACAAAACTACTATACTTTTAGTATGCATGGTAATAATGGAACTTTCTGGAATCGTAATGTTATGCACAAAAACATGGGTTATGATCGTTTTTATTCTTACCCTGAAGATTATATCCTAGATGAAAAAATAGGTTTAGGTTTAAGTGATGTTTCATTTTTTAATCAATCACTTCCATATATCAAGAATATCGCTGCTAACAACCCCAAATTCTTTGGAACGATGATTATGTTGACTAATCATACCCCGTTCACGGCTGCGTCTAAAAATAGCACCTACGCGGTTGATTATAAGTATGAAAAGATTAACCCTATTACAAAAGTTAAAGAACTAGTTAGTGCTCCTTTTATGGAGAACACTAAATTAGGTAATTATTTTAAATCAGTTCATTATGCTGATCAAGCCATTGGCAACTTTATTAACAATCTTGATCAACAAGGATTATTAGAAAATACCGCCATCATTATCTATGGTGATCATGATTCTAAATTAACTAAACAAGAATATGAAAAATATTATAATTATGATCCATTAACAGACACAATCATAAATCAAAATGATCCTCGATATAGAGTAACTGATTATTATAGTTATGAACTAAATCGTAAAGTTCCATTTATTATTTGGACTAAAGATAAATCACTTAAAAAAGAAGTTACTAAAGTTATGGGAACCATTGATGTTATGCCAACTTTAGGTAATATGATGGGATTTTCTAATCCATATGCCTTAGGTCATGATATTTTTAATAAGAGTGACAACGCTGTTGTTTTTCCTAATGGTAACTGGTTAACTGATAAAATTTATTATAATAGTCAAAAAGAAGAGTGGTTAGTCTTAAATTCTGGTGATATCATTAGTTCTGATTATATTGATAAATATAATAAAATAGCGGATGATGATATCTCAATATCTAATTCGATTATTGTTTATGATCTAATTCATAAAAGTAAAGAAACGGAGATATTAATTGAAAAAAATAAATAAGGAGGATAATATGAAAATAGGAATCATTGTTTATTCAGAAACTGGTCATACTTATAATGTTGCTAAACAACTACAAAAGAGTTTAGAAAAAACCAACAAAGTTACTTTAGAACGTATTGAAATAATAAGACCAAATAAAAAAAATCGTAATCAATATAGTTTTAAATGCAAACCAGCTATCAAAGATTATGATCTTATTATCTTTGGCTCTTTCACCGAAGCTTTCTCGCTAGCGCCCGTTATGCTTCAATACTTAAATAGTTTAAACTTAAGTAACAAAAAAGTAATGTGCTTAATAACACACTACTTTCCCTATGCTTGGATGGGTGGAAATAGGTCTTTAAAACAACTACAAACCACTTGTGAAGAACAAGGTGCTAATGTTTTAAAAACCGGTATCATTAACTGGAGTCATAAAAAAAGAATTAAAGATATTGATAACTTAGTCAAAGATTTTTCTTTAATAAAATAAATATTGCCCTAGTATTACATCTTTGATATAATACTATTGCATGGGGCTATAGCCAAGTGGTAAGGCAAGGGACTGCAACTCCCTCAGCGCCGGTTCAAATCCGGCTAGCCCCTCCAAATGAAAATAGAATTAATGAGAAATCATTGATTTTTTTATTTATATAATATAAGTTGACAAGTAGCATACAATCTATTTGACTATATATTAATATTCTATATAATAAATATAGGAGGACTTTATAATGAAAAATAATTTTACATATTTAACTTTAGCTTTATTAGCAGTAGCTTTTGGTGGTTTACAACTATATCGCGTATATAGTGATCACAACCCTGTTAGTTATGTTCAAATAAGTATTAATCCGGATGTTCAACTAGCTTTAAATGAAAACGAGATGGTTGTGGATGTAATTCCATTAAATGAAGATGCTGATGTATTAATCTCAGATCTTGACATTATTGGTTTGCCGGTTGAAGAAGCAACTGAAAAGATTGCTGATAATGCTATTTTAACAGGTGCTATCGATGAATATAGTAATGAAAATAACATTGTTGTAACAACTACCAGTAAAGATGATGAGTCTCGTTTAACGCTTGAAAAAAGAGTTATGGATAATTTAAATAATCATCTTGAGGCTAAAAAAATCTACGCAATTATTGTAGCAAAGAATTTAACAACAGATTTAAAAGCTGAAGCTGTAGAGTTTGGCATTAGTAATGGTAAAATGTTATTAGTTGAAGAAGCTATTGCTCTAAATCCGACTTTATTGAAAGATGAATTAGTAAAAATGTCTATCAAAGAAATACAAGAACTTATTAAAGTTGAAGTAAAAGCAAGGCATGATGCTTTAAAACTAAATAAAGAAGAATTAGAAGAAAAATGGCAAATTAAAAAAGAAGAATTAAAAGCTAAACTTGCTACTGCTATCGAAGTTAAAAAAACTGCAATTCAATCATCAATTGCTAACTGGAATAGTTTAACGGAAGCTGAACAAGATTTAAAGATTAAAGATGCCCTTATTGCTAAAAGAGCTGAAATTAAAGATACTATTACAAATATAAAAGAAGAAGTGAAAACTGCTTTATCTGATACCAAAACAACAATTGATAATTCAAATGTTGCTGAACATATAAGAGAAGTTATTAAAGATAGATTAAATAGATAAGAGCTTTGCTCTTTTTCTTTAGTTTATATATTACGTTATATATGTTATAATTTAGATAGGTGAGATAATGAATAATATTATTGCTTTAATTTTAACTTTAATAATTGGTTTATTTATGTTGATCGGATCACTGATCATTTTTTTAACTGACGATAATGATCATATTATAAACTTTGCTATAAGCATGGCTTTTTCAATTATGATATTCTTATTAGGTGTTGATTTAATACCAGAAGCATATAGTTTAATTGGTAATAGTAATCTTATTGAGTCAACTACCATATTAATAATCTTAGCTTTAATCGGAATATCAATGTTAAAAATTCTTGATCATTACATACCACATCATCATGATGATCATTGTGATGATGGACATCATCATGATGAAGAGATGGAAGAAAGTCATCTATTTCATATTGGACTTGTTTCGACAATTGCGATTGCTTTACATAACATTATTGAAGGTATGGCTGTTTATGGAACTATCATAAGTTCGCTACAAACCGGTTTCTTAATTTGTATAGGTATCAGTCTTCATAATATTCCCTTGGGAATGGCGATAACCTCAACTTTGTATAAAGCTAATCATAGTGTTAAAAAGACTTTATTTTATATATTTTTACTATCAATATCACCCTTTCTTGGTGGCTTAATTATGTGGCCTCTTGGTTTGACAGCTTACGGAAACTTAATCTTAACAATTCTCATGGGTATAACCATTGGTATGCTTATATATATTATTATCTTTGAATTGCTACCAACGGTTATTGAAACTAAACATTTAAAAACGACCTTTTTAGGTATCTTAACAGGTATTATAATAATGGTTATAAGCACTTTAATATAAGGAGATAAATCATGAAAATTATTGCACATCGTGCGCGAGTATCAGTTAAAAATACCGAGAATACAATTGAATCTTTTGAGGAAGCTTTAAAATTATCATATATTGACGGAAGTGAATGTGATGTTCAAATTACCAAAGATGGTAAAACCATCATTTCCCATTATGATAAGTTATTTTATATATCAAATAAACATTTTTTTTCTAAAATATCTAATTTAAATAAAGAACAACTTATGAATAATAAACTTCGTTTTGATATTCATGGTGTAATGAATGAGTTTTTTGAAAGTGTCGAAGCTAAAGATGTTAAAAATATAAAGTTTTTAAAACAATATATCAAAAGTTCAGGAACAATGACTGATTTAGAGAGTTTATTACGATTATATGGTAATAAGAAACTATTACTTATTCATTTAAAAGTTATGAATGAAAGCACTAATCGAAATATCAAAACCTTTCAAAAAATCATCGTCGATATTTTAAAAGAATTTCCAAATAATAAAATAGCTATTCAAAGTTTTAATCCACATATCTTAAAGGCTATTAAAAAAGAAATGCCTAAAGTAAAAATTGGTTTGTTAGTAAATAAAGCTATTGGCAGAATTACCGATGACTATGATTTTATTTCAATAAATCGACATTTTGTTACCAAGTCATTAGTAACCAAACTTATTAGAAGAGAACAGCAAGTAATGATTTGGACGGTTGATAGCGCCAAACAATTTGATCAACTAAAAGATATTTTAGGTTCCGAAATTGATAAAATAACAGTTATTTCAAAGAATTCTGGTGTTATAAATCAAGTTTATAACAACCATTAGTATCGTCTTTAAGTCCTTAAATTTAATTGACAAACGGCTGCTTTTTTGTGATAATGTAGATGGGAAAAGGGGAGTGCTTTTATGTATCAAGACCGAGTACTTTTAACAGTAAATGATATTTTAGGTAAGGAATTCAAAATTGATACTAGAGGATATAGACCACAAGAAGTTGATAAGTTTCTTGATGTGGTTATTCGTGATTATGAAGAAATGGTTACCATTATTAAAGAACTTGATAATGATAAAAAGAATCTAATGGATGACAATATTAAATTAAAACAAGAAATTAGAGCGCTTAGAACTAAAATTGATCTTGTAAAAGATAGTGGTGGTTCTAGTGAAACAACTAATTCTGATTTATTACGTCGCTTATCCAACTTAGAAAAAATTATATACGGAAAAGATTAATATCTTGACAAACGCTGCATTTTTATAATGTAGAGGAAAGTCCATGCTCGCACTGTCTGTGATGGCAGTAGTGTTCGTGCGTAGGGAAAAAATAACCTACGGTAGCGTAAGCTAACGGCGTTGAAATCACCTAAGTCTTCGGATATGGTGAGATTAGATGTAAAGTGCCATAGTGACGATGTCTTTTAGAAATATAAGATGTGGAACGCGGTAAACCCCACGAGTGAGAAACCCAAAATTGGTAGGGGAACCTAATAGGAGAGAATCGAATTTCCTATGGGATGAGAAATCATAGATAAATGTTTGCCGCCTAGAAATAGGTACAGAACATGGCTTATAAGATATTATTATTTTAAAAGAAAGGTGATAAAGTGAAAGAGATTGGCGAGAAATTAAAAGAAACCCGTGAGAATATGGGTATTTCTATCGATGAGGCGGCCGAAGACTTAAAACTTAGACCTTCGCAAATAGAAAATATTGAAGCAGGCAATATGGAAGTATTTAAAGATATTTTTTATCTTAAATATTTTATTAGAGATTATGCTAAATATTTAGGTTTAGATCATGAAGAAATGGTTGATGAATTTAATGAATATTTATTTGATTATACATCAAAAATATCATTAGATGATATTAAAAGAGCTAAGAAAAATGTTGATAAAAAACCAGAAAACAAACAAAAAATATTCTCTCCATATACATTAGAAAGAAAGAATAACTTTATAATTCCACCCATTATTATCTATATAGTTATTGCGTTATTAGCAATAATAATTATATATTTCTTTGTTTCTATAAATAAAGCAGATGACTTTTCTGATACAAACGTTTTAATAAACAACATTATAAGATAGGGGTGTTTTATGAATCTACCAAATAAATTAACAATGATGCGTATTTATTTATCATTCATTATTATTGTTATATTGCTGTTTCCTTTTGATGCAACCGGATTTGCTTTTCCAAAATTATTTATTAATGCATCACTAGTAGTCGATGCTAGATATTTAATTGCTGGTGTATTATTTATTATTGCGGCCTTAACTGATTTTTTAGATGGTTATGTGGCTCGTAAATATCATATGGTAACTGATTTAGGTAAGATGTTAGATGCTATTGCTGATAAAGTATTAGTTAATTCAGTCTTAATTATCTTATCAGCTCAAGGATTTATTCATCCAATTATTACCGTTATTATTATTACTAGAGATAGTATTACTAACGCCATTAAAATGGTTGCCGGTAATAAAGGTAAAGTAGTAGCAGCAAGTAAACTGGGTAAATATAAAACAGCATGTATGATGGTAGGTATTACTTTAACATTATTTTATAACTTACCATTTGAATTATGGAACTTAAAAGTTTCAGACTTCTTATTAATTATTGCAGCTGTATTATCAATTGCCTCAGGTGTTCAATATTATCAAGTTAATAAACATTTGTTAACTCAAACTAATAAAGAACCTGAAATTGAAATTGTAAAAGGATCATAATAAAGAAATCAAAAGTTCCTAAATTGTTAGGAACTTTTATGTTTTTAAAAGCTAATGTTAAACACAAACGAATGTTCGTAAAAGGTATTGACATAGTAAATAATATGGTATACAATTGAATTATATGTTAGGAGGAATACATAATGACAAAAACAACTAATGATAAAACATTAGATCAAGTATTATTAGAAATAGAAAAACAATTTGGTAAAGGGGCAGTTATGAAACTTGGTGAAAATGAACATCGTGAAATCGATGTTATTCCAAGTGGCTCACTATCACTAGATATAGCACTAGGTATTGGCGGTTATCCTAAGGGACGTATTATTGAAATATATGGTCCTGAATCAAGTGGTAAGACAACATTTGCCTTACATGCGATTGCTGAGGCACAAAAGCAAGGTGGAAGAGCAGCTTTTATTGATGCTGAACATTCCCTTGATCCACAATATGCCGCTAAATTAGGTGTTAATATTAATGATTTATTATTATCACAACCTGATAATGGTGAACAAGCATTAGAAATATGTGAAGCTCTAGTTCGTAGTGGTGCTATTAGTATCATTGTTATTGATTCCGTGGCTGCATTAGTACCACAAGCAGAAATTGAAGGTGAAATGGGTGATAACCATATCGGACTTCAAGCGCGTTTGATGAGTCAAGCTTTAAGAAAATTATCAGGTGTTATTAGTAAGACTAATACGATTGCGATTTTCATTAATCAATTACGTGAAAAAGTCGGGGTTATGTTTGGTAGTCCTGAAGTAACAACCGGTGGTCGTGCCTTAAAGTTTTATTCATCAATTCGTTTAGATATTAGACGTAATGAACAAATAAAATTAGGTCTCGATATTATTGGTAACAAAACAACCTTAAAAGTTGTTAAGAATAAAATGGCCCCACCATTTAAAACATGTGTTGTTGACATTATGTATGGTGAAGGTGTATCAGTATTAGGTGAAATAGTTGATCTAGCTAGTGAAGCTAACATCATTGAAAAAGGTGGTGCTTGGTACTCATATAAAGGCGAAAAAATAGGTCAAGGTAAAGAGAATGTCAAGGAGTTATTAAAGACTGATCCTAAATTGAAAGCCGAACTTGAACATAAAATTCGTGATTATTATGGCATAAATATAAAACCTAAAAAAGAAGCAACAACTAAATAATTTATTAAGGCTTATATAATAAAACATTATATAAGTTTTTTTATTACTTGAAATTATTTAACTTGACATATCACCCTATAAACCTTACAATAATAGCAGAGTGAAATAAATATATTTTACTTAAAATTTATATATTGTAAATGGAGGTGTACAAATATGGATAATGTAGCTTTCTCCATTTTACTTGTCCTAATAGGGTTATTCGTTGGAATAATTTTGATGTTTATAATTAATTATGTGAAAGGATCATTAGCTGGTAAAAAATCAGAAATGATCATTAAAGAAGCCAAAAAAGAAGCCGAAAAGATTAAACGTGATTTTCTTTTAGAATCAAAAGAAGAAGGTCATAAGATAAAAATCGAAACTGAACGTGAAGTAAAAGAAAAGAAAAACGAAATCAGAGAAGCGGAAGAAAGATTGTTAGCTCGTGAAGGTAATATGGACCGTCGTGACCAAACACTTCAAAACCGTGAAGGAATGCTTGAAGAAAAAGAAAATGGCTTAATTAATAAACAAAAAGATATCCAAAACGAACAAGTAAAAGTGGAAGAATTAAAGAAAGAACAAATCGACTTATTACAAAAAATTGCGGGATTCTCAAAAGATGAAGCAAAAAAAATGGTACTTAAGAAAGTCGAAGAAATGATGAATATGGAAGTTGCTGCTTACATTAAAGATCGTGAAGCAGAAGCTAAACTAGATGCTGATAAATCAGCTAAATCATTACTTATTACATCAATGCAAAGATATGCAGCAGATGTTGCTAGTGAACAAACAGTTACGGTAGTTGAACTACCAAGCGATGATATGAAGGGTCGTATTATTGGTCGTGAAGGCCGTAATATTCGTACTATTGAAGCGGTAACAGGGGTTGATTTAATTATTGATGATACACCTGAGGCTTTAGTCTTATCAAGCTTTGATCCATTACGTCGTGAAATAGCGCGTATTACCCTAGAAACATTAATTAAAGATGGTCGTATCCATCCTGCTCGTATTGAAGAAGTATATGACAAGACTGTTAAAGATATTAAAGTTAAGATTCGTGAATATGGAGAATCAGCTTTATTTGAATTAGGTGTAACAAAAGTTGAACCAGAATTAGTTGAAATATTAGGTAAACTACATTTCCGTACTAGTTATGGTCAAAATGCATTACAACATTCACTTGAAGTAGCACATTTAACTGGTATTATGGCATCGGAATTAGGAGAAAATGTTCTTCTAGCTAAAAGAGCCGCCATTTTACATGACATTGGAAAATCTATCGATCATGAAGTCGAAGGTAGCCATGTTGATTTAGGTATTGGTCTTGCTAAAAAATATCATGAAAATGAAATTGTTATCAATGCTATTGAATCACATCATGGTCAAGTTGCACCAAACAGTATTATATCTGTTTTAGTTGCAATTGCGGATGCTCTATCAGCATCTCGTCCGGGAGCGCGTAGTGACTCATTAGAAAACTATGTTAAACGTTTAAAGGAACTTGAAGCGATTGCTAATAGTATTGAAGGTGTTGATAAGACTTTCGCAATGCAAGCTGGTCGTGAATTACGTGTTATTGTAAAACCTGAAAAGATTGATGATTTAGGTAGTTATAAAATAGCTCGTGATATTAAGACTCGTATTGAAAATGAACTTCAATATCCTGGAACTATTAAAGTAACGGTTATCCGTGAAACAAGAGCAATTGAAGAAGCTAAATAAGCTTCTTTTCCTTTACTTTAATAATAATTAAAAGTGTGCTAAAATAGATATATAATAAAGGAGACATTTATGAATAAAAAAGGATTTACTTTAGTTGAACTCTTAGGTGTTATTATTCTTCTTGGTGTAATTGCCTTAATAACTACTAATGCGGTATTACCAATGATTACTCAAAGCAAAACTGATGTTTATAATAACAGTGTTAAATCAATTGAAAGAGCTGCCCAAACTTATGTGGTTGAAAATGATATTACTTTACCAACCGTTAATGGTACTTCAATTGATATTAATATAACGTTATTGGCATCATATGTTCAACACATGGAAGACCCTCGTGATAAATCACTAATAACAGGAATTGTTAGAGTAACTAAACAAGCCAATGAATATATATATTTGTTTATTAGACATTTGAACGAATAATTAATTCAAAAGAAAAGTTTAAATCAGTTGGACTTTTCTTTTTCTTTGGGCTATAATAAGAACACTTTCGAAAGGAGGTCGTCTATGAATAAAATAAACTTACCAGTCATATTATTAAAAGGCATCATCTTATTGCCTAATAATGATATTAGACTTGAATTTGATAATGATGTTAGTAAGAGCATCATTGATGTCTCAGAATTATTTCATGATAATAATGTCTTGGTTGTGAGTCAAATAGATAATTTAGATTTTATCCCCAATGTTAAAGATTTTCCTAAAATTGGGGTTGTATCTAAAATAGTTCATAAAATGGAATTACCTAATGGTAAAGTCCGTATTATCTTAAGTGGTCAATACCGCGCTAATATTCATGATTACTTAAATGTTAATCAACCAAATGAAACACTTGAATCAATTGTTTCACCAGCCTTAGAAGAATTACTAGATCCTATGGAAGAGACAACAATTGTCAAGAAATTATATCGCGATGTTGAAACCTATATAAATAGTATTCCCTACATTAATAGTAGTGTTTTATCTTTA
The DNA here is from genome assembly GCA_038321575.1 of Bacilli bacterium. Taxonomy (GTDB): domain Bacteria; phylum Bacillota_I; class Bacilli_A; order RF39; family UBA660; genus JBBQFD01. Next base: position 9,815 of record JBBQFD010000013.1, on the reverse strand, counting down.
ATTATTGATAGCAATAACTTATCAAAAATGACCGATATTATTGCTACCCAATTACCAATTAATTTACTTAGGATTAGAGAGTATCTCTATACTTTTTCTTCTAAAGAAAGAGCTAAAATGATTCTTGAAGATATTTATCAAGAAACAGAGATTATTAATATAGAACGTGATATTGAATCAAAAGTTAAAAAGGAATTAAATAATAGTCAAAAAGAATATTTATTGCGTGAAAAAATTAAAGTCATTAAAGAAGAACTTGGTGATATTAATGTTAAAGATGACGAAGTTGATATTCTTAAAGAAAAAATTATTAATTTAAAAGCTCCTAAAGTCATTAAAGAACGTCTTGATCGTGAGTTAAAGAAATATGAAGCTATCTCACCAATGTCACCGGAAATAAATGTGGTCCGTAACTATATTGATTGGTTATTAGATCTTCCTTGGAATGTTTATACTAAGGATAATGCTGATTTAAATAATGTTCGTTTAAAACTTGATAATTCTCACTATGGACTTGATAAAGTTAAAACCCGTATTATTGAATTCTTAGCTGTTAAACAAATGACTAAAGACTTAAAGAGTCCCATTATTTGTTTAGTAGGAGCTCCCGGAGTTGGTAAAACATCGCTGGCTTTTAGTATTGCTGAGGCCATGAATCGTAACTTTGTTAAGATGAGCGTTGGTGGCGTTAATGATGAATCAGAAATAGTTGGTCATCGTCGTACTTATTTAGGTGCCAACCCAGGTCGTATTATTCAAGCAATGCGTAAAGCTAAGTGTTCTAACCCAGTCTTTTTAATTGATGAAATTGATAAGATGACTAAAGACTATAAAGGTGATCCTGCTAGTGCATTGTTAGAAATCTTAGATCCTGAACAAAATAAATTCTTTAGTGATAACTATATCGAAGAAGAATATGACTTATCAAAAGTCATGTTTATTGCGACCGCTAATTATATTGATGATATACCTGAAGCGCTAAAAGATCGTTTAGAAATCGTAACTTTATCAGGTTATACGGAATTTGAAAAATTAGATATTGCTAAGCGTCATCTAATTAGTAAGATATGCCAAAGTCATGGTTTAGATGAATCACAAATTAAATTTGATGATGCTACCATTTTAACTATTATTCGTGGTTATACCAAAGAAGCTGGTGTTCGTGAATTAGAACGTCAACTATCTAATATTATTCGTAAAATAGTAACTAAAATGGTTGTTGAACATACTACGCAAAAGATGTTTGTTATTAATATCAATAATCTATGTGATTATTTAGGTAAAATTAAATATCGTTATGCAAAAAAGACTGAAACTAGAGTAGGAGTCGTTAATGGACTTGCCTATACTTATTTTGGTGGAGATACCCTTTCAATTGAAGTTAATTACTATAAAGGTAATGGTAATTTAGTTTTAACTGGATCTTTAGGTGATGTTATGAAAGAAAGTGCTCACATTGCCTTAAGTTACATTAAATCTAATTATCAATATCTTCATGTTGATTACGATAAACTCATTAAAAATGATATCCATATTCACGTGCCTGAAGGGGCTATACCAAAGGATGGACCAAGTGCTGGCATAACTTTAACAACTGCGTTAATTAGTGCCCTTACGGACCTTAAAGTAGATAAAACAGTGGCTATGACAGGAGAGATTACTTTAAGAGGTAACATCTTACCCATTGGTGGTTTAAAAGAAAAGAGTATTGGGGCTCATCGTAATGGGATTAAAACTATTTTAATGCCCTTTGATAACCTTAATGACCTAGATGATATACCAAAAGAAATCAAAGATAGTATTAAATATATTCCTGTTAAAAACTATAAAGATGTTATGAAATATTTAAATACACCTAATAGATAGAATTCGTTCTATCTTTTTCTTTTATCGAACAGTTGTTTGTGTTATAATAATAATGGTGATAATATGGAACGAATTATTTTTCATATTGATGTTAATAATGCTTTTTTAGCATGGACAGCTACTGAACTTTTAAGCAAAGGTAACAAAGTTGATATTCGCAACTTAGATGCTGTTATTGGTGGCGATAAAACTACTCGTCAAGGGATTGTTTTAGCTAAATCAATTAGTGCTAAGAAAAAAGGAATAATTACTGGCCAAAGACTTAGTGATGCCTTAAAGGAGTGTCCTAATTTAGAGGTATTTCCACCTAACTTTGAACTTTATAGTAAATTATCAAGCGCTATGTTTAATTTATTATTTAAATATAGTCCTGATATTGAGATATTCTCAATCGATGAGTGTTCGCTTGATTATAGTAAAGTAAAAAATATGTATGGTGATCAACTTTTATTCGCCTCTAAAATAAGTAAAGAAATAAAAGATACTTTAGGTTTTACCGTTAATATTGGTATCGGTAATAATAAATTATGTGCTAAAATGGCATCAGATTTTTCTAAACCTGACAAAATCCACACCCTTTATGATCATGAAGTAGAAACTAAAATGTGGCCACTACCAGTTGAAGAGTTATTATGGATCGGTAAAAAAAGTAGCGCTAAACTCCATGATCTTAATATTAATACTATTGGTGATTTAGCAAATGCTGATTATAACACATTATATAAATATTTTAAGAATCAAGCATCTAAAATGATTGATAGCGCCAAAGGGATTGATAATACTTTAGTTGTTAGTGAAAGTTTAGCGCAAAAAGGAATCAGTAATTCAACTACAATGGAAAAAGATCTTTATACTAAAAAAGAGATTTATCCAGTTATCATATCTTTATGTGATAATGTCTCACTTATTTTACGGAAACAAAATAAATATGTCTCCGTTATTGCACTAACTTTAAAAGATAATTTCTTTCATAGTTATTCTCATCAAAAGAAACTTATTAACGCGACTAATAATACTGATGAAATCATTTGTTACGCTAAAGAACTATTAGATGAAATGTGGCAAGGTGATGCTATTCGCTTAGTTGGGATCAGTTTAACTAACCTTACATCAAATGTTAATCATCAAGTATCGTTATTTGAGTGTTTAAAGACCCGTGAGGCCAGTAATGAACTTGATCATGTAGTTGATAAACTCAAAGCTAAATATGGCCCTAAAGTCATTAAGAATGCTGTTTTATTAGATAGTAAAATAAAGAAAAAATACTAATCTATGTTATAATTAGATAGTAAGGAGTGACATATATGAATAACAACATAATAAAAGAAATAAGTATCAATTTAAATATAAAAGATAACCAAGTTATCTCTACTTTAAAACTATTAGAAGAAGGGAATACCATTCCCTTTATTGCACGTTATCGTAAAGAAGCAACAAATAATCTTGATGAAGAACAAATTAGAGCTATAAGTGAAGTTTATGAATACCAAGTAAGCTTACTTAAACGAAAAGAAGACGTCATTCGTTTAATTGAAGAAAAAGAATTAATGACTGAGGATTTAAGAAGTAAGATTATGCAAGCTCTTAAATTGGTTGAAATTGAAGACTTGTATCGTCCTTTTAAAGAAAAGAAGAAAACAAAAGCCACTGATGCCATTGCTTGTGGTCTTGAACCACTTGCTAAATTAATGTTAACTTTCCCAACCGAAGGCACTTTAAACCAAATCGCTGAACCATATATAAATGATAAAGTTAAAACAATTGAAGATGCTATCACAGGTGCCAAATATATTATTGCAGAAATTATCAGTGATAATGCTTCTTATCGTAAATGGATAAGAACTAATACATATTTATTTGGCGTTATTTCAAGTAAAGTAAAAAAAGATGTTCAAGATGAGAATAAAGTATATGAAATGTATTATGATTATCAAGAAAACGTCAAACAAGTAAAACCTCATCGCATCTTAGCTTTAAATCGTGGCGAAAAAGAAAACATCATTAATGTTAATCTAGATATTGATCAACTTAAAATAACAAGTTATTTAGATGAAAAAGTTATTTTAAATCCTAATTCATTTGTTAATATAACTATTAAAGAAGCTATTTTAGATAGTTATAAACGTTTAATTAAACCAAGTATTGAACGTGAAATTCGTACTGAATTATCAGAAAAAGCAGAGTTATCAGCGATTGATAATTTCGCCCATAACTTAGAAAAATTATTATTACAAGCACCAATGAAAGAAAAAATGGTACTTGGTTTTGATCCTGCATATCGCACAGGATGTAAGTTAGCGGTTATTGATAAGACAGGTAAGAAGATGGCGATAACGGTTATTTATCCACATGAACCAAGAAATTTACATGAAGAATCAAAAAAGACTGTCCTTAATTTAATAGATAAATATAAAGTTGATATCATTGCTATTGGTAATGGTACTGCTTCTCGTGAAAGTGAAGCTTTCATTGTTGAAGTTATAAAAGAAGCTTCCCATAAAGTTGAATACTTAATTGTAAGTGAAGCGGGAGCTAGTGTTTATTCAGCAAGCAAATTAGCTATTGAGGAGTTTCCTGATTTACACGTTGAAGAGCGTAGCGCTATTAGTATTGGACGCAGGTTGCAAGATCCACTTTCCGAATTAGTAAAAATAGATCCTGAAAGCATTGGGGTTGGACTTTATCAACATGATGTATCTAATAAAAAACTAAGTGAATCACTAGACTTTATTGTTAGTAAAGCTGTCAACCAAGTAGGGGTTAATATTAATACTGCTAGTGCCTCACTTTTAAAATATGTTTCTGGTATTTCTAAGAAAAATATTGATAAGATTTTAGAATATCGTAACACTGAAGGTAAAATCTTAAGTCGTAAAGAAATCAAGAAATTACTTAGCGGTAAAGTTTATGAACAAGCTATTGGCTTCTTACGTATTGCTGATGGTAAAAACATCTTAGACCAAACGGCTATTCATCCAGAAAGTTATGATGTGACTTTAACCTTACTATCAAACCTTGGTATGGCATTAACTGATTTAGGTTCTGAAGAATTAAAAATTAAATTAGAAGCTATTGATATAAATACTTATAAAGATATTTTAGGTATCGACATTTATACTTTAGATGATATTATTAAAAACTTAATTAAACCAAATCGTGATCCTCGTGATGATATGCCTAAACCATTACTTAAAAGTGATATTTTACACTTAGAAGATTTAAAAGTAGGTATGCAATTACAAGGTACAGTTCGTAATGTTGTTGACTTTGGAGCCTTCATTGATATAGGTCTTAAGAATGATGGTTTGGCTCATATTTCTAAATTAACTAATCACTATATTCATCATCCTAATGAAGTAGTTAGTGTTGGTGACATCGTTGACTGTTATGTATCAGAGATTTTTCTTGATAAAAAGAAGGTTTCCTTGTCACTTTTAAAACCCGATAATATTTGACAAACCAAATCATGAATGTTATATTTAAAATAAGGAGCGATAAAAATGGGTGAACAAAATAAATTTACCGAAACCGAAAAGCATTTCTTATATCAACAAATTTTATATTATCAAGATAAAATTGGGTTATCACAATTAGATGATGACAAAAGCATGATGACTATTTTAAACTTAACAAAGCAAAGTTTGAATAATAATGAAATTTTCACGGAAAACAATATGATGGTTTTATTGAAAATGCTTGAATTTTATGTTAAAAAGCCAAACTTTAAAGAGGTTACGGTTGACACTTTAAATATGCTTAATAGTATTAAGAGTAAATTAAGCAATCAATTAGAATATGAAATCATTATGCCGATTAAAAACCCAATTAATAATGAAAACCAAATGAGCAGATAACTTAGCAATGCTAAGTTTTTTTGTGTCAACCACTATGTATAGTCTTTTTTTTATCATTAAACTAAGGTATAATATCATTAGAATGGAGTGGATACTGTGTTTACAACAAGAATACCCAAATATAAAAAGATGTCCATAACAAAAAAAGTAAATATTTATAATAAACCCAAAATTGTATATATCCCTCTGATGACGCAATTAGATAGTGATATTACTGTCTTAGTTAAAAAAGGTGAATACGTTTTTAAAGGCGACATTGTTGGCAAGAGCAAAGGTGTCTTAAGAATCCCTATTCATGCAAGTGTCAGTGGTACTGTCCTTGATGTTGAAGAAAGACTTTGTTTCAATGGTAACAAATATAAGTGTATCGTTATTGAAAATGACTTCAAAGAAAAAGCTAAAAAGCGAACTAGCATTAAAAAAGAAATTGATCAATACTCAAAAGATGACTTTATTAATATTCTTAAAGAAGCAGGTATTGTTGGTCTTGGTGGTGCAGGATTTCCTACTTATGTAAAATATAACTGTGATACCAAAATAAAAACTTTAATTATTAATGCTGTTGAATGTGAACCATATATAACAGCTGATTATATGTTGTTAATGAATAAGTGTGAAGAAATATTAGAATCAATTGATGCTATTTTAGCTATCAATAATATTGATGAAGCTTATATTGCTATTAAAAAAGGTGACCAAGTTTTAAAAGACCATATTTGTAATTTTGTGGGAACTTACTTAAAGATTAAATTAGTTGAAGTTCCTAATTTTTATCCAATTGGATGGGAAAGAAAATTAGTTAAATTTATTAAAAAAGGAAACTATGTAAAAATACCTATTGAAATAGGGGTAGTTGTAAACAATGTTTCAACTATTTATGCTATTTATGAAGCATTAAAATTTGAAAGATCACTAACTGATCGTATGGTTACCTTTACTGGTGATATGTTAAAAGAACCACAAAATGTTATTGTTAAAATCGGTACACCTGCTAATGAAGTCATTGATTTTATTGGTGGCTATAAATCAAGTGCTGATATTAAATTTATTGCTGGTGGCCCCATGATGGGAACAGCATTACCTAGTGATGATGTTATCATTACTAGTAATATTAACTGTATTTTAGTTATTGAAAACAGAAGTCAAAGAATTACTAATGAATGTTTACGTTGTGGTAAATGTGTTATGGTTTGCCCAACTAAATTATCACCAGTATTAATTAAAGATAATCTTCATAATTTACATAATTTAGAAGGATTACAACCCAATCGTTGTATTTCGTGTGGCTTATGTACTTATGTATGCCCTGCTAAAATTCCTATTCGTGAAATAGTTAAACAAGCTAAATTAGAATTAAGTAAGGTGGTTAAAAGATGAGAAAGTTTAATGTTGAAGACGGTACTCATATTGCCATAAATAATGACACTAAAAGAATGATGAAACATCTATTAATCGCTTTATCACCAATCATTATATTTAGTTTCTATAAAAATGGTATTATTCCTTATACTCAAAATAGTACTGGTTTATTAGGCATGTTTTGGCCACTTATCTTAATATTTGTGGCTGCATCAACTAGTTTAATTAGTGAAGCTATTTATTATCGTTATTTTTTAAATAAGAAAAATCAAGAATTAAAAGAAGCTTTACAAAACTCTTTTAGTTTTATTCCTGGTTTATTTTTAGGACTTATTTTACCCCTTAATACACCACTTGCGATTGTTATCTTTGGGGCTGTTTTTGCAACCATTATTGGTAAAATGATTTTTGGTGGTTTTGGTAACAATGTTTTTAACCCCGCTTTAGTGGGTCGTTTATTTGTTTTTTCAGCCTATGCTTTAACCATTGTTAATCATGGAGGATATTTAAATCCATATGAAGTAGATACCATTGCTAAAGCAACTCCACTTACTAATGCTCACTTAGTAACAGGTTTAGGTACATATCAAACTTTAGTTGCACCATATGGTAATCTTTGGAATTTCTTTTGGGGAACTATTCCTGGATCACTTGGTGAAACTAGTGCTTTATTATGTATTGCGGGTTTTATTTATTTAACTTATCAAAAAATTATAAAATGGAAAATACCGGTTGTTTATATTTTAACAGTCTTTTGTATTACTTTTTTAATTGGTAATTATAATGGTCTTGGTATTTGGTATCCATTATTTCAAATATTTAGTGGGGGATTGATGTTTGGGGCTGTTTTTATGGCCACTGATCCCGTTACTAGTCCAACTACATCAGTTGGTCAAATCTTATATGGATTATTCTTAGGGATACTCACTGTAGCATTCAGATTCTTAACACCAGAACCAGAAGGTGTTTTAACAAGCATCTTAACGATGAATTTATTTATCTTTATAATTGATCGAATTGGCGCTAAAGCCCGTATCTCATTTCGTAAATCATTAATACCATTCTTATTAGCATGGTTTTTGATTGTTGGTTTGGGTTTATATATCGCCAACATATATAAAACACCGGTTACTAATGTAGATAAGAATTTTGCAATCATCAGTAAAACAGTTAGTGGTTTAGATACCATTTATGTAGTAACAGAAAAAGGTTATATGAGCACTTTAAAAGGTCAAATTGTGATTAATAATGGCACTGTAACCTCATTTACGGTTCTATATCAAGGTGATAGTTTCTACTCAAAAGTAGAAAGTGCTAATTACACAAGTACTTTAATAAGTGGTCAAAAGAATTTAACAGATGTTAATACCGTAAGTGGCGCTACTTATACTTCAAGAGGGCTTAAGAATATGTTAATTAATACATTGGGTGATTATAATGCAAAATAAAAAGATTCAAGGTATTTTAGCGCTAACGCTAACTGGTTTAATATGTTCAACCTTAATATATTTAGTTATGTTAATGGTTAAATAGGGGGATATATGAAAACATTTATCAATGGAATTATTAAAGAAAATGCAACCTTTGGTTTATTACTAGGACTATGTTCAGCATTAGCGCTAACTAATAAAGTAGAGAGTGCTTATATGATGGGTTTTTGTGTTCTAATAGTTTTAGTATTTTCAAATGTCGTTATCTCATTAGTTCGTAAAATTGTCCCTGAAAACGTCAAGATTCCAGTTTATATTTTAATAATTGGGACCTTTGTTACCATCCTTGAAATATTACTTAAAAGATATGTCCCTAATTTATATGATGTCATGGGTATATATCTACCTTTAATTGTTGTTAACTGTATTGTTTTAGGTAGAGCATTAGCGGTAGCTAGTAAAAAAGATGTTAAATATAGCTTACTAGATGCTTTGGGTATTGGCTTAGGTTATACAATATCATTGGTAGTGATTGCTATATTTAGAGAAGTCCTTGGTAGTAATAGTTTAACCTTAATGGATAACGTAAGTTCTTTAACTGGTTACCGTGAAGTGATTAAAAATATTTATCCAGTATCAGATCTATTCCCAATGACTATCTTACAGCAACCAGCTGGTGCCTTCTTAACTTTAGGGTTATTAATGGCAGCATTTAAACACTTTTTCTTGAAAGGAAGCGATAAGAATGTCATTAATTAATATTTTTATTACTAGTATCCTTACTCAAAATATTGTTTTAACCAAGTTTTTGGGAATATGTCCGTTTGTAGGAACTTCTGATAAGGAAAAGAATGCTGTTAGTATGGGATTATCAGTAATGTTAGTTATTACGATATCTAGTTTACTAACTTATTTAATATATTATTATGTGCTAATACCTAGTGATACCGCTTATTTAAAGACAGTCATATTTATCTTAGTTATCGCCTCATGTGTTCAAATAATGGATATCATCTTAAAAAAAATAATGCCTTCACTTCATAAAGCATTAGGATTATACTTACCTTTAATAACTACTAACTGTGCTGTTTTAGGAACAGTGCTATTAAACATTAATAATAATTATAGTTTAGTAGAAACTTTAGTTTTTAGTATTGGTAGTAGTTTAGGGTTTACCATTGTGTTATATGTTTTCTCAAGTATTCGTGAACACTTAGAAAACTCTAAAGTACCAAGTGCTTTTAAAGGGTTTCCAATTGCATTAATAACTGCTGCTATTATGGCATTATTATTCACAAGATATGGT
>JBBQFD010000012.1:0-20197 GCA_038321575.1 Bacilli bacterium | reverse complement strand
CAATGATTATTGATAAAGATGAAATTAAAAAAGTAAGTGATTACATTTCAAAAATGAATATCATTATATTTTATCCTGAAGATTTAGATTTAATAAAAGGTTCGCCAATCGAAAGAAGAAGATACATAAATTTAGAATTAAGCCAATTATATAGTAATTATCTAAATGTCCTAACTGATTATAATAAGTTGTTAAAGATGAGAAATGATTACTTAAAAAAAGTAAGCAAAGAAATCAAAAATGATGAGAATTATTTGTCAATTCTAACAAATTATTTAATTGATAAAGCCATAATAATATATCGTATGCGTAAAAAATTTATTGATAAAGTAAATTCTAATTGCTCAAAAATATACGAAAACATTACCAATGATAGTGGTTTTAGAATAGAGTATAAACCATATCCAGATCTTATTGATTTTAACAAAGATGAAATTAAAAAAAAATTAGAAGAAAAGTTTGCCAGCATTTATAATAGTGAACTTAAATTTGGAACAACACTAGTTGGCCCACACCGCGATGACTTTGAGTTTTATCTAAATGATTTAAATATAAAAAACTTTGGTTCACAAGGTCAACAAAGAGTAGCAGTATTAGCTTTAAAATTATCAGAAATAGATATTTTTAAACAATATCGCGAAACAAGTCCAATTTTACTGCTTGATGATGTATTTAGTGAATTAGATGATATCAAAAAAAATAATCTTTTAAAATATATAAATAAAAATATCCAAACTATAATTACGACAACTGATTTAAAAGACATTGATCAATCAATAATAAAACAGGCACAAATATTTCAGATTAAAAATGGTCAACTCAGTAAAATAGAAAAGGTGAAATAAATGGAAGAAAAAAAACAACATTATGATGCTTCTGATATTCAAGTATTAGAAGGTTTAGAAGCTGTAAGAAAAAGACCAAGTATGTATATAGGAACAACTAGCGGCAGAGGATTACACCATTTAGTATGGGAAATAGTCGATAATGCTATTGATGAAGCTTTGGCAGGATATTGTAATAATATTGAAGTCAGTATTAATAACGATAATTCAGTTACTGTTAAAGATAACGGTCGTGGTATTCCAACCGGCATTCATCAAAAAACCGGATTATCAACAGTTGAAACTGTGTACACTATTCTTCATGCCGGCGGTAAGTTTGGCGGTGGCGGGTATAAAGTTTCTGGAGGTCTACATGGTGTTGGTGCCAGTGTTGTAAATGCCTTAAGTGAATGGGTAGAAGTAACAGTTTATCATAAAGGTGAAGTGCATTTTATTCGTTTTGAAAATGGTGGACATACTGCCAATAAATTGTCGGTAGTAGATACTTGTGATCTTGAAAGAACTGGAACAACGGTTACCTTTAAACCAGATCCCACAATATTTACTGAAACAATCGTTTTTGAATACGATCTTTTAAGAACAAGAATAAGAGAGTTATCATTCTTAAATAAAGGTTTAAAATTAGTTTTAATTGATGACCGCGAAGAAAAAAGAAAAGAAGAGTTCTTATCAATGGGCGGCATTAGTGAATATGTAGCGATGCTAAATAAAAATCGTACGCCTATTCATGAAAAAATCATTGATATTAATGGTTGTGAAGGCGACGTCTCACTTGAAGTCGCATTGCAATATAATTCAGGATACACTTCTAATGTTTACTCTTTTTGTAATAATATTAATACCATCGAAGGCGGGACACACGAAGAAGGAGTAAAACGCTCTTTAACAAGAGTAATAAACACGTATGCTAAAAAATACGGTATGCTAAAAGATAAAGAGGAATCATTAACCGGTGAAGATGTTCAAGAAGGATTAATAATGATTATTTCTTGTAAACACCCTGATCCACAATTTGAAGGTCAAACTAAAACAAAATTAGGTAATAGTGAAATCAGAAAAATTGCTGATACTGTTTTTAGTGAGGGTTTTGAAAGATATTTAATGGAAAACCCCGAAGCCGCTAAAATAATAATTGATAAATCAATGACGGCATCAAGAGCTCGTTTAGCTGCTAAAAAAGCAAGAGAGTTAACAAGAAGAAAAAGTGTTTTAGAAATATCAAGCTTACCAGGTAAATTAGCAGATTGTTCAAGTAAAGATGCCACAATCTCAGAAATATATATTGTCGAAGGAGATTCTGCAGGTGGTTCTGCTAAACAAGGAAGAGATAGTAAAACGCAAGCAATATTACCATTACGCGGTAAAATTTTAAATGTTGAAAAAGCCCGTTTAGATAAGATATTAGTGAATAATGAAATAAGATCGATGATTACCGCATTTGGTACAGGAATTGGTGAAGAATTTGATATTGCTAAGTTGAGATATCACAAAATAGTTATTATGACCGATGCCGATGTTGATGGCGCGCATATTAGAATTCTATTGTTGACATTCTTTTATAGATATTTTAAACCCTTGGTTGAACAAGGTTTCATATATATTGCGCAACCACCATTGTATAAAATTAGTTATGGCAAAGTAATTAAATATGTATATTCAGACGAACAACTAAGTGATTATTTAAAAACCTTGCCGGAAGACACTAAAAAAGAAATTCAAAGATATAAAGGTTTAGGAGAAATGAATCCTGAACAATTATGGGAAACAACCATGAATATTGAAAACAGAACATTACTAAGAGTTACAATTGAAGATGCAATGCAAGCAGATCAAGTATTAGATTCATTAATGGGTGAAGAAGTTGAACCTCGTCGTGAATTTATTGAATTAAATGCTAAGTATGTGCAAAATCTAGATGTGTAGGAGGCAACAATGGCAGAAAATTTAAAAGATATTAATCTCCCTGAAGAGATAGAAAAATCATTTTTAGATTATGCAATGAGCGTAATTGTTTCACGTGCCTTACCCGATGTTAGAGATGGTTTTAAACCAGTTCATCGTCGTATTATATTCTCAATGTATGAACTTGGATTAATGCCAGACAAACAATATCGTAAATGTGCGAGAATTGTCGGGGATGTTTTAGGTAAATATCATCCACACGGTGATACATCCGTATATGAAGCTTTAGTGCGTTTGGCGCAAAACTTTTCAATTAGATATATGCTAGTTGATGGTCACGGTAATTTTGGTTCCGTTGATGGAGATAGTGCCGCAGCAATGCGTTATACTGAAGCTAAAATGTCTAAAATTACTAGTGAAATGATTCGTGATATTAATAAAGATACGATTGATTTTGTTGATAATTTTGATGGTAGCGAAAGAGAACCGGTTGTTTTACCGTCAAGATTTCCTAATCTATTAGTTAACGGAACAACGGGTATTGCTGTTGGGATGGCAACTAATATTCCACCTCACAATTTAGGTGAAGTAATTGACGGATTAATTGCATTAATTGAAAACCCAAACATTACAGTATATGAATTAATGAGTTATATAAAAGGTCCGGACTTTCCTACAGCGGCCTCTATTCTAGGTAATAGCGGCATTAAAAGAGCATATGAGACGGGCAAGGGAATTATTACCATCCGTTCCAAAGCTCAAATAGAGGACATGGAAAGTGGTAAAAAAAGGATTGTTATAACTGAAATTCCATATCAAGTAAATAAATCAGTATTAATTACAAGAATTGCTGATTTAGTTAGAGATAAAATTATCGATGGAATTACAGATTTAAGAGATGAATCTAATCGTGAAGGCATAAAAGTAGTCATAGAGTTACGTCGCGACTGTAATCCGAATGTAATATTAAACAATTTATTTAAACATACAACCTTACAAATGTCATATGGTATAAATATGCTAGCCTTAGTAGATGGTCAACCAAAAGTATTGTCATTAAAAGAAATACTTGAAAAATATTTAGATCATCAAAAAGAAGTTATTGTAAGACGTACTAAATTTGATTTAGAAAAAGCAAATAGTCGTCAACATATCTTAGAAGGATTAAAGATTGCTTTAGATAACATTGATGAAATCGTTCAATTGTTAAAAAAAGCCAAGTCAGATGACGATGCAGTTAATCAATTAATAGCTAGATTTAATTTAACTGATTTACAAGCAAAAGCTATTCTTGAAATGAAATTACGTCGTTTAACAGGGCTCGAAAGAGAAAAAATCGAAGAAGAATTATTAGAATTATTAGCAATAATTAAGGATTTATCTGAGATATTAGCTAGTGAAATTAGAATTTTAAACATAATTAAAGAAGAATCAATTGAAATTAAAAACAAATATGGTGATGAAAGAAGAACGGAAATTGATATGTCAGCAATAGATTTTATCGAAGATGAATCATTAATTCCCGTTGAAGATATTGTCATTACATTGACTAACAAAGGATATATAAAAAGAATTACCAGCGAAACATACAAATCACAAAATCGTGGTGGTGTAGGTGTTAAAGGAATGACAACAAATGAAGAAGATTTTGTTGAAAATCTTACTTCAATGACAACCCATGACTTCTTACTATTCTTTACAAATAAAGGTAAAGTATATCGTGTTAAAGGCTATGAAGTTCCTTTATACAATCGTCAATCAAAAGGTTTGCCAATTGTTAATTTATTACCAATTGAGAAAGACGAAGTGGTAAAAGTAATGCTTAAAGTGTCAGCAACTGATAACAAAGACTTCATTGTATTTTGTACACAAAATGGTTTGGTAAAACGTACCAAGTTAGATGAGTTTGATAACATAAGAACTAGTGGCAAAATTGCAATTACTTTAAAAGATGATGACCAATTGATCGCTGTTAAAAAGACAATTGGGACAAATGAAATATTAATTGCATCATCAAACGGGCGCATGATTCGTTTCGAAGAAAACGAAATAAGAGTAATGGGCCGTAGTGCTGCCGGTGTCAAAGGAATCGAAATGGACGGTGAAGGTATAGCTGTTGGATGTGAAATTGCGGAATTAGGACAAGAAATATTGGTCGTAACTGAAAAAGGTTATGGTAAAAAGACTGATAAAGAAGAATATCGTATTACACACCGTGGAAGTAAGGGTGTTAAAGCTCTCAATATAACGCCGAAAAACGGTAGTATTGTTTCATTCAAGTCTGTTCATGGTGACGAGGATCTAATGATTATCACCAATAACGGTATTGTAATTAGGTTACCGTTAGAACAAGTATCAACAACTGGACGTGTAGCACAAGGTGTTCGTTTGATTAATTTAAAAGAAGATCAAAAAGTTAGTACGGTTGCTACTATTAAAAAAGACGAAGAATAACAGCATTTGCTGTTTTTCTTTATGTTTCACGTGAAACATAGCACATATATTTCCCGGGCAATAATATTATTCAATGTTTCACGTGAAACATTGAATAAATCACTTCAATCAATTGCTTAAATTAAATAATATCTATGTTTCACGTGAAACATAGATATTAAATGAAAGATTAAACTAAAATCAATGTTTCACGTGAAACATTGATTAAATTCTTCAAATGTTATATATTGTAGATGACACAACATGTACGTTCAAACCTGGTCAGGATCGGAAGGTAGCAGCCATAAGATCCTCTATATGTGTGTGTCTTTTTTTATGAGTGGAGATAATATGGAAGAAAAATATATGTTAGAAGCTTTGAAAGAAGCACAAATATCGTTTAATCAAGGGGATGTACCCGTTGGCGCCGTTATTGTTAAGGATAATAAGATAATAGCTCGTGCACATAATAGTAAAGAGGTTAAACAAATGGCAACTAGACATGCAGAAATCATTGTAATTGAGAAGGCTTGTCGTAAATTAAAAAGCTGGCATCTTGACGATTGTACATTATATGTTACATTAGAACCGTGTTTAATGTGTTCGGGAGCAATTATTCAATCACGAATTAGTAAACTAGTTTACGCCAGCGATAGTACAAAATTTGGTTTTATTAACAGTATTGAAAATATATTTGAAAATAAGAAGAATAATCACAATGTTAAAGTTTTAAAGGGAATCTGTGACAAGAAATCACAAAAATTACTTAAGAATTTTTTCAAAGATAAAAGGAATTAATAAAAATTAATTCCTTTTATTATATAATCAATAATGTTATAATTATATTACTGTGAGGCGATTAGAATGTATCAAGCATTATATAGGAAATATCGACCTAATAATTTCGATGAAGTAACTGGACAAGATGTAATTATAAAGACATTAAAAAACGAAATATTAAACAATAAGTTGAATCATGCTTATTTGTTTGCCGGCCCAAGAGGAACTGGAAAAACAAGTGTAGCTAAAATCTTGGCAAAAACCATCAATTGCACAGAATTAAATGATCTTTTACCATGTAATAAGTGTGTCAGTTGTACACAAATTGACAAACGACAAACAACAGACATAATTGAGATCGATGCTGCATCAAATAATGGGGTAGATGAGATAAGAGAACTGAAAAGTAAAGTAAATTTAGTGCCAGCTACTAGCAAATATAAAATTTATATTATAGATGAAGTCCATATGATGACAATTGGAGCGTTTAATGCCCTTTTAAAGACCTTAGAAGAACCGCCAGCACATGTAATATTCATATTAGCGACTACTGATCCCCAAAAAATACCTGTAACCATCCTATCTAGATGTCAACGTTTTGATTTTAAGAAGATAGGTGATCAAAAAATCGTAAATAACCTTAAAAAAATAGCTAATGGTGAGAAATTCATCGTGGAAGATAGAGTTTTAATGGAAATTGCAAGATTGTCAGATGGTAGTATGCGTGATTCTATTAGTGTTTTAGATCAATCATCAGCTTATGCTGATGAAAGGATAACGCTTAATGATGTACACGAAGTTAACGGTACATTAACGCAAAATGAATTAAAAGAATTTATTGATGCTATTTTAAAAAACGAATTAAAATTTCTTTTTCAGAATTTAGAAAAATATAATTCAAACGGTAAAAATTTCTCAAAATTGACTGATGAAATTATTATGTTTCTTAGAAATATACTTTTATATAAAACTGTTCCAAATTATTTTGGTGAAATAAGTGATGATACAGATTTATACAAAGAATTGAGTGACAATGTTAGCGCTAGTAAATTATTGAATCTAATTCAAACGTTTAATAGTTCGCTTATTGATATGAAAAATTCTAATAATCCTAAGATTATTATGGAATTGGTATTGATTCAATTAAGTAACGAAGAATTACCAATAAAGCAAGTAGTTAGTGTTATAGATACAGAAACACCAAATGATGTTAAAATACCAACTAATATAAAGGAAAAAACTATTAATGAAATACCTGAAAACAAAAAAAACGATAGTAAGTTACTAACTCAAAAAACAGAACCCCAAACTCCTGATTTGGATGATTTTAACAGAATTAAAGAGCTTAGAATCAATAATGCGCTAGCTGATTTTAATAAGAAAAAAATGTGCGAAACAAAACTCGCATTAGATGAAATCAGAACTATGATTTTGAACCCAAAATATTCTAAAGTGGCTACTTTAATTTTAGATGGAGAGTTAAAAGCCTGTGGTAACAATCAATTAATATATGTTTTTAACGATAAATTTTCTGCAGAAACTTTTAACGATAATTTATTATTAATCGAAGATGCTATTGGTAAAATATGTGATAATAAATTTAAGGTAATCGCTGTAAACGCTGATGAATGGATCACGATTAAAAAAGAATTTAATTCTAAAACTAAACAATACAAATATATTGAAGAAGCAGTTAATATTCAAATATTCGCCAAAAAACAAGCGGAATCAAATAAAATAAAAAATGATGATGAGATTGCTAACATGTTTGGGAATATAGTTAATTATAAATAGAAAAGAGGGATATATATGAATATCCAAGCAATGATGAAACAAGCCCAACAATTACAAAAAGAAATGATGAGCGCTAAAGAAGCTATTAATAATACTGTTTATGAAGGAAAATCATCTTTTGTAGCCGTTAAAGTTATGGGAAATAAAGAAGTAACTACTATTAATATCAATAAAGATCAATTAGATAAAGAAGAGATTGAAATGGTACAAGATATGTTAATAATAGCTTTAAAAGATGCAAATCAAAAGATTAATGCTGATATTGAACAAAAACTTGGCAAATACACACAAGGAATGCCGGGGTTATTTTAATATGAATTATCCAAAAACAATTAAGAATCTAATTGAATGTTATAAAAAATTACCAGGTATTGGTGAGAAAACAGCTGAAAGGCTGGCTTTAGCGTCACTTGAACTAGACGATGACATTACAATATTGTTTGCTGAATCTATTAAAGATGTAAAGACAAAAATTATGAGATGTAGTAGATGTAATAGTTTATCTGAAAATGATTTATGTGAAATATGTAAAGACAAATCTCGTGATCATCACACAATATGTGTGGTAGAATCACCCAAAAACGTTATATCACTTGAAAAAGTTGGTAGTTTCCATGGAACATATCATGTATTAGGAGGTCTCATATCACCTTTAGATGGTAAAAATCCAGATGATATAAACATAAACTCTTTAATTAAAAGAATTAAAGATGAAGAAACAAAAGAAGTAATAATTGCTGTTTCACCTAGTATCGAGGGAGAAACAACCGCTTTATATATATTAAAAAAGATATCAGGCATGGGTGTTATAGTATCAAAAATAGCCCACGGAGTACCACTTGGAGCAGATATGGAATATATTGACGCTCTAACACTAGAAATGGCTTTAGAGGACAGAAAAACAATATCATAGAGCATAAGAGGTGAGAAGATGTTAGAAGAATATAAAAATATTCAACCAATCGCTTATAAAATGCTATATAATGCAGGATTAAAAGGCCGCTTTTCACATGCTTATCTTTTTGAAAGCAATGGCTATATAAATAAAGAAGAAATGGCATTAGCTTTTGCAAAGTATTTACTCTGCCCTAAGCATCACTATAAAATAGGTAGTGACAATAATTGTAAATATTGCACGAGAATTGCTAGTGGTAATTTCCCAGAAATAAAAATTATTAATCCAGACGGATTATGGATTAAAAAAGACCAACTGTCTGATTTACAAAAAGAGTTTAGCAAAAAAGCTGTTGAAAGTGATAAAAAAGTTTACGTAATTAATAATGCTGAATGTTTGAATGATCAAGCTGCTAATTCAATTTTAAAGTTTTTAGAAGAACCAGAGGATAATATTGTGGCTATTTTAATTACGGATAATATCTATCAAATTATCGAAACAATACGTAGTCGTTGTCAATTGATTCCTTTTGCGAAAATTGCAACGGATACCAAGTTATCAGATGATGAGCAAACATTAATGAATATAAAAAATATTTTAAACAATAACCGCCAAACCAAGGAATTTAATAATGAAAAAATAGTTGAAATATTGAACAAAGTTACCAACTTTATAAATTATTATGAAGAAAATAAGAAAGACACCCATTTATACTTACAAAAAATTTGGAATAATTATTTTGTTGATAAGGATTTATTGTTAGTCGGTTTTGAAATCATGACATTATACTATAAAGACATATTGAATTCATTGTTAAATGCTGAGGTAGAGACTTTCATAAATTGTAAAGAAAATATAAAAATCATAGCAGAAAAAAACAATGTTAATGATATTTGTGATAAACTTAAAGCAATTCTTAAACTAAAGGAAAAAATCAAAACTAATATTAATAATAATCTTTTAATGGATAAATTAATTATTATGTTTGAAGGAGGAACCAACAATGTTTGATGTAGTAGGTGTATCTTTTGATATAAAAACAAGAATATATTATTTCTCGCCTGATCGCTTAGATATAAGAAAAGGCGATCAAGTTATCGTTGAAACTGAAAGAGGTGTCCAATTCGGTTTTGTCGAAACAGATATTACAAAATTAGCGGAAGAAAAATTACATGGGCCATTAAAGTATGTAATTAGAATAGCAAGTAAAAGGGATTACGAAGATTATCTTGAAAATATAAAGGACGCTAAAACCGCCACTCAAAAGTGTCGTGAATTAGTAGAAAAATATAAATTAAACATGCAAGTGATTAAAGCAGAGTATACTTTTGATAGATCACAACTGATGTTTCATTTTTTGTCAGATAATCGTGTTGATTTTAGAGCTTTGGCTAAAGAATTAGCGTCGATATATCACACCAGAATAGAACTTAGACAAGTAGGCGTTCGCGATAAAGCAAGAGAAGTCGGTGGGGTAGGTCCTTGTGGGCGTTGCTTATGTTGTAATAAATTCTTAAATGATTTTGATGCAGTATCAATTAACATGGCAAAAAATCAAAATATAGCTCTAAATCCAACTAAAATTAATGGATTATGTGGTCGTTTGTTATGTTGTTTAAAATATGAAGATGAATGTTATAAAGAATGTCGACAAGACTTACCGAATATCGGCAGTAACTATAAAACTGCTAAAGGTGAAGGTGTTGTAATAGGTCTAGATATCCTTCAAAAGAAAGTCAGAGTTAGTGTGCCAGAAATTGGCGTAATTGAGGAAAAAATAAACTAAAATGGAAGAAATTAATTACTTATTAGGGTACAAAAACCTCAAGATTTTACAAAACACACAAATGTTTAATTTCTCTTTAGATTCAATACTTTTACCTAACTTTGTTACTTTAAATTTAACAACAAAGAGAATTCTTGATATTGGCTGCGGTAACGCACCAATACCACTGATCTTATCAACTAAAACTGACGCATTAATAACCGGTGTTGAGATACAAAAGGATGTTTTTGATCTTGCAATTAAGAGCGTTGATATAAATAATCTTGGCAAACAAATTAACATTATAAATGGAGATATTAAGATAATATATGACACGTGGGAAACAGACTCATTCGATATTATTATGTGTAATCCACCTTTTTTTAAAGTAAATGAAAATTCAAATATAAATGATAGCGAATATAAGACTATTGCCCGACACGAAGTCATGTTAAATTTAGATGATATCTTTAAAATAAGTAAAAAACTCTTAAAAAATAATGGTATTATAGCGATGGTTAACCGTCCAGACCGTTTGGTAGAAATTATTGAATTAATGCGTATTAATAACATTGAACCTAAAAAAATTCAATTAGTGTATCCTAAAAGTGATAAAGATGCTAATATATTGCTGGTTGAAGGTCGAAAAAACGGGAAACCAGGTTTAAAAATCCTTAATCCTATATATAGCCACGATAAAAATGGTGAATATACAGAACAGATAAAAAAATATTTTGAATAGGGTGATATCATGTCTCAAAAAAGTTACAATAATACTGCAACTTTATATTTAATTCCAACGCCAATTGGTAATATGGAAGATATAACCTTGCGCGCAATTAAAATTTTAGGTGAAGTCGCAGTTGTTTTTTCAGAAGACACAAGAGTAACGGCTCAATTACTTAATCATTTAGAAATAAAGAAGAAATTAATTGCTAATCATGAACATAATGAAATAACTAATAAAAACAAAATAATAACATATCTAAAAAACGGTGAAAACGTTGGGCTAGTAACCGATCGCGGAACTCCAGTAATTAGTGATCCCGGTTATGAGTTAGCTCGCTTTGTTATTGCTGAGGGTTACAATGTTGTTAGTTTGCCAGGTGCAACAGCGTTAATTCCTGCACTTACAATGTCTGGGCTAACACCAATGCCATTTATTTTTTATGGATTTTTAAGTAATAAGGAAACAAAAAGAAAAAATGAACTAGAAAATTTAAAAAAAGAAAAAGCCACAATCATTTTTTATGAATCACCTCATCGCCTGACTAAAACCCTTGAAAACATCTTAGAAATATTAGGAAATCGCTCAATTAGTATTTCCCGGGAAATAAGTAAGAAATTTGAAGAAGTCTACCGAGACACTGTTTCAAACATAATTGAACAAACAAAAAACGTAAAGGGTGAAATAGTTATTGTAATTGAAGGCAATAAGGAAGATATTAGTTACGATGAGTTGACGATAATCCAACATGTCAACTTATACATCAAAGAAGGATACAAAGATATGGAAGCTATAAAAATAGTTGCTAAAGAAAGAAAAATAAGTAAAAATGAAGTTTATAATGAATATCATAATATAAAAAAAGGAGTGATTATATGAAACTAATAGTTGGTTTAGGAAATCCAGGACGCCAATATACTAATACAAGGCATAATGCTGGATTTATAATCGTTGATCACTATGCCTTAAAGAACAATCTTACTTTTGATAAGATGAAATTTGATGGTTCATTTTTAGAAACTAAAATAAATGGTGAAAAAGTAATTATATTAAAGCCACAAAAGTTTATGAATTTATCAGGCGAAGTAGTTAAAAGATTTGTTGATTTTTACAAAATAACTACTGATGATATATTGATTATTCAAGATGATCTTGATCTTGAAATTGGTCACTTTAAGCTTAAAATTAAAGGGTCAAGCGGTGGTCACAATGGTCTTAACGATATTGAGAACCATCTTGGTACTGAAGAGTATAAACGTCTCAAAATAGGGATATCTAATCCTAAAGTTGGTGATGTCAAAGATTACGTTTTAGGGAAATTTAATGATGATGAAAAGAAAATAATTGAAGATATCACTAATATCGCCACAAATATTATAAGTGATTATTTCACATTATCGTTTGAAAACTTAATGAATAAATACAATAATAACTAGTGGTACTGCAAAGTATCACTTTTAGTGTATAAAGGAGGGTATAGTATGGGTTTATTTACCGAATTATTTATAACTAATGAAACTAAAAAAATTAGTGTTATTGGTTTAACTAAAGAACTGAAAAGTTTATATATATATAATCACTATATAAACAACGATAAAGCAATTGTTCTATTAACTAGTTCTTTATATGAAGCCAACAACTATTGCCAATCCTTAATTAACTATACAAGCGACGTTTTATTATTTCCCATGGATGATTTTTTAACTAGTGAAGCATTAGCAATAAGTCCAGAATTGAAAACTACGAGATTAGAAACATTGAATAATCTAACAAATAACAGCAAAAAGATTATAATTACAAATCTAATGGGATATCTTCGTTATTTACCTCAACCGGCGTTATTTAATAACAGGAAAATTGTAATTAAAATAAATCAGGAATATTCCATCAGCAAATTAATCGAAGACTTATTTTTACTTGGTTATACAAGAGAAACAGTTGTTAACAAGACAGGGGAAATTGCCATTCGTGGTTTTGTTGTAGATATTTTCCCTAATAACACTGAAAATCCAGTTCGCATTGAATATTGGGGCGATACAATTGAATCTATCAGAATATTCAATTTGGATAGTCAATTAACCAAAGAAAACATTGATAATATAACAGTTTTTCCCAATACGGAATTTCTAATTAGCGATCAAACTAATAGTTTTAGTCAAAAAGATATTATTAAATATGGAGAAGTTGCTAATATTAATAACTATGTTACCAATGCTTTAGTTGTATATGATGATTATAATCAAATTGAAGTAAGTAATAGATTACTTGTAGAAGAAATATTTAATTATAATGTAAGTATAAATGGTGATAAAAGTCAGTTATATATGCATGATTTTTATGATATAAAGCCAAAAAACGAATTATTTCTTATGAACTTCGATAATGCAATTAAAGGTTTAGGCGATACAGAAAACTATACGTCAAGTGAAATAGAACCATTTACAGGTAATAATGAAGCAATAAATAAGCGATTAAATGGCTATTTGGCGCCTGATAAGCAAGTTGTTATATGTTTGTCGAACAAATATAAGATAAACAAAATTATTGAAGCCCTCGACAACCCTAATGTGTTTATAACTAATGAAAATGAAATATTTCCCAATAAAATTAATATTATTATGAAACAAATTAAAGAAGGGTTTATATATAAGAATCTTATTGTTATTAGTGAAAAAGAAATTTTTAATAAAAAAGAAACAACCAATGTTTACAAAACTAATTTTAAAATAGGTATTAAAATACGCGATATTAGCAAATTAAGCGTTGGCGATTATGTTGTTCATTCAGTCCATGGTATTGGAAGGTACAATGGTATCAAAACGATATCAAAAAACGGATTAAATAAGGATTATTTACAAGTTGAGTACCGAGA
Organism: Bacilli bacterium; assembly: GCA_038321575.1. Lineage (GTDB taxonomy): Bacteria > Bacillota_I > Bacilli_A > RF39 > UBA660 > JBBQFD01. The sequence goes on along the minus strand of JBBQFD010000012.1, from coordinate 6,184 downwards.
TGGCGATAAATTGTATATTCCAGTTGAAAAAATCGACTATATAACCAAATATTCAGTTGGTGATGGAGCTATTCCTAAAATAAGTAAACTAGGAAGTATTGAATGGGAGAAAACAAAATTACGAGTTCAAAGGAAAGTTGAGAATATTGCTGGTGAGTTATTAAAGTTATATGCTGAAAGAGAAGCAAAAGAAGGGTTTTCGTTTGCACAAGACGACGAAGAACAAATTGCTTTTGAAAAAGAGTTTCCTTATGTTGAAACTATCGATCAATTGAAGGTTACAGAAGAAATAAAGAAAGATATGGAAAGTTCTCATCCGATGGATCGCTTACTATGCGGTGATGTTGGTTTTGGCAAAACTGAAGTAGCTTTTAGAGCGATGTTTAAGGCTATTTTATCGGGTAAACAAGTCATGTTTCTGTGCCCAACTACTATCTTATCTAAACAACACTATAATAATGCCATTGAGCGCTTTAAATCATTCCCAGTTAACGTTGCTATTTTAAATAGATTCGTAACAACCAAGGAAACTAAACGAATAATCAGTGGTATTGAAAAAGGGACTATAGATATTGTAATTGGTACACATAGACTATTAAGTGATGATATAATCTATAAAAACTTAGGATTATTGGTGGTAGATGAGGAACAAAGGTTTGGTGTTAAGCATAAAGAAAAAGTAAAACAATATAAAACTAATATTGATGTCTTAACTTTATCAGCAACACCAATTCCTAGGACTATTCAGATGTCTTTATCAGGTATCCGCAGTCTATCATTAATCGAAACACCACCGATAAACAGATATCCTATTCAAACCTATGTTTTAGCAGAAAACAATCAAATAATTAAGGATGCTATCTATAAAGAACTGTCTCGTCACGGACAAATATTCATGTTGTATAATTCTGTACGTGATATGCCAACTAAAGTAGCTGAAATTTCAAGATTAGTACCAGATGCAAGGGTCATTTCTGCTCATGGCAAGATGGGTAAAAGTGAAATAGAAAACGTCATGGTAAAATTTGTTAACCGCGAGTATGATGTTTTGGTCTGTACAACCATTATTGAGACTGGAATTGATATTCCAAGTGCCAATACATTAATAATAATTGATGCTGATAATTTTGGTTTATCGCAATTGTATCAAATTAGAGGGCGAGTCGGCCGTAGTAATAAGATTGCTTATTGTTATTTAATGTACAATCCTGGCAAAATTCTTACAGAAATAGCTACAAAACGTCTAAAAGTTATCAAAGAGTTTACGGAATTAGGCAGTGGATTTGCAATTGCTATGCGTGATTTGTCAATTCGTGGTGCAGGCGACATTTTAGGTAGTGAACAAGCAGGATTTGTTGATGCTGTTGGGATTGAATTATTTTTAAGGATGTTAAATGCAGAAATTCAAGTACTAAAGGGTGAAACAGTCATTGAGGAGGTTGCTAGCGAAGCACCACCTTTAATTAATGTCGCAACAAGTATTGATAGTAATTACGTTATGGATGAAGAACTTAAGATTGAAATACATAAGAAAATCAATATGATTGACTCATACGCTAGCTTACAAGCAGTCAAAAATGAAATTGAAGATCGTTTTGGCACTATAAATGAAGAAATGACAATATATATGTATCAAGAGTGGTTCGAAAAGTTAGCTCATAAAATAGGTGTAAACAAGATTAACCAATCGAAAGAGCATATTGAAATAATGATTAGTAAAGAACTCGCAGTAAGGTTAAATGGTGAAAAACTGTTTGTCGAAACATATAAAATATCACAAATGTTTCGCTTTTCAATGAAATTTGGTCGTTTATTAGTAACGTTAGACATAACTAAACTTGATAAACACTTTATTTACTATTTAATTGAGTTTTTAGAGTTATTAGAAAAATCAATCAAAAAGACTACCTAAGTAATTAGTGGTCTTTTTATTGATATTGAAGAATATCGTTATATATGCTATATTATTAGAAGGTGATTATATGAAAGAAAAATATTATATTACAACAGCAATTGCTTATGCATCGGCTAAGCCACATATTGGTAATACATATGAAATTGTTTTAGCGGATTCAATTGCTCGTTATAAAAGATTAACCGGTTATGATGTGTATTTCCAAACTGGAACTGATGAACACGGGCAAAAAATAGCTGAAAAGGCAAAGAATAGCAATTTAGAACCACAAGCCTATGTTGATGCTGTTTCATTAGAAATAAGACGTATTTGGGATATAATGAATACAAGCTATGATAAATTTGTTAGAACAACCGACTCTGAGCACAAAGAAATAGTTGCTAAGATTTTTAAACGTCTATATGATCAAGGCGATATCTATAAAAGTCGCTACGAAGGATGGTATTGTACAGCTTGTGAGTCATTCTTTACAGAAGCACAGTTAGTAGATACTAAATGTCCTGATTGTGGAGGCCCTGTTCATATGGAAAGTGAAGAAGCTTACTTCTTTAAACTAAGTAAATATACGAAAAGACTCGAAGATCATATAAATAGTCATCCAGAATTCGTTCAACCGGAAAGTCGTAAGAATGAAATTGTAAATAACTTTATAAAACCAGGGTTACAAGACCTTTGTGTATCAAGAACGTCATTTACTTGGGGCGTGCCTGTAACCTTCGATCCAGGGCATGTTGTATATGTTTGGATTGATGCTTTAAGCAATTATATTACTTTTTTAGGATATAATCCCGAAGGAGAAAGTTCAGAAGAATTCAACAAGTATTGGCCAGCAAATGTTCATCTAATTGGTAAAGATATTTTACGTTTTCATACGTTATATTGGCCGATTATGTTAATGGCCTTAGATTTAGAATTACCAAAACAAGTATTTGGTCATCCATGGGTACTAATGGGTACTGATAAAATGAGTAAATCAAAAGGTAATCTTATATATGCTGATGATTTAGTTGATTTATTTGGTGTTGATGCTGTTAGATATTATCTATTGCATGAAATACCATTTGGTAATGATGGGTCATTAACTCATGAATTGTTAATTGATCGTATTAATTCCGATTTAGCTAATATTTTAGGTAATTTAGTTAATAGAACGATTGCAATGTCACAAAAGTATTTTGATGGAATCGTAGTTGCACCAAATAAATTTGAAGAAATTGATGAAGAATTTAAAAAACTAGTTCAATCAACACCAGTAAAAGTAGAGGAACATATGAATACATTACACGTTGCTGATGCTATTGATGATATTTTTGAAATATTTAGACACAGTAATAAGTACATTGATGATACAACACCGTGGGTTTTAGCAAAAGATGCTGCCAACAAAGACCGTTTAGCGACTGTTTTATATAATTTATTAGAAGCGATTCGCCACGGAGCAGTATTATTACAAGCCTTTTTACCAGAAACAAGTGAAGCAATATTTAGTCAATTAAATACTTTACATAATGATATGAATTCAATAAAAGGCTTTAATGGTTTAGATGTAGGATTAAAACTTAATGATCCAACCCCACTATTTGCTAGAATTGACAAAGAAATCAAATTAGCAGAAATAGCAGAAAAGAATAATTAATCAAGAAAAATTATACCAAATATGGTATAATTTTTTTGGTGATATAAATGATGATAGATACACATTGTCATCTGTCAATTGATGACTATTCTGACTTAAATGAAGTAATTGCTAAAATGGGTAACAATATCATGATTACTAGCGGTAGCACCCATTTAAAAAACAAGGAATTACTAGAATTGTGTCATAACTACAGTAATATCTATGGGACCCTTGGTATTCATCCGAATGAAATAAATGATGATATAACACTAGCCCTTGATTTCATTGATAAAAACCTAGATGATCCTAAAATAGTAGGAATTGGTGAAATAGGACTCGATTATCATTGGCATCCTGAGACAAAAGAAATACAAAAGATTATTTTTATTAAGCAAATAGAGCTCGCTAAAAAACATAATAAAACAATTGTCATACATAGTCGTGATTCACTAGCTGATGTTGTTCAAATATTAAAAGATAATCATTATCAAGGAATGAAGGTTGTTATGCATTGTTATAGTGGGGATTTAGAAATGGCAAGACAACTAACTAATTTAGGAATTAAATTAGGAATAGGTGGCGTTGTTACTTTTAAAAACGCTAAAATGTTACAAGAAGTTGTTAAAAATATAGATATAAAATACTTGTTATTAGAAACTGATAGTCCATATCTTACCCCAGAGCCAATGCGTGGTGAAAAAAATGAGCCTGCAAACATTTTATTGATTGCTCAAAAAATAGCGGAGATTAAAGGTATTACAACCGAAGAAGTACTTTTGAAAACACCCGAAAACGCTATTTCCCAATTTGACTTAAAATGCTAATTATGTTACAATTTTAGCTGTAAACCAATTAATATGAGGTGAAAATTAATGAATATATATTTACTACAATTAGTAAGTAAATGGCTTAGTATTATTATTGTTATGGCGACTTCTGTTAACGGAAACGTAGTAACAACTACTAGTACATATAGTATTGATAATGCTAGTAAAAATATGAATGTAAATATTGTCAGTAAAATTGTTGAGTATAATACTGTTGTCAAATATAACTATAAATTACCAAGTAACACTAAAAATGTTATGGTTAAAGGCGAAAATGGTATTGTGTATACTGCTACTGATGGGGTAACCCAAAGAACATTAAAAGCAATGATACCTGAAATAGTTGAAGTCGGCATGGGACCGCAAGCAAATTATACTGGGACATTAACTGGATATGGTCCGGATTGTCCTGGATGTAGTAAGGTTGGCAATGTTGCATGCTTTACTAGAGAAAAGAAAAACTTTAGTTTAATTAGTGATGGTATATATTATACTGATACAATATACGGAAAGGTTCGCGTATTAGCGGCCGATAAGAGTGTCTTTCCATGTGGAACAATTGTCTTGATCGATAACGGTTACATAGAACCATTCTACGGAGTTGTTCTTGATACCGGTTTTACAATGGTAAAGGCATGGAAAATAAATCAAAAAGTATGGATGGATTTAGCATTTGAATCACAAGCAAGTGTCAAAAATGCAACAAGTCATTATACAAAATTTAATGTTCAAAGATGGGGTTGGTAAACCCCTTTTTTCTTGCTATAAAAGACTATCTTTAGTATAATTGATTAAATGGAAGTGATATTATGGAATACTCACCAAAACTAATTAAAGAATTGTTAGAAAAGCATAACTTTAATATTAAAAAATGCTTTGGACAAAACTTCATTATTGATGAGAACACAATTAATAATATAATATATAAATCTGAAGTTGATCAGGATACTTTAGTTATTGAAATCGGCCCTGGAGCCGGTGCTTTAACATATAAACTATGTGATGTTTCAAAAAAGGTTATATGTTATGAAATAGATAGTAATTTAAAAGTAATTTTAGATGAGGTATTAGAAGATAAAACCAATGTTGAAGTTATTTATGAAGATTTTTTAAAAACTGATATCAAAAAAGTCATTAAAAAAGAATCTTATAAAAAACTATATGTAGTTGCTAATTTGCCATATTATATAACAACACCCATTATTATGAAACTAATTGAAGATGAAATTCCTGTTGATAAAATTGTAGTAATGGTTCAAAAAGAAGTTGGAGACCGACTTAAAGCTAAACCAGGGTCTAAAAGTTATGGATCACTAACGGTATTCTTAAATTACTATTTTGATATTATCAAATTAAGTGATGTAAGCAAAAATGTATTTATGCCTAAACCAAATGTTGATAGTATTGTAGTTGCTTTAATAAAAAGAGAACAAACTCTGGATATTAAAGATAAACCAATGTTTTTTAAGTTAATCAGAGATAGTTTCACACAAAAGAGAAAAACACTGAGAAATAATTTAATTAAGTACAATCTAGATATTATCACTAAAACTTTATCAAGATATGGACTTGATTTAACGGTTAGAGCAGAACAATTGTCGATTGCGATATTTGTTGAAATAGCGAATGATTTGAGTGATTATAATGATAAATAAGAATTGGGATAAAGTTTTAAGAGAAGAATTTTCTATGGAATACTATAAAAAGTTAAGTGATTTTGTTGAAAATGAATATAATAGTAAGATAGTGTATCCAGCTTATGAAGATATCTTTAATGCTTTAAAATATACTGATTATAACCAAGTAAGAGTTGTTATTTTAGGG
>JBBQFD010000011.1:0-22789 GCA_038321575.1 Bacilli bacterium | reverse complement strand
TTTCAAGCAATGTAACACCGCCTGGGATAACTAGTGTAGAGATTCGATTGTTTTTAAAAGCATATGATTTAATAGCTGTTATATTAGCCGGAATAGTTAAATTAGTTATTAAATTATTTTGATATAATCCGTAAGGAATTATACTAATTCCTGTTGGGAAATCAAAGTTAGTAATTGAATTATTCGCAAAAGCATTATCGCCTATGGATGTAATTGTATCTGGAATATTAATTGACGTTAATACGTTATTACTTAGTGCGCTACCTCCAATTGTAAGTAAACTATTTGGAAAATTAATGGTGGAAAGGTTGTTTTCCGTTAGTGAGGCTTCCCCCATTACTGTAAGTGTTGAAGGCAATGTAACACTATTTATGTTACAACTAGCAAGTGAACTTGCATCTAAGGTTACTGTCCCATTAGGAATGGTTACATTGTTTTTATTTGCACCACCATAACTAACTAAAGTTGTATTATCAATAGAAGCATCTTCATTTCTCATATATATAAAAGCTTGATTATTTGGTAATAGATTTAGATTAAATGCTCCACTACCAATCATTGAAACTTTAGTACCGATAGATAAGTTTGAAATTTTATTATCATAAAAGGCTCTTGATTCAATTGTTTCAACACTGTTTGGGACATTTAAGCTGGTAATAAGATTATTTTCGAAGGCACTACTATCGATAATCTTTAGTGTTGAGGGTAGTGATAAACTTGTTATTACATTACCATAAAAGGCACTATTGCCAATGGTTACTAATTTGTTTGAAAAAGTAATATTTTCAATAGTATTATTACTAAATGCATTTGCTTCAATCTTTGTAATTGAATTAGGCATCACAACATTTGTAAGTAAATTTGAATCAAAAACAGAATATTCAACTTTTTGCATTTTATTAGATAATACGAGATTTGATATTTGGTTTCCATAAAATGCATCATTTTGAATAGTTATTACACTATCTGGCAACGATAAACTCTCAATATAATTATTAACAAAAGCACTTGTATTAATTGCAACAGTACCATTTGGAATCGTAATATCTTCAATTAGATTATTCATAAATGCGCTGTAATCAATTGTATTTAAATTACTTGGTAAAGTAACACTACTTAGATTATTATAAGAAAATGCATTAGGACCAATATTAACAAAATTATTAGGGATGGTTACTGTCGTCAATAAGTTATTAGAAAAAACTCCTCCACTTAAAGTTGACAAGCTTGTTGGAAGCGATATGCTTGTTAAGAGATTGGAGTTAAAAGCGTCACTACCAAGTGTAGTAACAGTATTAGGAATTGTCACTGTTGTTAATAAGTTATTAGAAAATGCATTATTACCTAAAATCAATAAACTTGACGGAAGCGAAATACTAGTTAGATTATTAGAGTAAAACGCTGATTCAGATATTTCGCGCATTGTTGATGGCAATATGACACTTGTTAAACCTAAGCCAGAGAAAACATAATCATCAATACCTTTAACGCTATAAGTTGATAATATCGAAGGTATTACTACATCGGTTCCACATACTGAATCATTATATCTCGTTATATATCCACTAAGTGAATTTAAAGTAAAACAACCAGAAACAATTTGAGTTGGTACAACAAAAGTCCAGTTTCCTGCTTGAGTACCAGTATATTCTCCTGCTCCACTTGAATTAAATTTTGACCAAAAGTAATTATTAGTAAAATTAAACATATAACTACTAAATTGTATAGTGGTGGCTGCTATTTTAACATTAGTTATATTGTTATAAGTAAAAGCTCCGTATCCGATATATTCAACATTTTGAGGAATTATAAGAGCTGTTAAATTATTTCTACTGAGCATTCTTTCCTCAATCCTTTTTAAATTGAAAGGTAAATTAATACTAGTAAGATTATTATATTCAAAAGCGGCAATCCCTATTTCATTAACCGAATCTGGTAAGGCAATAGTTGTTAATACATTATGAGAAAATGCAGCATCGCCTATAGATGTAAGTGTGTTCGGTAGTGTTACTGAGCTTAAATTATTACCTAAGAATACGTAATCAGATATTTTCGTCAAAGAAGCTGGGATTATGATCGATGCTAAATTATTATCACTAAAAGCACCACTATCCAACTGAGTTAGACTATTTGGTAGCGTTATGCTTACTAAATTATTTGTTAAGAAAGCATCCTTACGAATTTTCTTTAAAGTGTTCGGTAGTGTAACATTAGTCATTCCCAATGATGAAAAAGCTCCTTCATCAATACCATTTATTGTAATACCTCCAATTATTGATGGAATCACAACACTTTTTGAGCAAGATGAACTATAAGATGTTATAAAACCTCTTAGAGAATCAATTGTATAACAACCATTAACGATTGTGTTAGCAGTATTTTCATATACCCAGTAAAAACTTTCTAAATCAACACTTTCGACACCATTGTATCGACCTGCACCATAATGTTGATAATCATAAACTAAATCATCACCAGCAGTCGCAATATCATTCTTGATATTAACATTTGAGGATTTAAAATCAATATAATCTAAATTATTATCACTAAAAGCACCACTCCCAATGTTCATTACACTACTAGGTATAGTAATTGCAGTTACATTAGTACCAGAAAAGGCACTGTCTCCAATATTAACTACTGGAAATCCATTTATAGTAGACGGAATAAATACTTCTAATGGACAATTGTCGCTATCATATCCCATGATTGTTTGTGTTTCATCGTTAAAATCGAAGCAATATTGTGGGATTGCGCATCCTTCTGGGTCTGTACATATTTTAGACCAAGGACCTTCTTGAGTACCAACATAAGTACCTGCCAAGCCACTATAATAAGCAACTTTAAAATATTCATTTTCAAAAGATAATAAGTTGTCACCTAAGCTAATATCATTTGAATTCATAGTAATCTCTGTTAAATCGTTATAAGCAAGAGCGGCTTCACCAATATTTTCGACAGTTGTTGGAATTATCAAGCTATCAGAATAATTATTACTAAGTGCCCAGGCATTAATTGTAGTTACACTAGACGGAATTATATAATTATCTCTTAAAGCACCACCGTAGCTAACTAACGTATCGTAATTAACCGAAGTATCTAGATTTCTGGAATAAATAAATGCTTGATCATTTGGTAATAAATTATCATTAAATACTTCATCAGCCATATATGTAATAGTAGATGGGATCCTAATGTTCATTAAAAGATTGGATTCAAAAGCATACCAACCAATTTGTTTGATACCATCATATATGTATAGACTCGTTAATCCATAATTATAAAATGCACCCTCGTCAATTATAAGTACTGGTATTCCATTAATTGTTGATGGTACTACAACATCGGTTCCACAAATGGGGTCGTAATCGATAATTGTATTTGTAGATTCAACAAATTCAAAGCAAGCATCAGCAAGTGGTAGTGGTGGGGTTGCTACATTAGAAATATCATCACAACTACCTGTTTTATCAACAAAAGCATTAGAATTCGCATAATCAACTTTCTTTTCACTAATACATAGTGAAGCCGTTGCTACAGTCCCATTTAAAGATAGTGAAACGATTCCTGATGATGGAAGTGTCCCTTTTGCTGAAACAACAAAAGAATTAATTGCATATTCACCAGGCGTTGGTTCTTCACCGTTATTTATATAGTCATTCGCAACTGAATTTTCAACCGCTTCAATATATCCAACTGCACTTCTTTCAATTGCTCCATTTTTAGCATCTTCAATTGCTGATAACACACTTGGTGTTGTTATTAATGCTATAATCGTCAAAATAATTATTACTGCCATTAATTCAATTAATGTAAATCCTTTTTTCTTCATCAAATATTTTCCTTACACTCATCAAGATACTTTACTATAATTAAATCATACATCATAATCTTAAATTTATCAATAAAAAAAGAGAATAAATTCTCTTTAGTTATTGACTTGTCCCATTACTTCTTCAACAAAGTTACATATTTTCTTTTCTATACCTTCGCCAACTTCATAACGAATCATACTAGTAATAACCCCGCCATTATTTTTAACATAAGTAGCGACTGTTATATCAGTATCTTTAACGAAGTCTTGTTCTTCTAAGCATACTTCTTTATAAAACTTTTGAATTCTACCATCAACCATCTTTAAAGCAATAGCTTCAGGTTTACCTTCATTGATAGCTTGTTCCCTTAAGATAACACGTTCATGTTCAACATCATCAGTTGAAACTTCACTTATTCTTACATAAGTAGGTCTCATAGCTGCAGCATGCATTGCAACATCCTTAGCCACTTCATCAGTGGTATTTGCAACAACTGTTAAAACAGCAATTGATCCACCCATATGAATATATGAACCAAAGACTTCACTAGCTGTTTTGGTAACTTTACTAAATCTTCTTAAACTAAGTTTTTCACCTATTTTAGCAGTCTTAGCAATAATTAAATCAGCAACTGTTCCTTCGGTCGTTGCTAAAGTTAAAACTTCTTCAACGGTATTAGCTGTACTATTCATAATCGTATTCAAAATAGTATTAACTAATTCTTTAAATTCTTCGTTTTTAGCAACGAAATCAGTTTCTGAATTAATTTCAACAATAACCGCATTATCGCCATTTATTAAAATAGCAGCAGTTCCTTCAGCAGCAATACGATCAGCTTTTTTAGCAGCTTTCGAAATACCTTTTTCTCTTAACCAATCAATCGCTAATTCAATATTTCCTTCAGTTGCTTCTAATGCTTTTTTACAATCAAGCATTCCTGCTCCGGTTTTTTCTCTTAATTCTTTTACTAAACTTGCACTAATCATACAAATTCCCCTCTCTAAAATTAAAGATGATTAATAAAAATCATCTTTGTGGTCTCTATTTTAAACTTATTAATAAGTTTTTATGTATATCATTTATTTTTTAACTGTTTTTTTAGCTACTTTAGCAACAACTTTTTTAGCTGGTGCTTTTTTAACTATGGCTTTTTCTTTAACAGTTACTTTAGTAGTTTCTTTTTTAACTACAGCTTTTTTGACTGGAGCTTTTTTAACTACTTCTTTTGCTACTGGTTTTGCAGCTACTTTTTTAGTTTCTTTAACAACAACTTTTTTAACCAGAGCTTTTTTAGCTAGTGCTTTTTTAATTGGTGTTTCTTTAACTACTTCTTTTACTACAACTTCTTCAGTAACAACTGGTTTTACTTCTTCTTTTACTTCAATTTTAGTTTCTAATGGTTTTTGATAGTTATTTTCGTAAGGTTTACGATAACCATTATTATTATCGTATGTTCTTGGTCTTTCTTCTTTACGTTTTACAGTTTCTAATGCTTTTTCCATAATTTCTTTAGCATTATCACCTTTACTACGGTCTTCTTCAGAAACGAAATCAACAACTTTACCACCGTTAGCATCAGCAACAGCATTAGCCATAACACCGATAATTAACTTAACAGCTCTAATTGCATCATCATTACCTGGAATAACATAATCAACCATATCAGGATCACAATTAGTATCAACAATTCCAAAAATTGGAATTCTTAATTTTCTTGCTTCTGATATTGCGATTGCTTCTTTAGTCGGATCGACAATAAAGATAGCATCGGGTAATTTAATCATGCTACGAATACCACTTAAAACCTTTTCAAGTTTTTCATGTTCTTTTCTAAGACCAATAACTTCTTTTTTAGGCAAAACTTCAAAAGTTCCGTCTTTTTCCATTATTTCAATATCTTCTAATCTGTGAACTCTTTTACGAATAGTTCTAAAATTTGTTAATGTACCACCTAACCATCTTTCAGTTACATAATACATTTCAACACGTGTTGCTTCTTCTTTAGTTGCTTCTTGTGCTTGTTTACGTGTTCCAACAAATAGAACCTTTCCACCATTAGCAGCAATTGCTTTTAAAGCATTATATGCTTCTTCAATCATTTTTGCTGTTTTTTGTAAATCGATGATATAAATATCATCTCTTGAAGTAAAAATATACTCTTTCATTTTAGGGTTCCATCTTTTGGTTTGATGACCAAAATGAACACCTGCTTCTAGTAAATAACTCATTGACACTACTGACATGTAAATTCCTCCTTTTGTTTTTTTCCTCCAACATTTCAACTCTAAACATCCACCTTGCGGCACACGGTATTTAGATCCATGTTGTGTGTATTTGAAAAAGCCACTACCAATATATCATAAATTAGTAGTTAAAACAATGTTTTTTTAGCACTTTTGACTAAAAAAGGTTCTCTTTTAAGAACCATTTTTTTATAAGCTACTTAATTTTTCACGAACAATGCGATTTGCCAAACCCATATCGGCTTTACCTTTTAATATTGGCGTAATTGCCCCCATGATTTTACCCATATCATTAACACCAGTTGGATTAAGTTCAGCGAAAGTTTTATTAATAATGTTTATTACTTCTTCTTCACTTAATTGTGCTGGCATATATTTTTGTAGAATTGCTATTTCAAGATTATTTTGATCAATTAAATCTTGACGATTACCTTTTTCAAATTCAATAATTGATTCCTTACGAGTCTTGATTTGTTTACCAACAACGGCAATTATTTCTTCATCATTTAATTCACGATGCAGATTAATTTCTTCTAATTGCATTGCTCCTTTAACCATACGAATAACACTTAATAATTGCTTATCTTGAGCCCTCATCGCATCAGTTAAATCTTTAATAATTCTATCTCTCATATTTCTCCTTATAAATAAAGAGCCTTTCGGCTCTAATTAGTTGTAACTTTTTTCGTGTTTGCTAGCACTACGGCGACTATTTTTAATCGCTTCTTTCTTAGCCATTCTTTTTTTAACGCCTGGTTTGCTGTAATGTTCTCTTTCACGAACTTCTTTTAGGAGGCCTTCTTTAATAGTTTTTTGTTTGAACATTCTTAATGCTCCATCAACATTTCCATTTTTAACTATTACTTTTGTCATTAATAATACACCTCCCTCTTTACTAAAAACATTATACCACTCCTAAAAATCTTTGGCAATATTATTTATAACAAAAAAAGGATTCAACGAATCCTTTAACAAATTTTTCCTTCCATTACTCTTCTAGCTAGTGTTCCTAAATATTTACCATATATAAAAATTATTTCGATAATGGTTTTTATAATTGGTAAAACAAATGGTAATGACAATATAATTAATAAGGCTGTAATGATCTTATAATTATTTTTTATTATAAGGAGCATATTTTATTTGCTCCAAGGCGTCTTATTGATGTGCCAAGACTACGTCCTAAATCAAGAAATACGCTAATCCCACGAATAAATGAATTAATCATCGTTCCGGTCATATTTAGCCCACCTTGAATAGTTATTAATTCAGCTTTTTGTAAATATTCCATATTGTTACCTACAACGCAATGGGCGGATATAGCCATCAACTAACCCGATTAAAAAGGTTACGATGCCACCAATTGCTAAGATAGCGCCGAAACTAAAACCACCAGCGGTTATTTTAAGTAATGCTTGTTTATCTAATTGTTCCATTGTATCAATCCTTTCTGTGTATTTTTTATTACTTCATTAATGAATGTTGTTTTTCCTAATAACCATTTTAGATTTATAAGATTATTTTGAATTAATAAGTTATTATTTAAATTAATCTTCAATATTACTTCAACATATAAATTTTGTTTATCAAGTAAATACTCATTACCAATGTTGATTATTTTAAAGTGCGTATGCTTATTATTTATGATTAATAATTTATCAAATATATTATTGATAAAATCTTTTTTAATATATGTTTTTACATAAAAATTATTATCTTGGTTTATTACTATACCTTCCGTAATCATATATTTATTATATTTATAATTATTACCGATTAATAAAAAAGATGTTACTATAATTGTTAAAATTATGATCCATGAGTAAATAGTTACTAAAGACTCATGTTGATGATTGTTTATCATATCATCACATCTTTCTTTAAACTACCTTGTTCAATCTCAATTAAATGATTAAACAAGTCAATGTTGTCAATCCGATGCGATATCATAATAATGGTTTTTTGTTTATAATATTTAAATAAGTCTTTTAGAATCTGTCTTTCTAAATTAGTATCAACTTGGCTTAATCCTTCATCAATCAATATGATTGCTGAATCTTTGATTAAACTTCTTGCTAAAATAATTCTTTCACCCTCGCCTCCTGAGATGTTAAAACCATTTTCTTCAATTAAAAGATTATAGCCAAGGGAATTATCTTTGATGATGCTTTTAAGATGACATATTTTAGTAATTTCTAAAAACTTATTATTTGATACTTCACGATTAAGTTTAATATTATTAATAAGGGTATCTGTAAATAAAATTTCATTTTGTGCAATACAAGTAATAGCTTGATTAATACTATTATCATTATAATCATTAATATCTATGGCATCAATTTCAATCATATTGCGATTTACTTTATAATATTTCATTAGTAATTTAAAGATCGTACTTTTCCCACTACCACTACTACCTGTTATAATAACTTTTTCACCTTGTTTAATATTAAAATTAATATTATTTAATAGATTATTAATATTATCATAACTATAATTAAGATTATTGATTTTAATGGCACCACTTATTCTTTGATCAATAATTCCAGTATCAATCTTTTTAATATTTAAATCTAAGATTCGTCTTAAAGCATTCTCTGATTCTTTGAGGTCCATATCTAGGTCAATTAAACTGCGAATGGGACTCAAAAAGTAACTTAATAACGCATTAAATGTTAATAAAGCGCCAATTGACATTTTATTATCGATTACGAGGAGGGTTCCCACAGTAATGATGATAATAAATCCCATATTCCCAATTATTTCTTTAAATAAATATTGATAATTATAAAGATTATCTAACTTAAATACTTCATTTAATAAACTTGTATATTTTTGTTTAAATTTCTTAATAAAAATATCCGCAATATTTAATCCTTTAATAGTTTCAAAACCATTTATTGATTCAACTAAATATGAACTAACAATAGCTTTTTTCTCTTGAATACGATTTATATATTTATTAAAACTATTCTTAAAGATATAAAGTATTAATACATATAATATAAAAATCAATCCTGCTAAAACAAATAAAGTGCTATTAATTAGATAAAGAAATATTAAAGCTACTAATATAACAATGGTATCAATGAAGATGGTTAGTGATAATTTGCTAATGACATTTCTAACGATTCCTAAGTCATTAATTCTAGCTAATATCTCACCGGTAGTACGATTACGATAATAATTATAAGGAAGTGACATAATGTTTTTAAAAGTATCCATAGTTAAGATATAATCAATTTTTTGATTAATATAAATCAATAGTTTATTCCGCATAAAGTCACTTATTATTTTAAGTAAATAAATGATACTAAAAATAGTAAATGTCCACATAATGTGCATCTTAGCATCGATTATTCCAATTGATCCTAAAATCCATTGTAAGAAAAATGATGATGCTACCGTAAATCCGGTTATAAACAGTGATAGTAATAAAAGATTAATCAATATCTTTTTATGCATTAATAAAAGATCTAATGTAAATTTAATAATTGAATGTTCTTTATTGATAGGGAGATTTTTAATGGGGTATAAAATTAATATTACATTATTCCAAATTTTATTAAAGTCATCAATTGATATTGTTTTAATTTCCCTAGAAGGATCAGCTATAATTACTGTTCTTTTCTTTAAATCAATTTTATAAATAACCACATAATGTTTATATGTCTGATCAATCGTTACATGAGCTATGCAAGGTACAATTAACTCTTCACTTTCTATATTACTTAGTCTTACTCCTCTTGCTTCAAAACCAAGTTCCATAGCCGCTTCAATTAAATTATATGCATTAGCACCATTACGATTGGTCTTAGTTATATCTCTTAGCGTTTCTAAATCAACATAACCTTTATGGTATTTAATAATCATTGATAAACATGCTGCCCCACAGTCTTTTAAGGCCTCTTGTTTAACGAATGGATACTTCCTTGACAATTTATCACCTCCTCACTTATAACATACGAGGAGGGCTTATTTTAACCTTTAAAAAAAGACCACTATTGTGATCTTTTTAAGATTTTAATATTCTTTGATCCATAACTTCGTTCTTTAGTAACTTCATAGTTAGGATTCTTAATTAATTCTTCTTCATACTCACATACAATAATACCATCGGTATTTAATAAATCATAAGTATGAATTAATTTCAAACAAACATTAATCATATTTTGTTGATATGGTGGATCTAAGAAAATAATATCATATTTAATTTTTTGTTCACTACTTTTTTGAAGAGCAGCTTGAAAATCACTTTTAAGTAAATAATATTCATCTTTAATTTCCATATTAGTAATATTCTTTTCTAAAATCGTCATTACTTCTTTATTAGTATCGACAAAGTAACACGCTTTAGCACCATTACTTAGTGCTTCAATACCTAAAGCCCCACTACCTGCAAATAAATCAAGGCATGTGCTATTTTTAATATTTAATTGAATCATTCCAAATAAAGATTCTTTAACACGATCCATTGTTGGTCTAGTACCATTAAGATTATAGCCTTCAATTTTTCGACCTTTATATTTTCCACTTATTACTCTCATAAAATCACCATTAACATTATATCATAAAAAGAAAAAAGATTATTTGTTTAAATAATCTTCTTGTGAAATAGCATAGTAATTAAAACTACGTTTACCTTTTTGGGTATTAAGATATTGGAATCCTAATTTAATTAATAATTTAATTGATGGTTCATTTGTTGACACAGTATCTGCATAAACATTTTTAACATCTAATTCATTAAAACATAATGCAATCATATAATTACATATTTCAAATGCATAACCATTATGCCAATAATCAAATCCTAAAACATAACCAATTTTAACTGAATTGTTTTCTAAATCGAATTTAAGTGAGAAAGTACCAATAACTTTGTTATCTTCTTTTCTACTTATTACCCATTCTCTTTTGGTGGTCGTAACTGCATTTTCAATCTTATAGATAACAACCTTTTCAGCATCATCTAAAGAAGTAAATTTACGTAAGTATTTAGTTACTTCATCATTAGAAAATATTTCATACATGTCATTAACGACATCAATAGTATATTTATTTAACTGTAATCTTTCTGTTTCCACATTGGGGAATTTTTCTAAGAAAGCTTCGACTTTATTCATATTATTTCCTCCTATTTCTTTTCAAAATCATCTAAGAAATCATCAATTGTCATAATTCGCTCATCAATTTCTTTTAGTGAGACTTCTTCTTTTGGTATAGTAATTACCTCTTCATATATTATATCTGTTTTACTTAATATCTCAAGGCTAATAAACGCATCTATTAGATTATGTTTCGATATCACACTACCGGTTGAATAACGATCAACAATTGGGAATTCAGTGATTTTAGTATTAATAATTTCTTCTTTAGTTTTAAGTCCTAAAACCGATTTACCATTAGTGATAAAAGTTCTAAGAATGGAATATGGATTAGTTTTAACTTCTCTAACAATTTGTAAACCACGACGTGCTCTTTGGGCTTTATCAAACTCTGTTAGTTTAATTCGCTTAGCCGTATTCTTAGTGGTTATGACTGTTAAATATTCCATATCACTACTAAATATATGTCCATCAATAACTCTGTCATTTTTAAGTGAAATTGCTTTAACACCACCAGCTTTAACACCAGTTATGGGAACATCATCAATATCAAACCATAAACCATAACCATTATAAGTACTTATAAAGACTTCTTTATTACTACTTAATATGGCCCCAATTAAACGATCTTTTTCTTTTAATTTCATACCTGTCATTGGTTTAGAATAACGTTGTACTCTAAATTCCGATAAATTACTTCGTTTAATCATTCCATCTTTAGTGAATGTTGTGATATAAGCACTATCATCAAAGTTATATACGGGAATACAAGTTATAATTATTTCATATTCACTTATTTTAATTATATTACTAATATGTTTACCAATTTCTTTCCATTTTAAATCTGGTAATTCATAAACTGGCAAGTATAAGTAATTACCTAAATCAGTAAATACTAATAATGTATCCATCGTATTCATATTATAAAGACCAATTACATAATCGCCATCTTTTAAAGTTGTTTCATCATTTTCACTAGCCGTATAACTACGGTTAGATACGCGTTTTACATAACCATCTTTGGTCACAACTACCACGACATCTTCCTTAGGAATCATCGCTTCTGTATCAATTTTAATATCAGTAATATGTTCTTTAATTTCAGTTTTACGAGGTGTTGCATATTCTTTTTTAATATTACGAAGTTCTTCTTTCATAACTCCTCTTAGTTTTTCTTCATCAGCAAGGATTGACTCTAATGAAGCAATAATTAATTTTAAATTCTTAGTTTTTTCAGTTAATTCAACCACATCGGTATTAGTTAAACGATATAGTTGTAACATAACAATCGCTTCAGCTTGACGTTCACTAAAATCATATTTAATAACTAAGTTGTCTTTAGCTTCCGCTTTATTTTTACTAGCACGAATGGTCGCAATAACCACATCAAGAATTGATAAAGCTTTAATAAGTCCTTCGAAAATATGTAATTGTTCCCTAGCAAAAGCTAAATCAAATTCGCTTCTTTTAGTAATTACTTCTTTTTGATGAGCAATAAAAGCATCAATAATTTCCAGGATACCTAAAGTCATTGGACGACGGTTAACAATTGCTACCATATTAAAGTTATATGCTATTTGTAATTCAGTATTTTTAAGTAAATAATTTAATACTAATTCTTTATTAGCATCCTTCTTTAAATCAATCGCAATTCTAAGTCCTTCACGATCTGATTCATCACGAACTTCTAATATCCCATCAATTTTCTTATCTATTCTAATATCATCAATACGTTTTACAAGGGTTGCTTTATTAACTTCAAAAGGTATTTCATCAATAATCATCTGATCTTTACCTTTGACTTTATCGAATATTATTTTAGAACGAATAATAATCTTACCACGACCAGTTTTATAAGCATCTTTAATTCCATTTAAACCTTCAACAATACCGCCAGTTGAAAAATCTGGTCCTTTAACAATATCTAAAATGGTATCTAAATAACAATTAGGACTATCAATGCGTTTAACTGTTGCATCAATTATTTCACCTAAATTATGAGTCGGAATATTAGTTGCATAACCAGCACTAATCCCGCTTGATCCATTTACTAATAAATTAGGATACTTAGCAGGTAATACTGTTGGTTCAAAAGCGGTATCATCATAATTTGGTGCCCAAATAATAGTTTCTTTATCTAAGTCTTTTAATAATTCATTACTTATTTTGGAAAGTCTTGCTTCCGTATAACGCATCGCTGCTGGACTATCACCATCCATTGATCCATTATTACCATGCATATCAACATAGATAGTACTTTGTTTCCACCATTGACTCATACGCACCATAGCTTCATAAATACTAGAATCCCCATGGGGATGATAAGAAGCCATAACATTACCTACGGTTTTAGCACTCTTACGATAAGCTTTATCATAAGTATTTTTGTCTTTATACATCGTGAATAAAATTCGACGTTGGACTGGTTTTAATCCATCTCTAACATCGGGTAAAGCACGATCTTGAATAATACTTTTTGAGTATCGCGCAAAACGATCACCCATTATTTCTTCCAATGAATAATCATATATTCGTTGTATTACATTTTGCATATTATCACCTTCCATAATTATAACAAAAAAAGAGGAATAAGCAAAGTTATTCCGGTTTGAATATCTTTTTTAAAGTTTTTCCTTTTGTTTTATCAAGAGCTAACATTTTATTAAGAAAATAATTAATTGCATCATTATTGTTTTCTAATAAATAATCATATTGCTCATGAAATTGATTATTTCGAGGATTTTTTGTCATAAGTAAATAAGCAAACTCAAAAATTTGTTCATCCGTTGCTTCTTTAATACCTATCGCAAAATATACATCAATAATCATTCGTTGAATACGATTAAAAGCTTTATTTAAAAATTTTTCGACTTCTTTTATTTTTTTCTCGATAATTTCATCAGGAAGATCTAAATCTGGACCAATATCAAATCCATTAATATCTGTTTCATGTATATAATCCATTGGACAGATAATATCATAAAGTGAAAAATCAACATGATGTTTTTTTAATTTTTTATTAAGAATGTCAGCATTAGCTTCAGAATAGGCTTTATAAAAAGTATCTTGCCCAACCGCCATACATAACAATCTTGCAATTCTAACTTCAAGCTTATAAAAGTTAGAATTATCATCATTATCAAATAATGCTCTTTGAACTAACCATTCAGTTGCTCCTTCATTTAAAGCATAACCACTACATTGTCCCTTATTTCCAACAGTATGATAACCTGATAATTCTTCATTTTTTTTAGGATTAGTTGAAGCAACATGACATAATTCATGAGCAATAATATTAGTTAATAAATTATTTTTCAGATAATAAATTCGATTGTTTTCAAATGAATAAAAAGCTAATGTATCATCCATGGCTATTTCTCTTACTAATTTACCATTATTAATAATTTTACCGTGTAAATTATGGTTAGTACATAAAACTAATGGCATATTTTTCCATTCTTTTTTAAAATTAGCATTAACAGCTACATATGTTAATGTCTTCATATTCTCTAAATAAAAAGCTTTATTAAAAGATGGCAAAGTTAAAATTTGTTCTTCAACAATTCTTTCTGCTTCAATAATTTCCTTTGATTTTTTCATGTTCTACTCCCAATGTTGCACTGCAACTTAAAAATATTATATTTTGTAACTATCTTCTAATGAGAATTCGACATTTTCTTCAATCCACTCTTTACGTGGTTCGACTTTGTCGCCCATTAGGACACTAACACGTTTTTCTGCTAAAGCAGCATCAATAATATTTACTTTAACCATACTACGTGTTTCGGGATTCATAGTTGTTTCCCATAATTGATCAGCATTCATTTCCCCTAACCCTTTATATCTTTGGGTAGTGGATGTAACGTTTTTATTTTTTTCCATTATTTGTTTACGCTCTTCATCAGTCCAAGCATAAGCAAATGTTTTACCAGTCGTTATTTTATATAACGGTGGCATAGCAATAAAAAGTTTTCCTGTTTCAATTAATGGTTTCATATAACGGTAAAAGAAAGTTAATAATAATATTTGAATATGTGCACCATCATCATCCGCATCGGTCATGATGATTACTTTATTATAATTAGATTCTTCTGCCTCGAAATCACTACCAACGCCTGCTCCAATAGCATGAATCATGGTATTGATTTCTTCATTTTTTAAGATTTCTTCTAAACGAGCCTTTTCTGTGTTCATTACTTTACCACGTAATGGTAATATCGCTTGAAATTTACGATCACGACCTTGTTTAGCTGAACCACCAGCTGAATCACCTTCAACTAAAAATAGTTCATTCTTTTCAGGATTTCTGCTTTGCGCTGGTGTAAGCTTACCACTTAAAGCTTGTTCCTTACGATTCTTATCTTTACCACTACGAGCTTCATCACGCGCTTTACGTGCTGCTTCTCTTACCATCTTACTTTGGACCATTTTATCCATAATATTAGTGGCTATTTGTTTGTTTTCTTCTAAGAAAAATTGTAATTTTTCTGAAACAATATTTTCAACAATCATCCGAGCTTCAGGTGTCCCTAGTTTAGCTTTCGTTTGACCTTCAAATTGTAAAATATTTTCTGGAATCTTTAAACTTAAGATTGCCGTTAAACCTTCACGGGTATCATTACCTTCAAGGTTCTTATCTTTTGGTTTTAAATATCCATTAGCACGCGCATAATCATTGAAAACACGCGTTAAGGCTGATTTAAATCCAATTTCATGACTACCACCATCATTAGTTTTAACGTTATTAACAAATGAAATGATACTTTCCGCATAACTATCAGTATATTGGAACGCAACATCCACGTTGATCATATCTTTTAAACCTTCAAAACTAACAACTTTATGCAATTCTTTTTTATCATCATTTAGGTATTCAACAAATGCTTGTAAACCATTTTCATAGTGATATATTTCTTTTTTATTATCAGCTTCATCAATTACTTCAACAGTTAAATCACGAAGTAAAAAAGCACATTCCTGCATTCGCTCACAGATAGTTGAATATGAGAAGGTTGTTGCTGAGAAAATATCATCATCGGCTAGAAATCTAACAGTAGTTCCTGTTTTACTTGTTTTTTCTAATTTTTTAAGTGGTATTTCAACTTTACCACCATGAGAAAACTTAATATAGTGTTCATAACCATCACGACGAATGGTAACTTCCATCCATTTACTTAAAGCATTAACGACACTTGCTCCAACTCCGTGTAAACCACCAGAAATCTTATAGCCACCACTTTCGAATTTACCACCTGCATGTAAAACAGTGTAAATTACCTCAGGAGTAGTTATGCCACTTTCATGCATACCAACCGGTAGTCCTCGGCCTTCATCTTCAACACTTACACTATTATCTTTATGGAGTGTTACTTTTATTTTTTTACCAAAACCATTAATAACTTCATCGATACTATTATCAACAATTTCCCACGCCAAATGATGTAAACCACGACGATCAGTTGAACCAATATACATCGCTGGACGTTTACGGACAGCTTCTAATCCGGCAAGAATTTTTATTGAACTTTCATCGTATTTAACCATTTTTTATCACCTAAATCGATTATAACAAATTATAAATTAAATAACAATAAAAAAGACTTGTTTTAAACAAGTCTAATCTTTATGTTCTAGTTTTACTAACACTTCACGTGGTTTTGATCCATTGTTTGGACCGATAATACCGCGTTCTTCAAGTAAGTCAATTACCCGTGCTGCTCGGTTATATCCTAAACGATAGCGACGTTGTAAAAGTGAAGCACTAGCTTTACCTTGTGTTAAGACAAATTCAACTATTTCATTATATAATGGTTCTTCATAATCATCACGACTATGAGTCATTGATGTAGCATGCATTTCTTCATCATCCATTAATAAAGTTGAATCATAATGAGCTTTTTGTTGATTAACTGTATAGTTGACAACCGCTTTAATTTCTTCATCAGAAACGAATGTTCCTTGAATACGAAGTGGTGTATTTTCACCCATTGGCAAGAATAGCATATCACCTTTACCAAGAAGTTTTTCAGCACCCATCATATCTAGAATAGTGCGGGAATCAATACTACTTGAAACCGCAAATGAAATACGTGATGGAATATTTGATTTAATTAAACCAGTTATGACATCAGTTGATGGTCTTTGGGTAGCTACAATTAAATGAATTCCAGCCGCTCTTGCCATTTGGGTAATACGCATAATTGAGTCTTCGACTTCTTTAGCGGCAATTAACATTAAATCCGCTAATTCATCTATTATAATAACAATATATGGGATTCTTTTAAGTTGATCACCTTCCGGTAAATTTTTGTTTTTCTTATCCACATATACATTATAACTAGCAATATTTTTAGTATCAGTTTCGGTAAATAAGTCATAACGACGTTCCATTTCAGCAACAATTTTCTTTAAAGCAACATTTGCTTTACGAGGATCAGTTACCACTGGAGCTAGTAAATGAGGAATCCCATTATAAACACTAAGTTCCACTTTTTTAGGATCAACTAAAACTAGTTTTACTTCATCAGGTCTAGTACGCATCAAGATTGAAATAATCATACTATTAATACATACTGACTTACCAGAGCCAGTTGCTCCTGCCACTAATAAATGAGGCGTATTATTAATTTCAGTAAATATAGGTTGTCCCATTAGATTTCTACCAAGGGTAACTAATAATTTACGATCATCTAGACTCTTTGGAATAGTTTCTAATATTTCACGAACCGTTACAATGGTATTAACTTTATTAGGAAGTTCAATCCCGATTGTCTTTTTACCTGGAATTGGGGCTTGAATACGCACATCTTTTGCCGCTAAAGCAAGTGCTATTTCGCGGTGAATACTTAAGATACGATTTACTTTTGTCCCTGCTTTTAATTCCATTTCATATTGGGTAACTGATGGCCCAACATTAGCCGCTACGATTTTACCTTCAATATCAAAATCTCTAAAGACTTGTTCTAAAATAATAACATTATCTTTAATTGCATCATGATTTGCTTTTGAAACATTCTTTACTGGAACATTTAAAAGCGAAATTGGTGGACAAATATAGCCTTTGCTACTTTGTTCAGTAAATTCTGCTTTTTCTGCTGTTGGATCAGCTTTCTTAATAGCTTCTTTTTCTTCACTTATTTGATTTAATTCATCAACACTAGAAACAACAATTTTACTATCCTTTTCGTAATCTTCCCCAACACGAGTAATTTCTGCACGATGTTTATTATCAAAGCGATATGATTTACTAACCTTACTAATAATCCATTTAATAGTATCAAATACTGATAAACCAGTAAAGATAATAATACCACTAATAATCAGAGCCCAAGTAATCATTTCTGTTCCTCTAACATCAAATAATTTTAAGAATCCAAGTGAAAATAAACCACCTATAATTCCCCCACCTTGCGCAACTGAACCAGTAGTTAAAAAACGCATAAAGTTATTAGCGATATCAATTAATACTTTTGATTGCACTAAATTATTCTTATCAATATAAGCGGTATGAATTAATACTAAAATACCAATACTAATTATATATAAACCAATTAATTTAGATTCAAAGAAATGAGGGCGATCTTTTTTTAACATCATATAAAGACCAACTAATAATATAGCAACTAAAAGAACATTGAACCAAGCACCCACTAAAAAGATAGCTAAACTACTAATAAAGTTACCAACAATACCATATTTTCCATAACCAATTATGGCTATTAAAATAAGCAATAAGCCATTTAATTCAAATTGATATGGCGCTGTGGTTCTTTTTACATAACTTCTTTTTTTTCTTTTAGGCATATTAGTACCCTCCAAGTCTTTATTACTATAATAATTATAACATAATACCTTTTTTTCTACAATAAAAAAGAAATTACTAAATAATTTCTTTTTTTATATCTGGTTTTTTTAAAACCTCAATTAATTTATCTATTTCTTCATAGTTATTATAAAAATATAAACTAATACGACAAGTATTTTTAATACCTAATTCATCTTGAACCATCTTTGCACAGTGATTTCCTGCTCTTACACAGATATGATATTTATTTAAATAGATTGCTAAATCTTGAGCAAAAATATCATTCATATTAAATGTAATTATTCCTGATTCACTAAATTCATTATAAATAATTATATCAGGTATAGTTTTTAATTTATCTATCGCATAACTACGTAATTCCATTTCATAATTATGAATCTTATCTAATCCAATCTTAGTTATATACTCTAAGACTGCACCAAAACCTAAGATTCCTGCTATATTAGGTGTCCCTGATTCAAATAAATGAGGAATATTACTATAAGTACGAGTGCCATCCATCATAAATGTGGAATTCATTCCCCCACCAAAGGTTATAGGATGCATTTTAAGGAGTAATTCTTCTTTACCATATAAAACACCAACTCCTGTTGGCCCAAGCATCTTATGGGCTGAGAAGGTTAGAAAATCGATATCTAGCGCATTTACATCAACGGGCATATGAGCAACACTTTGAGCACCATCAACTAATACTAAGATATTATGAGCATGAGCATATTTAATTATGTCAGCTAATGGTCTAACATCTCCAATTACATTAGTAACGTGAGCAATACTAATAACTTTAGTATTAGGATTCACTGCCTTGATAACCGCATCTAATGTTACTTGATGCTTATCATTAAGTTCGATATAGTTAACTTTAAGTTTAAGTGCATCAGCTAATTCAAACCACGGTAAAATTAATGAAGCGTGTTCACTTTTAGTAATTAAAACCTCATCATTAGCTTGTAAATGATATTTAAAATATCCAAATACAATCTTATTGATTCCATCAGTTGTACCTGATGTAAAAACAATATTATTACTACTTTTAGCGTTCAATAAATTCTTTACTAAACTTCTAGTATGTTCATATAAATCATCAACTTGTAAACTAATATCATAGTCTCCACGATGAGCATTGGCTGAATATTTAGTATAGTAATCAATTGTGCTTTCAATTAAACAATTAGGTTTTAATGTAGTTGCACCATTATCTAAATAAATAATATCACTATTTAAAATAGGAAAATCTTCACGATTCATAACTCACCTCCAATACTTATCAATTATCTTTTTAATTTCTTCAATTCTATTTTCATTTATATCAAGTTCACTTAGTAAAAAACCTTTAGTTAATAAGTTAATAGCACTTTCTTTTTCAATACCACGACTCATTAAGTAAAATAATTCTTCATCCCTAAACTTACCAATTAATGCTGAATGTGATGCTTCAATATCATTTTCTTCAATCAATAAATTAGGATTAATCATACACTCTAAATCATTTAATGTAACAATCTTACCCACTTGGTTAACAACACATCCCGTTTTATTGTTAGGGACAATCGTTGTCATATTGAAAACTAATTTACCATCTTTAATATTAACCCCAGCATTATTAATACTACTTTTAGTATTAATGTTATTGTGATAGATCATTAGATCATATTTTTCTTTATCTTTACTAATAGTTTTAAAATGATAATCAAAATTAGCATTTATACCATTTAAATTAACAATATCTAATTCTTTAACACCAGCACAGTCATAAAACTTATTAATAATAGTGTTACTATCTTCATCTAAATCATATTTATATTGAATTTTTAATTTGGAACCCATTCTTTTTTCAAATAGATTAAAATTAACTTTAGCTGATACTGTAATGAAAATATTTAATTTATGATCAACTAATCCTTCATAATCTATTTCTAGATAAGTGTCTTTTAAAACTTTTATATTAATACTATTAACATCAAATTCATTAGTTGCTTTTATAAAATTAAATTGAATGGCAGCATCTAGTTCTTTTAGTTTAATAGTATCATCTTGCATAATAATTTTATTCATTTTTTAAGTGATCCTTTAATGCACAAGTTCCAAGTATTTTAACTTCTTTTTTCAAAGAGTCATAACCTAATTTCTCAATTTCATCAACGAGTTTAGCATCACCACTTTTAATTATTTTACCATCCATCATAATATGAACAAAATCAGGTTTTATAAAATCAAGTAGTCTTTGATAATGAGTTATTACCAGCATGGCTGGTAATTCTTTTTCATAATAAGTCATTACTTGTTCCCCTACTAAACGCAAACTATCAACATCAAGTCCAGAATCTATTTCATCTAAGATAACGATTTTTGGTTCAAGCATATACATTTGTAAGATTTCATTTTTCTTGCGTTCACCACCACTAAAACCTTTATTAATTGAACGATGAATAATATCTTGATTGATCTTTAAATCAGCTGTTGTTTGATCAAGTTTTTTAATAAAAGGGAATAATTTAAACTTGTCGCCTTCTTTATTATAAAGGGCTGTCCTTAAAAAATCAGCATTCGTAACACCATCAATTTCAACTGGCATCTGCATACCAAGGAATATTCCTAAGCGAGCACGAACATCAACCGTTAAATCATTTATCAAAGTGTCATCAAAATATATTTCACCACTTAATATTTTATATTCAGAATCACCCATAATAACTTTTGCTAAAGTTGATTTACCAGTCCCATTAGGTCCCATAATAGCGTGAATTTCACCACTTTTAATTTCTAAGCAAAAATTATTTAAAATTATGCGATCATTTATTTTAACGCATAAGTTAATTATTTTTAAACAATGCATAATATCATCTCCACATACATATTCTATCAAAAAAACACTTATATAACAAATAAATATCACGATATTGAATAAAATATCAAAATAATGATATAATTTAAGTGGAGATGATAACATGAATTGTGTTTTTTGCGATATTATTGATAAAAAGACCCCATCTTATCGAATCTATGAAGATAATGATGTTTTAGTATTTTTAGATATCCATCCTGATGTAAATGGACATTTACTTGTTGTCCCTAAAAAACATTATGTTGATATTATGGACATTGATAATGAAACCATGAGTCAAATAATGAATGCGGTTCGTTTAATGAATCAATTACTAAAAGATAAACTTGGTATTGATGGTATTACTTTGATTCAAAATAACGGTAGCATCCAAGATATCAAACACTTTCATATGCATATTAAACCTCACTATGAACTACGTAAGGAAATAAAAAATGTTGGGGAAATATATGAAATATTAAAAAATAACGCTTAGGCGTTATTTTTAATTATCCATCTTATTACTTAATACTTCATTAATCTCAGCCATACTAAAACCTTTTTGATATAGTTTTTGTTTTATTTTGTTTATTAGTTCATGGCCAGAGTATTCATCACAAAGATGATCATATAATTTATCATAAGTATTTAATAATATATCATTAGAATCATTCTTTAAAGAATCAAAAACCTCAGTTATTAAATCTTTCTCATATCCTAGTGAAATTAAGTCACCAATAATCTTTTGACGTAACATATAATTTGAATGTTTTCGATTAGAAGTTATTTTTTTTTGGATTAAATGCGTTATTTTTTCTAAAATAGCTTCTGGGTCTAATTTATCAAGTTCAGCTTTAATAATTTCAGGATCAATATTGTGTTCCAACAATTCTTGTTCTATTTTACGAGGTCCACAATTAGATAAATAAATCTTATCGCTAACAAAAGCTTGCGCAAAAGCTTTATCATTGATT
>JBBQFD010000010.1:0-23188 GCA_038321575.1 Bacilli bacterium | reverse complement strand
AAGCCCAACTAATTGCATTACCTTCATTATCACTTATAGTAACGATGGTATTGTTAAAAGTTGAGTGAATATAAGCTCTACCTTCTGGGACGTTTTTCTTAACTTTACGTTTTCTTGCTTTATAAGCCATTTATATAACCTCCTTTTTTACAACAAGTTCTATTTAGTTGCAGTTTTTTTATTAGCAACAACTTTGCCTTTACCCTTACGAGTACGAGCATTACGATTTGTTCTTTGTCCTCTTACTGGTAATCCTTTTTTATGACGGATTCCTTGGTATGAGTTAATATCCATTTTGGTCTTAATATTAGTATTAATTTCGCGACGTAGATCTCCTTCAGTTGTGTATTTAGCAGCTTCATCACGAATACGTGCTAATTCATCAGCATCAAGATCTCCAGCCTTTTTATTAATATCAATTTTAGCATCTTTTAAAATTGTGTTTGACAATTGACGACCTATACCATAAATATAAGTTAATGCTATTTCGACTCTCTTGTTATTTGGTACATCTATACCTTTAATACGTGCCATAAAACACCTCCTATTAACCTTGTCTTTGCTTATGTTTAGGGTTAGTACATGTAATAAATACTGTTCCCTTGCGTCTTGTTACTTTGCATTTTTCGCATATTTTCTTTACTGATGGTCTTACTTTCATAAATACCTCCCATTATTTTCTATAGGTTATGCGCCCACGTGTTAAATCATATGGTGATAATTCCACAGTTACTGTATCACCTGTTAAAATGCGAATATAGTTCATTCGGATTTTACCAGAAACGTGAGCAATTACAGTTAATTTGTTTTCGAGTTGTACTTTAAAGCTACCACCTGGTAATACTTCTAGTACTTTTCCTTCGACCTCAATAATATCTTCTTTAGCCATGTTTCACCTCTTTGTTAAAATTCTGTAACCATCTTCTTCTACTAGAACAGTATGTTCATAGTGTGCTGATGGTTTCTTATCAGCTGTAACAATTGTCCAACCATCATCAAGTATCTTTATTCTTGATGAACCAAAGTTTAACATTGGTTCAACCGCAATAACCATACCTGCTTTTAAGATTGGTCCTGTATGGGGTTTACCATAATTAGGTACATCAGGCATTTCATGTAGATCTTTACCTACTCCATGCCCAACTAATTCTTTTACAACTCCTAATTGGTGGCTAATCGCATATTGTTCAACTGCATAACCGATATCTCCGACTCGAATTCCATCTTTAATAACTGATAGTCCTTTAAATAGTGCTGCCTCAGTATGGCGCATTAGATATTCATTCTCACTACTTATTTTACCTACCGGATATGTCCAAGCAGAATCACCGTGATATCCTTTATAACAGGCTCCAATATCGATAGAAATTATGTCTCCTTCTTTTAAGACTCTAATCCCTGGAATACCATGTACAACTTCATCGTTAATTGAAGTACATATTGCTCCTGGATAACCATCATAGCCTTTAAAAGATGGGGTAGCGTTAGAATCAATGATAAATTGATTAGCTAGCGATTCTAGCTCCTTAGTCGTAATTCCGGGTTTTACATGCGGTATTAGATATTTATGCGCATTACCAACAATCAGACCAGCCTTAATCATTAATTCAATTTCTTTTGGAGTTTTAATACTTATCATAGTAACACTCCTTTACTCATTTATTATCTTCTCGATTTGATGGAAAGTATAATCTTTATTTATCCCGCTATCAACGTGATATAAAGCATGAATCTTTCCATAATAATCAATTAGGGGTTCAGTTTGTTTTAAATATGTCTCAAACCTCGTGTTAAATGTTTCTTCATTATCATCACTACGTTTTATTAACGTAGCACTACATCTATCACAGATACCTAATTCCTTAGGCATCATATCATCTAACATATCATTATAAACTGCTCCGCAAGCTGGGCATGATAGGCGTCCTATAATTCTTTTTTTAGCATTTTCTTTATCTAAATCAAGAACAATCACGACTCCTAATTGCTTATTTAGTTCTTCAAGAATTTTGTTGTAAGCTAATGCTTGATACATATTTCTTGGAAAACCATCTAAAATATAACCATTATTGCAATCATCTTGTTGAATACGTTTTTTTAAAAGACTTATTGTTATATCATCACTAATCAAATGTCCTAAAGATAATTCTTCTTTAATTTGATTATTAATTAAGGCTTCCTTACGTAGTAATTCACCTGTTGAAATGTGTGGTATACCATACTTTTCTTTTATTAAAGTTGATTGTGTCCCCTTACCGGCAGCCGGAGGGGCAATAAAAATTATACTCTTCATCATTAACTTCTTCTTCCTCTAGTATAACTACGGCTAATCAAGCGACTTTCAAGTTGTTTGTAACTTTCTAAAGCTACACCTACAACAATTAAAAGACCTGTTCCACCGATTGTTACAGTAGCTGATAATTTAGAAAATAGTCCAAAAACAACGGGTAATCCAGCAATAAACGCTAAGAATAGAGCACCAACAATTGTTATTTTATTCAAAGTTGAATTAATAAAATTGATTGTTTCCACCCCTGGTCTAACACCCGGAATATAACCACCATTTTTTTGAAGATCTTCAGCCATTTCTTTTGGTTTTAATTGTAAGAATGTATAGAAATAAGCAAATGCTATTATAAATACAATATATAATATAAAACCTGATACTGATGACATTGTTAAGTATTTGGTAACAAAGCTAGACATTCCAGCATTCTTAGCAAACTGAGCAATGATCCCAGGTATCGAAATAATCGCTGAAGCGAAGATTACAGGTATTACTCCTGCTGAATTTAATTTGAAAGGAATATAATTTTGCTTTCCTAAAGTACTTGTTGATCTATTTGAATACTGTATCGGAATTCGTCTTTCAGCTAGTTGTTCAAAAACAACTCCAAGAACGATTGCAAAATAAACTAATACAAACAAGGCAAATGTTATTACACCAATAATGGTTCCACTTGTACTACCGGCTTTTACAAAGCCTGTCCAAGCAGCCATAAACATTCCTGGCATACTAGCAATAATCCCTGCCATAATTAATAATGATATCCCATTACCAAATCCTTTAGCAGTAATTTGATCACCTAACCATAGTAAGAATGCGGTTCCTGCCGTTAAGACAATTGCAAATTGCATGTAAGTCCAAACGTCACCACCTTTAATAAAGGCAAATGAGAACATATATCCTTGTATAAAGGCTAAGCCAATACCTAAATATCGTGTAATTTTATTTAATTTAACACGTCCAGTATGTCCTTGTTTATTCAATTCTGCTAAATATGGAATAATATCCATTTGCAATAATTGAATAACAATTGATGCTGTAATGTAGGGCATAACGCCAAGTGAAAAAATTGAAAACTTTTCCATAGCTCGACCGCCCATTGCATTGATTAACTCAAGAAATCCTAGATTATTTGTGCCTAAAGCATTCTTATCAATACCAGGAACAACAATTGTTACCCCTAATTTGAAAATAAACAAAGCCGCAAATGTGAATAGAATTCTTTTTTGTAAATCTTTGTTTTTGGGATTAAATATTTGCTTAATTGTTGCAAACAATTTAGATCACCTCTGCTTTTCCGCCTAATTTTTCTATTTGTTCTTTAGCTACAATAGAAAACTTATGAGCATTAACAGTTACTTTTTTTGTTAAAACACCGTTTCCTAGTACTTTAATACCATTTAATTGACTCTTAACTAAACCCATGTCTTTAAGTAATTCTGGAGTTATAACAGCTCCATCTTCAAATTTATTTAAATCACCTAAATTGATAACAGCATAAGTAACTTTATAACGTGAGTTAGAGAAACCTCTTTTTGGTAAACGTTTGAATAATGGTAATTGTCCACCTTCAAAGTTTGGTCCTTTGCCTCCACCACTACGTGCATTTTGTCCTTTATGTCCCTTACCACTAGTCTTTCCTAAACCTGATCCGACTCCACGTCCAACTCTTTTAACTTCTTTAAATGCGCCAATTGGTTTTACCATATTATGTAATTTCATATTATCGTATTTCCTCAACTTTCTTGCCACGAAGTTTTGCAACTTCTTCAACAGTCTTTTGAGATAATAGTGCATTCAATGTTGCGTGGGCAGTATTAATTTTAGTACTTGATCCAAGTGATTTAGATAAGATATCTTTTACTCCAGCTAATTCTAGTACAGCACGAACAGGTCCACCAGCTTTAACACCGGTTCCTTTTGATGCTGGTTTAAGCATAACTCTGCTTGCTCCTTGTACGCCAATAGCTTCATGAGGAATAGTTCTTTCATCAACAATCGATACTCTAGTAATGTTTTTAGTAGCTGATTGTACAGCTTTTTTAATAGCATCTGGTACTTCATTAGCTTTTCCAGTACCAATTCCAACTTGGCCCTTACGGTCACCAACTGCAACGGTAGCTGCAAAACGGAAATGACGACCACCTTTAGTTACTTTTGTAACACGGCCAATATTAATAACTACTTCGTCAAATAATTTTGGGCGTTGGTCTCTTCGATTATTTTCCATTGTTACCCTCCTTTAGAATTCTAAACCATTTTCACGTGCAGCATCAGCTAATGATTTAACACGTCCATGATATTGGTATCCACCTCTATCAAAAGTTACTGATTTAATTTTTAATTTTTTCGCTCTTTTTGCAAGTAGTTCTCCTACTTTAGCAGCAGCTTCTACATTACCACCATTTTCAAGTTTTAATTCCTTGTCAATTGATGAAGCACTAACTAAAGTAACAGCTTTTTCATCATCTATGATTTGAGCAAAAATATTTTGATTTGATCTAAACACATTAAGTCTTGGAATAGCATTCGTACCTGTTACTTTTTCACGAATACGTATGTGTCTAGCTAAACGTAATTTATTACGTGGTACTTTTTTTATCATAGTAAAACTCTCCTTTACTTTATTTGCTTATGCAGCTTTCTTTCCTTCTTTACGAATAACGACTTCATCTTTATAACGAATACCTTTACCTTTATAAGGTTCTGGTGGTCTTATTTTACGGATGTTTGCCGCAAACTCTCCAACAAGACACTTATCGATCCCTTTAATTGTTAATTCAGTATTACTTGGTGAATCAAGTGTAATTCCGTGTGGAATTTTAACTTCAACTGGATGTGAAAACCCAGCAGTTACCACTAATTTGTCGCCTTTAAGCGCAAAACGATAACCTACTCCAAGTGATTCTAATTTCTTTTCAAACCCTTCTGTAACACCAATAAGCATGTTATTAATGTTAGCGTTTGCTGTCCCGTGAAAGTGTTTAAAATTATCATTTTTTCTTGTTACCATAATTTTAGCATCTTCACTAGTATGAACAGTAATATTTCTATTTACTTCAGTAGAAAGTTCACCTTTAGGACCTTTAACTGTAACAATATTACCTTCAACAGCAACTGTAACGTTAGCGGGTATTGTTAATATTCTATCACCAATACGACTCATAATATCCTCCTACTTTCTACCAAACGTAAGCCAAAACTTCGCCACCAAGGTGTTGTGCTCTAGCTTGCTTATCAGTTATAACACCCTTAGATGTTGAAATGATGGCAATTCCTAAACCATTTAATACTCTTGGCATTTCGTCAATTCCAGCATAAACACGTAAACCTGGTTTTGAAATTTTCTTTAACCCTGTAATTACACGTTCTTTATCAACATATTTTAAACTTAGTATAATAACATCTTGAATATCAACTTCTTTAATTTTATAGTCAACTATAAAACCTTCTTCTTTTAATATTCTTGCTATTTCTACTTTTAATTTTGAAGCGGGTACTTCAACTTCTTTTGAACGCATTAGATTAGCATTACGAATTCTCGTAAGCATATCTGCGATTGGATCACTTATTACTGACATATATGTCCTCCCTTCAATTTACCAGCTTGACTTAGTCATACCTGGTATTTGTCCTTTATATGCTAGTTCTCTGAAACAAATACGGCAAACTCCATATTTACTTAATACAGCATGTGGTCGACCACAACGAGTGCAGCGAGTGTATGCGCGTACATTGAATTTAGGTTTGCGACTAGCCTTAATTATCATGCTTTTTTTAGCCATAATATCCTCCTTTTTTAGAGTTATTTTTTAAACGGCATACCGAAACCTTTTAAAAGATCGTATGCTTCGGCATTGGTTTTTGCTGTTGTAACAAAAATTATATCCATGCCTCGTACTTTAACAACATTATCATATTCAATTTCTGAGAAAATTAATTGTTCAGTTAATCCTAATGTATAATTTCCACGACCATCGAATGAACGAGGTGATAATCCTCTAAAGTCACGTACACGGGGCAATGTAATACTAATTAGTTTATCTAAGAAGTTATACATTTGCGGTCCACGTAATGTAACCTTGCATCCAATAGCTTGATTTTCTCTTACTTTAAATCCTGCAATCGCTTTTTTAGAAATAGTTCTAACGGCTTTTTGACCAGTTATTGTTTCTAAGTCAGCCACTGCAGCATCAAGTAGTTTGCTGTTAGTTGTTGAATCACCAACACCCATATTTACAACAATCTTATTTAGTCTTGGAACTTGCATTAATGATTTATAACCATGTTTTTCTCTTAAACTAGCTACGATTTCTTTATTATATTTTACTTTTAGGCGGTTCATAAGTTACCCTCCTTCTAACTAATCGATTTTCTCATTAGATTTTTTAGAAATTCTTATTTTATTACCTTTTTTGTCGATTGATTGTCCTATTCTGGTAGGTTTCTTGGTTTTAGGATCAATATGCATTACATTTGATGCATGAATTGGGGCTTCTCTTTCAATAATACTTCCTGCGTTTTGACCGTTTGGTTTAACGTGTTTCTTAACTAAGTTAACACCTTCAACTACAACACGGTTTTCTTCACGAAGAATTAATGTAATTTTGCCTTCCTTACCACGATTTTTACCAGCAGTAACAATAACTTTATCTCCAGTTTTAAAGTTCATGTTTTTCCTCCTTATTCGGAACTATAACACTTCTTTAGCAAGTGATATAATTTTCATATAATCTTTATCACGTAATTCACGTGCCACAGGTCCAAATACACGAGTTCCAACTGGACTCTTATCATCTTTAATAATAACACAAGCATTATCATCAAATTTAATATAAGATCCGTCTTCTCTTCTTAGACCTTGTTTAGTTCTAACAATTACAGCTTTAACAACTGTTCCTGATTGAACTGTTCCGTTGGGAGTAGCTTTTTTAACTGCTCCAACGACTATATTTCCAATATTGCCTGTTCTAACTCTACTACCACCCAAAACACGAATAACCATAATTTCGCGTGCTCCAGAATTGTCAGCAACTTTTAACATACTTTGTTGTTGAACCATATATTAATCCTCCTTTTCGATATACAATTATAAAATAACTGCTTTTTCGACTATTTCAACTAAACGAAAATGTTTAGTTTTTGATAATGGCCTTGTTTCAACGATACGTACTGTATCACCTGTTTTAGCTTCATTTTTTTCATCGTGTGTTGAATATTTTTTAGAATATTTAACACGTTTGTTATATAATGGGTGAATTTTGTAAGTTTCAACTAAAACGGTTATCGTTTTATCATTTTTATTACTTACAACTTTACCTACTAATTCTTGTACTCTTTTATCTTCCATAAATACCTCCATTAATCTTTCTTCAATTCGCGTTCGCGGATAATTGTTTTCATGCGTGCCACTAATTTTCTTAATTCTTTGATTCTTGAAGGTTTTTCAAGACTTCCAGTTGCTTGGCTAAAACGTAAATTAAATAATTCTTCTTTGTATGCTTCAATTTTTTTAATCATTTCCACATCAGTTAATTCTCTAATCTCCTTATTTTTCATTAGCCTCACCACTTTCTCTCATAACAAACTTACATTTGATTGGTAACTTGTGCATTGCCAATCTTAAAGCTTCACGAGCTGTAGCTTCGTCAACTTCACTAATTTCAAACATAATTTTGCCTTTTTTTACAACTGCAACCCAAAGTTCTGGTGTTCCCTTACCTTTACCCATACGAGTTTCAAGTGGGATTCTGGTTAATGATAAATGTGGAAAGATGTTAACCCATACTTTTCCACCACGTTTCATGTAACGAGTTAATGCAATACGAGCCGCTTCAATTTGTTGTTGCGTGATCCATGCACCATCAAGCGCTACTAAACCGTAATCACCTTGATTAAGTTTTGTGTTGCCTCTAGCATTTCCTTCATATGATAGACGATGTGGTCTACGATACTTAGTCTTTTTTGGTATTAATGCCATTGTCATTACCTCCCTTATTTTTCTTTTCAGGAAGGATTTCTCCTTTATAAATCCATACTTTAACACCGATCTTACCAAAAGTAGTATCAGCTTCTTTTAATGCATAATCAATATCTGCTCTTAAAGTATGAAGTGGAATCATCCCTTCGGTATAACCTTCAGTTCTTGCCATATCAGCACCGCCTAAACGACCTGATACCGCAGTTTTAATTCCTTTTGCTCCTGCTTTCATTGTATTTCTAATTGCTCTTTTTTGAGCAACTCTGAATGAAACACGGCCTTCAATTTGGCGTGCAATTCCTTCTGCAACTAATGCTGCATTTAAATCAGGAACTTTAACTTCCATAATTGAGATTTGAATTTCTTCACTAACTAGCTTTGATAATTCTTTACGAATTACTTCAATTTCATCGCCGCCATGACCAATTACCATACCTGGTTTAGAAGTATTGATAATTACTTCAGTCTTTTTGGCATTTCTTTCAATGATAATACTAGAAACAGATGCGTCTTTTAATTTTTTAGTTAAAAGTTTACGGATTTTATTATCGTTATTTAAGAAACGAGCAAAATCTTTCTTTTCTGCATACCATCTAGATTCCCATGTTTTGTTTATTCCCATTCTGAATCCTATTGGACTAACTTTTTGACCCATCAGTTTACCTCCTTTACTTTGTCTTTTTAGTAGTTACTTTCTTAGTAATAACTTTTTTAGTAACGGCTTTAGCAGCTACTACTTTTTCAGTTGGTGCTTTTTTAACAGCAGTTGTTTCAACTACGGCTTTTTTAGCAACAGCTTTTTCTGCTACTACTTTTTCAGTAACAATAATTGTTATATGACTTGTTCTTTT
This sequence comes from Bacilli bacterium, assembly GCA_038321575.1. Taxonomy (GTDB): domain Bacteria; phylum Bacillota_I; class Bacilli_A; order RF39; family UBA660; genus JBBQFD01. The sequence goes on along the minus strand of JBBQFD010000010.1, from coordinate 14,070 downwards.
GTGTTTAGGTGCTGAATGTCCACGAGGACCAGCAGTCATTCTTTTCATTACTTGACCTTCATTGGCAACTACATAACTAACGAATAATTTAGTTTTATCTAAATTTAAGTTATTTTCAGCATTTGCTACCGCTGAGATTAATACTTTATGTAATACTCTTGCGGCTTCTTTGTTCAAGTTAGTTAAAATTCTATCTGCTTCAGCTACGCTTTTACCACGTATTAAATCTATAACTAAACGAGCTTTGCGAGGTGGCACTCTGACACCTTTTGCAATCGCTTTTGCTTCCATTTTAGTCCTCCTTCCAAATAATTATTTTCTAATTTCTTTCTTTGGTTCTTCTTTAACATGTGTGCCATGTCCAACAAACTTACGCGTTGGTACAAATTCACCTAATTTATGTCCTACCATATCTTCAGTTACATAAACAGGGATGAATTCTTTACCATTATGGACAGCAAATGTATATCCAATAAATTCAGGAAAAATTGTTGAACGACGTGACCAAGTTTTGATAACTTCTTTTTTACCAGGCTTAACTACAGTCGCAACTTTTTTTCTTAGATGTTCATCTATAAAAGGTCCTTTTTTTAAACTTCTTGCCACTTAAATCATCCTTTCCCTATTTTTTACGGCGACGAACAATTAATTTGCTTGAAGCCTTTTTCTTATCACGAGTTTTCTTACCCAATGCAGGTTTCCCCCATGGAGTAAGTGGTCCTTTACGACCAATTGGAGCTTTACCTTCACCACCACCGTGTGGATGGTCATTAGGGTTCATAACTGATCCACGGACTGTAGGTCTAATACCCATATGTCTCTTACGACCAGCTTTTCCATAATTAATTAGTTCATAATCTTCATTCCCTACTTCACCGATTGAAGCGCGACAAACTCCTAATACTTTACGGACTTCGCCACTACTTAAACGTAGTAAAGTGAATCTTCCTTCACGACCTAATATTTGAACACTACTTCCAGCTGAACGAGCCATTTGGCCACCTTTACCAGGTTTTAGTTCAACATTATGAACCATTGTTCCTTCTGGAATATTTTCAAGCGGTAAACAGTTTCCGGTTTTAATATCGGCATCTGCACCACTAACTACATTGTTTCCTACTTTTAAGCCTTTTGGAGATAAGATATATCTTTTTTCTCCATCAGCATAATTTATTAAAGCAATGTTAGCTGTTCTATTGGGATCGTATTCAATTGATGCAACAGTTCCAATAATACCATCTTTCATTCTTTTGAAATCAATAATACGGTACTTTTGTTTTGCTCCACCACCATGGTGTCTTACTGTAATGTGACCTTGGTTATTACGACCACCTTGTTTTTTAATAGTAACAACTAATGATTTTTCCGGAGTCGTTTTTGTGATTTCACTATTAATAAGTGTTGTCATTCCACGGCGTCCAGGTGTTGTTGGTTTATAACTCTTAATTGCCATGATTCAATCCTCCTTCTAGTTAAGTTCGATTGAACTTCCTTCTTTTAACTTAACGATTGCTTTTTTAACACGGTTAGTCATTCCAACGTGACGACCAACTCTTTTAGTACGAGGTTTAACATTCATTGTATTAACACTTTCAACTTTAACATTGAAAATTGCTTCTACAGCTTGTTTAATTTGTGTCTTATTAGATTTAGTATCAACACTAAATGTAATAGTATTTTTTTCTTGTGCTAATTTAGCACTTTTTTCAGTAATGATTGGTGCTTTTATAACATTACGATAATCATTCATCATTAAATAAGCACCTCCTCAATAATTTTTAATGCATCTTCCGTAATAATCATTGCATTTGCCGTAACAACATCTAAAGTATTAATTTCATTAGCTTGTAATAAAACTACTTTTTTAATGTTACGTGTTGCTAAGATTAAATTTTCACTTAATTCAGCCACAACAATTAATACACGTTTTTCAGCTTTTAAGCTTTTAAGCATTACCAAGACGTCTTTTGTTTTTACTGTTTCTGGCATAAAGCTTTCAACAATAATTAATTCTTTATTCAATGCTTTATAAGATAAAGCAGATCTTAAAGCTAAGCGTCTTTCTTTTTTGTTCATTTTTTTATCATAACTTCTTGGATGTGGTCCAAAGACAATTCCACCACCAGGCCATTGTGGAGCACGGATACTACCTTGACGGGCGCGTCCTGTTCCTTTTTGTTTCCATGGTTTTCTTCCCCCACCATTTACTTCGGTACGGGTTTTAGTATCATGGGTACCTTGTCTTGCGGAATTTCTTGCTAAAGTAAGGGCATCATATAAGACAGTATCATTTGGTTCAATGCCAAATACTTCTTTACTTAAAGTGTAATCCTTAACTTTTTCACCTTTAATATTTAATATAGATATTTTTGTCATATATATTCCTCCCTACTAGTTTTCTTGACTTTCAGTTGTTGTTTCTAGGGCTGCTTCTTCTACCATTGGTACTTCTTCAGCTACTACTTCTTCATTTACTTCTGTAGTTACTGCATCATCAGCTACCACATCTTCAACTGCTGCATCTTCAACTAAAATTTCAGCAACACTTTCATCTTCAATTACGTAAGAATTTAATCCTTCGTATGCATTTACCAATCCAGGTGTTTTAATAGATGATTTAATAAATACAAGTGATCTCTTAGCACCAGGGATATTTCCCTTAACTAAGATAACATTGTTTGTTAAATCAATTGCTACAATTTCAAGATTTTGAATTGTAACTGTTAATGTTCCCATGTGTCCAGGTAACTTCTTACCTTTCATAACACGTTTAGGTAGTCTTGAACCCATTGATCCTGGACTACGATGATATTGTGATCCGTGTCCCATAGGACCTCTTGTTTGTCCGTGACGTTTAATAGCTCCTTGGAACCCTTTACCTTTTGATGTTCCAGTTACGTCAACTACTTCTCCTTCAGCAAAGACATCAGCTTTGATCTCTTGACCTAATGAATAGTTATTAACATCTACAACGCTAATTTCTCTAAAGAAGCGCTTAGGTGTAGTATTTGCTTTATTGGTATGCCCAATTGAAGCTTTTGTCGTTAATTTTTCTCTTTTAGTATCAAAACCTAATTGTATAGCTTCATAACCATCGTTTTCTTTTGTCTTAATTTGTGTAATTACATTTGGTTCAACAGATACGACTGTTACTGGAACTAACTTACCAGATTTTGTAAATACTTGAGTCATTCCAATTTTACGACCTAAGATTCCTTTCATAATTTATTCCTCCTAATTATAATTTAATTTGTATATCAACACCGCTTGGAATATCAAGGTGTGTTAACGCCTCAATTGTTTCCTTACTTGGATTATTGATATCAATAAGTCTTTTGTGTGTTCTCTTTTCAAATTGTTCGCGTGAATCTTTGTATTTATGAACAGCTCTTAAAATGGTGATCTTTTCGATATCAGTTGGTAGTGGAATTGGTCCACATACTTCCCCACCAGTTCTTTTCACTGTTTCAACAATCTTCGCGCAAGCATTATCTAAACTTTTATGTTCGAATGCTTTCAATTTAATGCGAACTTTAGTTTTTGACATCTTTCGTCCTCCTCTCGTCTATATCTAGGTATAGACTTGCTCCGTGTAAAAACCCGATTACCATTATAAATTGTTTTACAACTTAACCTGGTGTATCGGCAACCTCACACATCAATGCATGTCACACATTCAAAATTATACACAATTAATATAACAAAAGCAACCTTTTTCAAGCATTTATTTAACTTTTATTTACATGATTGAAATTCACAAAAAAAGATACGTTTGTATCTTATCTTGTGAATGGCACGATTGCCATAAAACGAGCTTTTTTAATTTCATCTGCAATATGTCTTTGATGTTTAGCACATGCACCAGTAATTCTTCTAGGTAAAATCTTACCTTTATCACCACTAATGTATTTTCTAATTATTTCGCCATCTTTATAATCTACGCTTTTACCAGCGCACATTTGACATATTTTCTTTTGTTTTCTATAATATTCAGCCATTATTTCCTCCTTATTAATCTAGGAAGTTATCATCAATGGAAACGCTATCACCAAAGTCAGCAAATGGGTCATTACCCACGTTAACATCATTGGTTTTATTATTTGTATTATCATTTCCTTCTTGGTAATCATATGGGCTTACATCTTTAGTAGTAAGTTTGTCATAGCCAACACTTTGACCACGTGATTGACTTTGTGCTTTTGTTTCCAAAAACTGAACAGAGTCTCCAACTACTTCCATTGTATACTTTTTCTTACCTTCTTTATCTTCATAACTTCCGGTTTGTAATCTACCATCAATTGAAACTAAACTTCCTTTATCTAAGAAATTACAAACATTTTCAGCTTGTTTTCTCCAGACAACAATATTTATAAAGTCAGCTTCCTTTTGACCTTGTTGATTACTAAATGTTCTATTTACTGCAACTGAAAATCTTGCATATGGTAAATTAGAGTTAGTATATCTTAATTCTGGTTTCCCAGTTAATCTTCCAACTAGTGATACTCGATTCATGATAATACCTCTCTTCTTACTTTTCTATTCTTGTAATTAAATGACGGATAACGTCTTGACTAATTAGAGCTAAACGATCAAATTCTTTAACAGCTTTGTCGTCTTGTGCTTCAATTTCAAGTACAAAGTAGTACCCGCTATTGAAATTTTTAATTTCATAAGCTAGTTCTCTTTGTCCGATATCCTTTGAACCTGTAATTTTAGATCCGTTATTAGTTAAGATAGCTTCAAAAGTCTTAATTACTTGGACAACTTCAGCTTCTGATAACGTTGGTCTAACAATATACATGATTTCATAGTTTCGCATTTTTGACACCTCCTTATGGTCTGATGGCTTCCGAAGAAGCAAGGAGTAAATTAATACTCGTTTTGATTATAACAAACTTTCCTCAAGATGTAAACCACTTTTTACTTGTTTTTTATTTCTTAAGTATATTGGAATATAGGCAACAAATAAAATAGTTATCGCGGTTACAAATAAAATAGCGATTGGATTTTGTAAATCACTTAAAAAGGGGAACACTCTAAGCACTTGTTCGGGCAGTTGTGTTTGCATTATATAATTAGTATTGAATATATTATTAAATATATATACTAGTCCAAACACTAATGATGCCCACAAAGCTGAGGTCATCATATCTTTTTTAGTGATCCTTATATTATAAGCATAAAAAATAAATAGACTTGATATTAATAAAAAATTATGACTAATTACTTGTTGATAAAACAAGAATGAATCGAATGAACTTCTCATCCCTGGAAGCAACAAACCTGGTATTGGACCAATAAAAGTCCAGAAATATATGTTTTTATATAATTGTTTCTTTTTAAATAAGATTGCAAACATAAATAAGTAACCGGTTATAAAACAAAAATGAAGCGGTAAATTCACTCGCCAATCATAACGACCATAAACCAGTTTCATGCCATAATATATTGTCATATTTAAAAATAAAATAGTGATTAAAATTAAAGATATAATTCTTTTGGTTTTATCACTTAGTTTGTATAACTTATTTTGATATATATGAAAACCTAAAAATACGAAGAAGACACCTAACACTAAACCTAGGTGTAAGGGGCTAAATAGTTTAAAGGCCATAACTAATTTATCATCAACGAAAAATTCACGCATACATTATACACTAAAGCGGAAGTTACAAATATCACCGTCAACCATCATGTATTCTTTACCTTCAACACGGGTTTTCCCAGCTTCTTTGACCGCTTTCTCCGTTCCATATTTTTCTAAAGCTTCATAACTCATTACTTCGGCTCTAATAAATCCTCTTTCAAAATCAGTATGTATTATTCCCGCACATGCTGGGGCCTTCATACCTTTAATAAATGTCCAAGCTCTAACCTCATCTTCACCAGCTGTAAAATAAGTGGCTAGACCAAGCAAACTATAGGTGGCTTTAATTAATTTATCAAGTCCACTTTCAGTTATACCTAAGTCTAATAAAAACATATTACGATCTTCATCACTTAATTCACTCAACTCTGATTCGATTTTAGCACAAGCGACAATTGTTTGTGATCCTTCATTATCAGCATACTCTTTAACTTTAAGAACATATTTATTATCTTCTTTATTTAATTCATCTTCATTTATATTAGCAACATAAATAATAGGTTTACTAGTAAGTAAATTAAAAGCTTTAATTATCTTTATTTCTTCCTCTACAAAAACCATTTTACGAACTGCTTCATTTTTTAATAATGATTCTTTAATACGTATTAAAAGATCGTGCTCAAACTTAATATCTTTGTCAGTTGATTGTCCTGCCTTCTTGCCTATTTTAATAAGACGATTTTCAATAACTTCTAAATCAGCCAGCATTAATTCAATATTAATGATTTCAATATCACGAATTGGATCAACTTCACCCTCAACATGAATTACGTTTGAATCAGTAAAGCAACGCACTACTTCACATATTGCGTCTACTTCTCTAATGTGTGATAAAAACTTATTACCTAAGCCTTCACCAACTGATGCGCCTTTAACTAAACCAGCTATATCAGTAAACTCAAAGGTTGTTGTTACTAGGCTTTTTGGTTTATATAAATTCTTTAAAAAATCTAATCTTTTATCCGGAACAATTACCACCCCAACATTTGGATCGATAGTTGCAAAAGGGTAATTAGCGGCTAAAACATGTTGTTTAGTAATAGCGTTAAATAAAGTTGATTTCCCAACATTGGGTAATCCGACGATTCCTGCTGTTAAACTCATAATGATACCTTCCTTACTATATAGTTGGGAATGTTCCAATGCCCATTGGTAATCCGATGATATACCAACCTAGGATAATTAATAACCACATTCCAGTCATTAATAAAATACATGGCATGATTAATTTTAATGTTCCAAAAATAGTAATTTTTTCTTCATCACTATTATACTTTTGTAAAAATCCTAACATAATTAAGAAGTAGATAAATAATGGGGTTAAGCTCTTACCAACACCGTCAGCAACTCTAAATATAAATTGCGTGAAATCTGGAGTAATATTAGATCTCATAAATAGCGGTATGGCGATTGGAGCCATTAGATTCCACTTCGTAATCATTGATGGAATCAATAATGTTATCACAACCACGATTAAGAAGAATGTTATTATAAGTGGCAACCCTGAAAATTGTAGTGCTCCTAAAAAATTAATTAAAGAGGCCGCTACTACTTCCCCAATATTAGTCCATTCTAATATTGCAAGCATCTGTAGTGCAAAAAACATTAGTACAAATAAATACCCCAACTTATCAAATCCTTTTGATAAGCCAAGATTATAATCATGATTATTTTTAAAGTTTTTTGATAAAAAACCATATATAAAACCACATACCATAAAGACAAGAGTAATTATATATATAAATCCATCTCTAAATGGTGATGTTTCACTCATTAATTTAGTAATATATTCCTTTTGTGTTATATCAAGCATGAATCCTGAAAATGGTAATCCTGGAATAATAGAATATATAACCATCAATACCATTATAAAAAACGCTAAATTAGTATAATTTAAATTCTTTTTATCAACTAATTCTAAATCTTCAATTGGTGTTTTTTTGGTTAATTTAGGAGCTAGTAATTTTTCAATAATTGATGTCCCAAATAATGACAGTATAAATGTACTCCCAATCATAATATAGATTGATGAATACATATTATAAACATAGCTGTTGTCACGTTCTAGATTGGCTGCTATTTGGGTTTGTAGACCTACTACAAAGTCATTATGATCAAATATAGTACCTGCACCATAACCAATAGTTATCCCAATAAACATTGTTAAAATACCAAGCATTGGATTACGCCCGGCATATTTATATATAACACCAACCATTGGTAATAATATAATATAACTATAGTCGCCTAAGAAAGTACTTATAATTCCTAAAAATAAAACTAAAAAGGTTAAAGTGCTTGGTTTATATTTACGAAATCTCGTAAACCATGCCGCAAATAAACCGCTAGCTTCACCAATACTTATACCTATTAATGATATAACTAATAAAACTAAAGGCTTAAAGGCAGTTAAATTGTTAGTAGCATTACTTAAAAGAAATTTTAACCCTGATGGACTAAAAATATTTTTAACCGTCGTTAGCGTCATTTCAATACCAAATGGTAAATTACCATTTTTTAAAGCTACTACTACTGCTTTTTGACCTTCAAAACCTATTAAAGATAATATTAGACTGGTAAACATTATAATTAATGTAATAATTATAACTGTAAAAACCGGACTAATTAATCTTATTTTTCTCTGTCTTTTTTTACTAGTCATATTTCCTCCTAATAACTTACAATCTTCTTGAGTTTCTTATTAAAGTCTATTCTTGGTAACATAATACTGCGATTACAATGACGACATCTAATTTTAATGTCAGCACCAACACGCGTTATTTCCCAATCGTTAAAACCACAAGGATGTTGCTTTTTCATAATAACTGTACTACCTAATTTATACTCTTTATCATTCATTTATTTCACCTTTAATCAATTAAATATGTTTCATAATTATTATTCTTTAATATTAATTATTTCTAAAATACGATTTAAATCAGCAACATTAGTAAAACCTATTTCAATTTTTTTATCTTTAATTTTTACTTTAGTATCTAACTTATCACGTAATAAATCTTCAACATATTTAAAATCGTTAGTCACTTCACGACGAGCAATTTTAACTTTTCTAACATACTCGCTATTACCAGCTAATCTTTCAAGTTCATGAACTGGTAATTTATCTTCAACTATTTTATAAGCCATTGCAATTATTTGTTCAGGATCTTCCAATTTGCTGAGTATTCGCGCATGACTCATTGATAGTTTTTCTTTAGCAACTAAATCTTGAACTTCTTTTGGTAAACGAAGTAATCCTAACATATTTGTTATATGACTACGGCTCTTACTTACCTTATCAGATAATTCTTCTTGAGTAATATTTAAACGATCTAACATCGTACGATAAGCCAAAGCTTCTTCAATTGAGTTTAAATTTTCTCTTTGAAGATTTTCAAGTAGCGCTATTTCCATCATTTGATTGTCGCTAAAAGCACGAATAATCGATGGGACAGTTTTTAGACCAAGTAATTTGCTAGCACGAACACGTCTTTCACCAGCAATAATTTCATAACCATTAATACTTTTTTTAACAATAATTGGTTGAAAAACGCCGTGTTCTTTAATTGATGCTGCTAATTCAGCTAATGATTCATCACTAAAAGATTTACGCGGTTGATAAGGATTTGGTCTTAAATCTTCTAAGTTTAAATCTCTTATTTCTTCGCGATTAACAGTATCATAAATTTGTTTTTCAATCGCATCAATATCTAAATTTTCACTATTAAATAATTGTTCTAATCCTCGCCCTAAAGCTCTTTTTTTATTTTCCATTGCGTTCAATCACTTCCTTAGCTAAATTTAAATAGGCTTCCGTTCCACGACTTTGTGGATCATACGCTAATATGGGTTGCCCATGACTTGGCGCTTCTGATAAGCGTACCAAGCGGGGAATAATTGTATCGTAAACGCGTTCTTTAAAGTAACTTTTTATATCTTCAACAACTTCTAATCCTAAATTAGTTCTTGAATCTAACATAGTAAGTAATACTCCTTCAATATCTAATTTGGGATTTAAGTTTTTTTGAGCCATCATAATGGTATTAAGAAGTTGCATAATTCCCTCAAGCGCAAAAAACTCACATTGCACAGGAATAATAACTGAATCCGCCGCTGTTAAAGCATTAGTTGTTAATATACCAAGTGATGGTGGGCAATCAATGATAACAAAATCAAATATTTCTTTAGTGGCATCAAGATATTTCTTTAATTGACCACCTTTTAAGAACCCTGGTTCTAATTTACTTTTTTCGATTAATTCAATATCAGCACCAGCTAAATTAATTGTTGCCGGAATAATATATAAATTTTTAAATTTTGTTTTTATTACTACATCATTTAAAGTAGCACGATCAATTAATAAATCATAAATACTATTTTGGATATCAGCTTTGTTTATTCCAATACCAGTTGTTGTATTTCCTTGTGGATCTAAATCCACTAATAATACTTTTTGTTTTAGCACACCAAGTGATGCTGCTAAATTGATGCTAGATGTTGTTTTACCAACACCACCTTTTTGATTCACTAATGCAATTATTTTTCCCATAACATCACCATTTTCTAATTATATATCTACTAGATATTTTACCATAAATAGGCCAATAAATCTATCTTTTTAAATTTATTATTTAACAAAAAAAGAATTAGAAATGATTGTTATTTTTCTAATTCCTCAATAATTAATTCTTTGGTCATTTTTGCATAACCTTTAATTTGTTTTTCTTTTGCTAACTCTTTAAGTTCAGTTAAAGATAAATCTTGATATGATAATTCTTTAACTTCTTCAGCCTCAACAGGCATCTTACCGTTTAGAGCTAAATAATCGATTTGTTCTTTAGTTAATGTCTCATGTTCAATTAATGAACTAGCGATTAACTTAAGTAAATCCACATTTTCACTTAATATTTTTTTAGCAACTTCATATTGTTCTCCAATAATCTTACGAACTTCTTCATCAATTTGGAAAGCCACTTGACTAGAGAAATCACGAGTACGATTATAATCTCTTCCTAAGAAGACACTAGATTCAGGATGTTCAAATTGAACTGGTCCTAAACTACTCATACCGTATTCTGTAACCATTGCTCGTGCAGTTTTAGTTGCTTGTTCAAAATCATTATGAGCTCCGGTCGTAATTTCATTAAAGATTAACTCTTCAGCCACACGTCCACCTAATAATCCTGCAATACGTTCTAATAGTTCGGTTTTAGTTGCAGTGTATTTTTCTTCTTTTGGTGACATCATTGCATAACCACCGGCATAACCACGTGGAATTATTGTAACCTTTTGAACATCGTTAGCATCATTAAGTTTTAATCCTAAAACAACATGTCCTGCTTCATGATGAGCTACTAAACTCTTTTCGTAATCAGTATATTTTTTAGTTTTTTTAGCTGGGCCCATTAAGACACGGTCTTGAGCTTCATCTATTTCAGACATTGAAATATTATCACGATTACGACGAACTGCTAATAAAGCCGCTTCGTTCAATAGGTTCTCTAAATCTGCTCCGCTAAATCCCGAAGTTCTTTTTGCAACATTAGCTAAATTAACACTTTTAGCGAGTGTTTTACCAATAGCATGAACTTCAAGAATTTCTTCTCTTCCTTTAATGTCAGGCAAATTAACTGTAATTTGACGATCAAAACGTCCTGGTCTTAATAAGGCTGGATCAAGAACATCAGGGCGATTAGTTGCCGCAATAATAATAATGCCTTCATTGCTTCCAAATCCATCCATTTCAGTAAGAAGTTGGTTTAAGGTTTGTTCACGTTCATCGTGTCCGCCACCAATTCCCGATCCTCTTTGGCGTCCAACAGCATCAATTTCATCAATAAAGATTAAACATGGTGCAGTTTGTTTTGCTTGTTTAAACATATCGCGAACACGGCTAGCACCAACACCAACAAATAATTCAACAAAATCTGAACCACTTATAAAGTAAAATGGTACGCTTGCTTCTCCCGCAACCGCGCGTGCAAGTAATGTTTTACCAGTTCCTGGTTGTCCTACTAATAAAACACCTTTAGGAATTCTTGCCCCTAATCTTTGAAATTTCTTAGGATCTTTTAAGAAGTCGATTAATTCAGCTACTTCTTCTTTTTCTTCAGTTAAACCAGCCACTTGTTTAAAAGTCACTTTGTTCTCAGAATCATTTAAACGAGCACGACTTTTTCCGAAATCCATTGATTTATTAGCTGTTCCCATTTGTCTAGTTATAAAATAGAATGTTATCCCTACCAGAATAACAATTGGTAATAGGTTAAATAACAATACTATAAAAGTACTCGAATCAGGATCAGAAATAGTTTTTAATTTAAATCCTTGAGTATCTTGTACTTGTAATAACTTAGTCATTACTTCATTAGATAATGGAACTCTTACAAAAAAAGTTTCATTAGTCGTATAACCTTTCATTTTACCTTTAAATTCGTAAACACCAGCCGCATTACGAGGTACTACAGTAACTACTGTTATATCCCCTTTTGTTGCTGATTTCATAAATTCATCATAAGTTAAAACAACTATTTTACTGTTTAACGCGTTAAAGAATAACACGATTCCAAACATGACTGCAAATAGAAATATATATGATAATAAACCCTTATTATCTTTAATTTTATTCATAATAAACTCCTCCTTTTAATAATACTTTAGTATTATATCATATCTTTCTGACTTTAGTTTATCAAATTTTGATTTCTTCAAGCCTGGTAACCAAACAATATTATTGTTACTATCAACGACTACTGGCCACATATCACGCTCTTTTTTAACAATCTTTTTATCGATAAAAATATCATTTATCTTTTTGTGTCCAATCATCCCTTTAACATTTATTTTATCGCCATCTGTTCTTGTTCTTACATAAAGCGGTAAGCTAATATCTTTGCTATTTAAGCGACAAATATTATTATTTGTTTCATCAGAATCACTAACTATGGCGATATTCTTACCATTAGGTATTTCTGCTTTGCCTTTCAGCTCAATACTATAACCATTACATAAATTTAATGTGCTAAAATTAATCTTATCATATTGTTTAATTACAACAACATCATTTGGTAGTGAAACGGTTGCATTAACTTTTTTTGAATTAATTAAATTCAATATTAATTCAACATGAATATCACTAACTAATGATAAATCATTATTATAAATGCCCTCTAAAATATTATAAATAATTTTAGTTTGGATAAGATGTGGTTGTTTTAAAAATTTTGTAATATCAATTTCATTATTAGTACAAACATTTTTAATGATAGTTGTAACTTGTTTATCAACATAATCATTATATTCATTTAAAAGTTGACTAAACTTATAAAATTTATCGTGAACATTAATATCTTCTTTTTTTAATGCGGGCAACACATACTTGCGAAAACGATTGCGCGTATACATATCTTTTTGATTAGATAAATCCGATACATATTTTAATTTATTGATTTTACAATAACTTAAGATATCTTCTTTAGTTATGCTAATCAACGGTCTAATGATTTTATACCCTACCATCTTGGTTTCTCTAGTAAATCCCGCGTAGCCACGCAAACTTGATCCGCGAACTAAACGCATTAAAATAGTTTCAATTAAATCATCCCCATGATGAGCAGTCATTAAAAACTTAGCATTATATTTTTTAATAAGCACCTTAAAAAAATCATATCTAATAGTTCTTGCTACTTGATGAAAATTATTTTTATCAATTTTATCTAACGTCATTGTTTCAAAAATAATATTATTTTTAGAACAATACTCTTTAACAAACTGTAATTCTTTAATACTTTCTTTTCTTACATTATGATTAATATGAGCACAAATTAATTTAATATCCTTTTGTTTTCTTAATTCAATCATTAAATGAAGTAGCATCATGGAATCAGGGCCACCAGAAACACCAATAACAATTGTATCGTTATTGGTAATTTTAGATTCATTCATTAAATATTTAAAAACCTTGTCCATAAAGTGACACCTTCTTACCAATTGATTTTGGGTTGATTGTTTTTTTCTAAAATAATGTTGGTTTGAGAAAATGGTTTGCTACCAAAAAAACCACGATTAGCTGATAGTGGTGAAGGATGAACTCCCTCAATTATTATATGTTTAGGGTTATTTATCAATAACTTCTTACTACGAGCATATAGACCCCAAAGAATAAAGATTATTGGTTCTTCTCGTTCGTTTAACTTGCTAATAATGGCGTCGGTAAATATTTCCCAACCTTTTCCTTTGTGTGATAAAGGTTGATCTTTAACTACTGTCATTATCGAATTAAGCAGTAATACTCCTTGGTTAGACCAATCAGTTAAATTGTTACTTATTCTAACCTTTCCTAAATCATTAGTCAATTCTTTAAAAATATTGACTAATGACGGTGGTCGTTTAACACCATCACGAACTGAAAATGATAATCCATG
>JBBQFD010000009.1:0-25150 GCA_038321575.1 Bacilli bacterium | reverse complement strand
AAGCTATTAATAATTTAATAGCTTGATCAATAACAATAATTATTAAAGCAACTAAAAGTGGTTTTTTTAACATAATATCACCTCCAATGATTATATCATTAAACATAAAAAAAGACTAGTAATCTAGTCTTTAATTTATTTATTTAGCTTGGTCTAAAGCAGCTTTAACAGCAGCATAATAAGTATCAACAGTAATCGTAACACCACTTACTGATTCAGTTTCAGTTTTAGCAGCATCTTTAAATTCTAACCAATCTAAACCTTGTTCTTTAACAATTTTAGCTTCTAGAGTATTTACTTGTTCAAACCATTCTTTTTTAATTAGTGAAGATGCTTTCATACCATATGCATCCCCTAGTACCTTTTTAGTAGTACTAACAGCATCTTTAGTATATGTCGTATCGATGAAAACAGATTTAATATTACCATTTTCATTAACATAAACAACAGCTGTGGTTACGTATTTGGCACCATATGATACAAATTGAGTTGAGCCAAAATATGTACCTTCTTTATATGTACCTTTCTTTTCACATCCGGCAATTAGGAATAAACTGACTAAAACTAAACAAAGTGCTAATTTTTTCATTATTTTCTCCTTATTCTATAACCAAATTATATCATATATATATTTAAAATCAATACTTTTTAAAGTATTTCAATAATTGTTCACTTAATAATCCAACAATAATTCCTGTTGGAATTGAAAATAATAACAACCAAGGTAGGTAATAAATCATAGCGGTTGTTTGTAAAAATAAAATAGCAATGATGATTTGCCCAATACTATGAAATATTGATCCAATAATACTTATACCAATGATTGATAATTTAGTAAAGTGTTTGGCTAGTGCCATCATAGAGATACTTAAGAGGGCACCACTAAGGCTAAAGAAGAAAGTTAGACTAAATATCCCTGTTAATAAAATACCCACTAAAAACACTCTTAAAACTGATATATAGAGGGCATCTTTAAAGTTATATCGATATAAGATAAATAGAATAACAATGTTAGCTAAGCCAATCTTTAAACCAGGGATAAGTCCACTAAAGATGGGCATTGATGCCTCAACGATACTAAGGACTACTGATAGCGCAAGTAACATTGATAAACGACTATATTTTTTTATTTCCATAATTCACCTACTGTACAACGGTATCTAGAGAACTCGTTGCTTCTATTTTAATTATAACTTCATTTGGTAAACAAATAATAGATTCATTACTATTAGATATCCAACTTTGTTTAGAACATAAATGTAAGGGACTAGTTTCTTGTTTAACACGAATTTTACCCTTATCACGAATAATTAAGATATTACCATTCTTACCCTTAACATTATATTCTTTATAAGTTAAATCAGATAAAGGGATTGTTAAAACTAATTTATTAGAATAATAGACTAAGGCCTCTTTATCACCAGTTTGATTAAATAACTTAAAACTAAGAAAGGAGATACTAATAATAATGATTAGGGTTAAGATTAATTTAAAATCACTTTTATTCATATTTACTAAACCCACTACTCCTAATAATTTTATTATCATTAGTATGCCATATAGCTTCAACATTATCAAATTGTTTAAGATACGCTTTACCTTCTTCAAGGTTCATAACAAATAATACAAGCGATAAACTATCACCTAAAGCACTATTGTTAGTAATAACGGTAACTGATGCGAAGTTATTAGCAGGATACAAGGTTCTAGGATCAATAATATGATTGTATTTAACACCTTTATATTCATAATAACGTTGATAGCCACCGCTAGTTACAACGGCAATATTATTACCCTTAACGACTTGATAAATATCTGATGAATTAACTGGATCTTGAATGCCAATGCGATATTTACTGTTTTTATAATTATTACCAACTAAAACATTACCACCAGCATTAATTAAGTATTCATCTAGACCAACCGACTTAAAATAAGCTCCTACTAACTCGGTAGTATAACCTTTAGCAATTGATCCTAAATCAATATTAGGATGATTATTTAAAATTTGATTATTAGGTAATAAAACAATATCTTTAATATTGGTACTACCACAATTTTGAAGTTCATTTAAGGTTGGTACACCAGAGGCGTTATCACGATATTTTTTCCACACATCAATTAAGTTACCTAAATTAATATTTTTAATACCATTACTTTTATCATACCAACTAACTCCATATTTAATTAAATCGTATAGCTTTTGATCAAGAATTATATTAGCTGTTTTATCACTATTATGTTTAATGTAATATATATTATTAATTCCTGTATACGAATTAAAACGATCAGTTAATTCATGATAAATTAAATAGATAGACTCGGCCTTATCTAAGGCTTTCATAGCAAGATCTTTATTAGTTGTATATACTTTTACACTAATGTAAGTATCCATGTAAAAAAGATTACGAGTATAGGCTAATTTCTTAGGAGTAAAGATAAAAATAGTAATCATGATTACTATAATGGATACGATTGCAATCATTGCTATTTTTGTTATATACTTCATGTTATCACCTATTAAATTATATCAAAAAAAGTAGATTTAATCTACTTTTCCGTTCATTAAGTTTTCATATATAGTTTTTAAATCACGACCAACATTTTTCAGATCACGTTCATAAGCTACTTCATAACCTTTTTCAACTAAGGAAGGTAACTTACCTTCTAGAATACCAGTTATGCGTTCTTGAAACTCTATAAATGAGCGTGCTTTATAGACATTAATATTGTCTTGAAACCAACCTTCATAGATTGGAATATCACGAATCAACACTGGAATCTTAACCGCAAGGGCTTCTAATAAAACGATTCCTTCAGTTTCTTCATAAGTTGTAAAGATAAATAAGTCACACCCTGAATAAGCACCTTTTAAGACATCTCTTGGCACATAACCAGGAAAATATAGATTAGGTAATTTAGTCTCAACTGCTTGTCTTATTTTTGATGGTACGGTACTTAAATTAGTAAAACCAAACCAAACAAATTTATATTGAGGCATGCTTCTAGCAAGTTCAACAAAGTCTAAGATACCTTTTCTTTCAATATATAATCCAACTGCCATAACAACTTTATCAGTTGGTAAATAATTAAAATCTTTACGGAATTTTTCGCCAGCAGCAACATCTTTTTTAAAGAATTCTAATTCAATACCATTAGATATTGCAATAATAGGTTTATTTAAACCATAATTTTCAATTAATCCTTTTGAATATGGAGTTGGTGTTAATAGTAAATCAGCTGATTTATAACATACTTTTAACCACCATTTAAATAATGGTGCAATTTGATTTGAGAATTTAAATGAATTACGGAAATCTTCTGCGGTCGAATGAGCATGAAAAATAACTTTCTTACCCATTTTTTTAGCCTTACGACCCATTAAATATGATTCAGGGAAAATGGTATTAATATGGATGATATCATAATCATCCTTGGGATTAGTAGTATACTCAACATTATTGAGTTCTAAAGCTTTCATTTGATGTTTAATATCACGACCAACACCACTTTTTTCAATGGCTTTCATTTTATCAGAATGTAAGAGTACTTTCATTTTATCACCTAACAAAATTATAACATACTTACAAAAAAAAGACTAGCGTGTAGTCTTTTTGAGCGTTTTGTGATTTTTAGTTTTGTTGTATTCTTTTAATAAGTATTGATATAAAACCATATCATGAAGGTGAAACGTAAAATATTTGCCATCTTTCGTTTTGAAATTAAAATCTTCACGATTGGTTTCAAATACTACTTTAAATGATTCATCATCACACAGGATTAATTCAACAATCTCTACTTCTTTGATATTATCAAATGTTGCAATAATGATTAATAAAATGGTGGTCATATCTTTTAAACATTTAGAATAATCTTCATCGTTTTTAAAATAATCTTCCGCAAATATTAGACTTATTCTCATTGATTCTTGATCTTCGTTAATTAAATCAATAATTAATTTTAGAGTATCGGTTTTTTTATCATAATGAATTGGGTGTTTAACAACTTCCATATTACCCCTCCTGCCTTATACATGTTAACACTTATCATTAAAAATAACAATAAAAAAAGATAACAAATGTTATCTTTATAATTAATATTTAAAATCTTCCTTTTCTTAAGAATGATGGAATTTCAATATTAGAATTGCCACCATCAGTATCATCATCGTCTAATCCCTTGCGATTTTCCCCTGCACGTGAATAAGCGTGATATAAAGGTTCGGCAGCTGATTCGAAACCAGTTGCAATAACTGTGACAATTATTTCATCAGTTAAGTTTTCATTTATAACTGCACCAAAGATAGTATTAATATCAGTGTTTGCAGAAGTACGAATAACTTCGGCTGCTTCTTCAACTTCAAATAAAGTTAAATTATTACCACCAGTTACATTAATAATAGCATCAGTAGCACCACTTATACTTGTTTCCAAAAGTGGACTAGATACAGCTTGACGAGCAGCATCAGATGCTCTATTTTCACCAACACCAATTCCAATACCAATTAAAGCATTACCACGTTTTTCCATAACTGCTTTAACATCAGCGAAGTCTAAGTTAATTAAACCCGCTACCGCAATTAAATCAGAAATAGATTGTACACCACGTCTTAAAACATTATCA
The DNA here is from genome assembly GCA_038321575.1 of Bacilli bacterium. Taxonomy (GTDB): domain Bacteria; phylum Bacillota_I; class Bacilli_A; order RF39; family UBA660; genus JBBQFD01. The sequence goes on along the minus strand of JBBQFD010000009.1, from coordinate 20,527 downwards.
ACTTCTTTAAAAGATTCTAATAATGGAGTAGATTTATCAATTAATTCACGTAAACGATCATTTGGTATAACAATTAAGGTATCAACATGTTTTTTTAATTCTTCAAGACCATTTAAGGCTTGATCCATTCTTTTTTTACCTTCAAATGAGAATGGTTTAGTAACAATACCTACAGTTAGAGCACCCATTTCTTGAGCAATGCTCGCAATAACGGGAGCAGCTCCAGTACCGGTTCCACCACCCATACCACAGGTAATAAAAACCATATCAGCACCATCTAAGGCAGCTACTATTTCATTTTTAGATTCTAATGCAGCTTCTTTTCCAACTTGAGGATTAGCACCCGCACCAAGACCATTGGTTAATTCAGAACCAATTTGAATCTTAACGGGGGCTTTAGATGCATTTAAAACTTGTAGATCAGTATTAGCAACAATGAAATCGACTCCTTTTACACCGGATTCGATCATTCGGTTAACAGCGTTATTACCGCCACCACCGACTCCTATTACTTTAATTTTTGCTAATTGATCCATTTCTAGTCCAAACATAAATTTCCTCCTTATTCGCTGAAAAAGTAACCGAATACCTTCCCTAACATTGATTCGTTTGAAATATTAATTATATTCTTGTGAGTTGAAGATAAATCTTCAACATCACTTTTACTAAACATTGTATATTCTTTACCTTTTAATTTAAGTTTATTAATAAAATAAACAATATTACCAACAGCAGATGCATATTTATTATTACGTATACCCACTAATTTTACATTACCAATAATGGCACTTTTGCCAAATACTTCATCAGCAATATATCCAAAATGGGCCATGTTGCTGGTACCACCTGTTATTATTATATACTCTATTTGACGATTTGTTAAGACACTTATTTCTTTTTTAGCTAATGTTAAGATTTCTTCGATACGAAGCATCGCTATTTCTGAGGCTTCATATTGATTAATTTTAATCATATCACCAAGATTGTTCATAACTTCATATGTATCATTAACTTGAGCATACATCTTGTGTGCTAACGCAAAGCGTTCTTTTATTTTGCAAGCAATCGCACGATCTATTTTATATATATATGAAATATCATTATCGATATTACGGCCACCCAATTGAATGATTGAATTTTTAACGATAATGCCTTTATTATAAAGTGATACCGAAGTTGTTTCAGAACCAATATTGATAATGGCTCCAACTTGTTCATCGATTTCTTTACTTTTAAATGCGTACGCATCACCAATACTATTTAATGATATATCAATTACCTCAACACCAAGACTTTCAATTAAACTCACTACTGAGTAAATATTTTTCTTAGGGGTTGTGGCCATAATAGCACGAGCATCTAATTGATCACCCGTCATGCCTTTTGGATCACGTACCACAGTGTTATTATCAATTTTAAAATCAATTGGTAAAATGGTTACCATTTCTTTACTTGATGATAAGTGTGGAGCTACCGCTACTTGCAATACACCAATTACTTCATCACTACCAATTATTTGTTCTTCACTACTTACTTTAATATTGCCTTTTACGACTAGAAAATCAACAAAGTAACTAGGAACAGAGGCAATTACTTTTTTTATCTTTATACCAAGCATTTGTTCAATTTCATCAAATGCTACTTTCAATGAACTAGCGGCTAATTCGACATCTGTAATCAGACCTTTTTTAATTCCATTAGACATAACAGATGATGCGGCTAGTAAATTAAGTTTGTTTTTAAACAGTTCACAGGTCACTACTTTAATAGTGTCCGAACCGATGTCCACACTAGTATAAATATGCTTCATACTATCATCTCCTATAATCTAAAATAATTATACTATATATTAATTCAAAAGTAAAAGAAAAAGTGATAAAACAATGAAAAAAAGATGCTATGCATCTAATTTTTCATGATCTCAAAATATACTCCTGAATCAAGGTATAATATTCCTTTTTTATTACCGAATTTCTTCATCATATTAATGTAATCATTAATACTATCAAATTTATTAAGGGTCAAATAGACATAATTACCATCATTCATGGCCATTAAGAAACGATTTGTATCAACATCATTTGGGCGATATTCAATTTCTGATATACGACTTAAAACATCGTTAGTGAGTAACTCCATTTTCTTAATTAAAGTTGTATATATCTTATCAGGAACATAATTAATTAAAGTCGCAACCGTATATTTTTCTTCAATCTCACGGCCATCTAAAAGAATGGTTTTCTTAAGTGAAGTATTATAAAAGATTGGTTTATTCTCAACTACATAAATATGCAGTTCTGTGAAGTTTTTCTTATAAACTCTGGCACTTTTAATATAAATATTATTTTCTAATTTATTTTTAATTGATATATTTAAAGCTTTTAAAAAGGGTGGATAATCCCCTACTTTAGCAATATCAATTATTTGTTGATCAGTTAAAAAGTAATTATTTTCGATATAGATATTAGTTATTGGTATATTTATTAGTTTAATAGCAATAAATGATACACAATATACTAATAAAGCTGCCACTAAAAGACGTTTAAAATATATACGTCTTTTCTTTGGTTTATTTTTAATGGGCTTTTTTAACATAAAATCACCTATTCTACAAACTCTTGTTCTATTTGTAATTCAACACCTAATTTATCTTTAACGTCTGCTTGTATTTGACGAACTAATTGCTTAATATCATCACCCTTAGCATGACCGACATTAATGATAAAGTTGGCGTGTTTTTCACTTACTATGGCATCGCCAATGCCTTTGCCTTTATATCCTAATTCTTCAATTAAACGACCAGCAAAATCACCTTCGGGATTACGGAAAACTGATCCAGCACTAGGAAACTCTAATGGTTGACTCATTAAACGACGTTTTTTACGATCTTCAATAACATCCATAATAATTTGTTTGTCACCATGTTTTAAAACTAAGGTTGCTTCTAAACAAATATATGTGGGGTTCTTATGAAGAAAAGAGGTACGATAATGAAAATCCAGGTCTTTATTATAAATAATCTTAGTTTTATAATCAGGTGTTAGTACTTTAATAGAACTAACAACATAACCCATATCACTTTTATAAGCTCCTGCATTCATAAATACAGCCCCACCAACAGTCCCGGGAATACCGGCAGCAAATTCCATGCCAGTTAGTCCTTCTCTACCTGTGCGGATGGCTAATTTGATTAAATTATAACCAGCACCAACGGTGACAGTAAGATCATTAATATCTAAATGATTAAACTCTGATAGCTTAATTAAAACACCATCATATGCAGTATCACTAAAAATTAAGTTTGAGCAATTACCTACTACTTTGTGTTTTATATTATTAGTTTTTAAATAAGTAAGTAGTTTAATTAAACCCTCAATATTATCGGGATATACTAAAGCTAAGGCTTTACCACCTGCTTTAAAGGTTGTATATTCTTTTATATCAATATTTTCTAAAATATGCCCGATTTTTAATTTTTTGATATCATTTATGATTTTCATATTTACTTCCATTCTACTAAGCTGCTTAAAATTTCATATATCTTACTGGCACTGTTGGGAATAGACATTTTATTAAGTTTGGCTTTCATTTCTTTTATTTTTTCGGTATTGCCTATTAAATCATCAATTATTTTAACTAATATAATATTACTAAGATCCTTTTCTTCAATTAAAACAGCAGCATTTTCTGTAATTAGATCCATAGCATTTTTATATTGATGATTATCAGGGACATAAGGACTAGGTATTAAGATAGATGGAATTTCAAGAGCAATAATCTCACTTAAAGTTGATGCTCCACAACGTGAAACCATAACGTCAGCTAGTTTCATTACTCTTGTTTGGTTATCAATATATGGAAATATTTTTACATTGCTCGGAAAAGGGTTTTTAATAACATCTTCATAAGAATCTTTACCAGTCACAAAAATTACTTCATAACTTTTCGGTTCAAATAATGGTAGTGTTTCAATTAGAATATTACTAATTTTGGTCGCACCAAGTGATCCCATAACAATATATACTAATCGCTTATTTACTGATAAGCCTAGTTCTTCTTTAGTCATGGCTGGTTTATTGATAGCTTCTTCACTACATGGATTACCAGTGAATATGGTTTTGCTAGCAGGAAAGAAACTAATGGTTGATTTAAATGATATACCAATTTTAGTGGCATATTTACTCAAAAATTTATTAGCTTTTCCAGGAACACTATTTTGTTCATGAATAAATGTCTTATATTTAAGTCTTGATGCTGCTAAAATAACTGGTACGGTAACATAACCAGCTACTCCAATAACAACATCTGGATTAAATCGCTTAATTAATTTACGACTTCTTCGATATCCTTTAATTAATAAAAAGATATTCTTAATATTTCTTAACATATAACGACGATTAAAACCATATACTTTAATTGCTTCATAAGGAATATTTAAAGCGGGAATAATATCTTTTTCCATACGATTATGCGTTCCTATATAAAGAAATTCACTATTAGGTTCCTGTAATCTAATTTTATTTATGATGGCGATAGCTGGATATATATGACCACCAGTACCACCGGCACTTATTACAACTCTCATATCATCACTCCTTAATAATTATATCATATTTGATTTATAGGATAGTTATTAGAACAATTATAATAGCAAATATAATGCGGTACCACATAAATATTTTAAAATCATGTGTTTTTAAATATTGTAATAAATATTTAATACATACTAACCCCGATAAAAAGGCAACTAATATACCTAAAATAAAGACACCAAGATTAGCCTTGATTACAACAATAGTTGCTGATTTTAATAGTGTTACTAAAACGGCACCTAAAACAATTGGAACTGATAAATAAAAGGAAAACTTAGCAGCATCTTCTCGTTTTAAATTACGACTACGACCAGCTGCAATGGTCGTTCCTGATCTTGAAAAACCAGGAATAAGAGCAAATACTTGTGCTAATCCAATAATAATAGCATCAACTAAATTAAGTTGATTGACTTCTTTTTTGGTAGCGGCATATTTATCAATTAAATAAATAATAACGCCCATAAAAGCAAGTGACAATGCGATCAATAAATAATTAGTACGTAATGCCCCTTCAATAGAATCTTGAAATAAATATCCAAATGTTGCACCAGGAATCGTAGCTAAAACTAATAACCACATTAATTTACCATCAGAGGTTTTAACACCTTTAGTTAAACCTGCTTTTGCAATATTTAAAAAATCTTTAAAGAAATATAAAACAATAGCGAGCAAAGTTCCTAAATGTAAGGCTACATCAAAAGCAAGCGCTACATTATCAGATAAACTCTTACCTATTCCTAATAAATCACGAAATATAATTAAATGTGCTGATGAGGAAATAGGTAAAAATTCACCAATTCCTTGAACAAGACCTAAGATAATAATTTCAATAATTTTCATATTTTCTCCTACTATTATACTAACCGAATTATAACATATTTATGCTTCTAAAACAATAAAAAAACCTATTATGTAAATAATAGGTTAGTCCATTGATAAAGACTTTACATTTAGTTTATATTAAGTAAGATTTATTGTTTTTACATAAGATTGTTCTTCCTCAATCATATCATCAACAATTTGGCCTTCTTCTACTAATACATCAAAATGATCAATATAATCATCATAAGAAGTAAACCATATTTCTTTAGTTGGTTCATCTTTTTTTGTTATTCTTATACCGTATGCTTTTTTTGGAGCAATTAAAATGTATTTACCTTTTTTATAATAAAAATGAGTATAAATAAGAGTTTTATCTAATTTCTTCGAATATTGATAAAATCCATTAGTTAATAAATTACCCCAAGCATCAATAATAGCATATTTATTGACATCACGGTATATTTCGGTTTGATAATCAGTAGCTCTTTCACTATTAACCATAAAATAATTCATAACTGGTGCTACATTACAAGAGAATTTACCAACCCAATCAAATTGCGCTGGAATAACAATTTCGTTTTTTTCATCTAAATATCCACATTTTTGATTTTCATCTTTGTACTTAATAATATATGGTTGTCTAAAAACAGGACTTTTTTCACTAATTAAAAATGTTTCTTCACTAGTTTTTTTTAGATCAGATTCTTCTCCTAAATGGCTAAGATGATCTTCATTTTTTTTATTAATATATTTATACTTTATAGCATGAGTTTTTTCATTACGGATACCAACACTAGCAATACCATCATAAAAAGATGCAGCTTCATCATATTGGCAAGCAATAACAATAACCCCTTTTGAATTAATATAACCCCACTTACTAGTTGTTACATCCATAATGGCTGCCATACCACTTGCAAATGCTTTTGCTGATCCATACTCTGGTTTAATAACTTCTCGACCTAACTTATCAATATAACCACATAAACGTGTATCGACATCTTCAATTACTGCTAAACCTTCTGAAAAATCACCAGCATCATAATACTTTGGTTGAATAATAACTTTACCTTTTATATCACGGTATCCAGTTAAGCCTTTTTTATTTTGCACTGTAAATATCCCATCACACGGGCCATTAATAAAACTATAGATACACGGAATGATTTCTTCGCCAAGGGTATTTATGGCACCACAATTACCATTACGCATAACAAGCGCAAAGTCTTTATAAAAATGGCGACCATTATCTAAAATAGCAACATCATCAAAAACAAAAGGATGATAAATGGGTATAATGTTGTTTCTAGCTAATGCGTTATTTGATATGAATGCGCCATTAAAATTAATGCCTGCTAAAATTTCTAGTTGTTGTTCCATAATTCACCTCAATAATTAATTTAATTATACTTTTTATATAGGAAAAGTCAATAAAAAAGCAGTAATCTGACTGCTTTTATTAAATATTAGAAGTTAAGCATAATCCATTCTGGTTTAAAAATTAATAATGCACCAATAATGAGCATTAAGATACCACCAATTAAATGGGAATATTTACCATATTTAGTTGATATACCAGTTACCTTAAATGATACCATCGCAATGGTAAAGACAATTAAGTCATCTATTAAGAAAAAGAATATATATAATATAGTATAACCAAAATATTGAATAGGATTTAAATTATTAATTGCTAATATTTGGCTAAATAATAATGGTAAACCCGCTGAACAGGCAAGCTCTATAACATTAACTGATACAGCTAACGCCATAACACCAACCATGGCTAATAAGAAGCTCTTTTCATTAGTGAATTTCTTAACTTGTTCGAATATTTTTTTTCTTTTTTTATCATCAACTACTTCACAACCATCATCAACTTTTTTAAGACCACTTCGTAAATTAATAATACCACCCGTAATGGCTACTAACGCAATGACATTACGTAGCCAAACAACAGTACTAAAAGTTGTTGCTAATGATATCCATGCCAACATAACCAACATATAAACTAATGCCGAAGTCGTTAAGAAAGTTAATCCTAAGACCCACATCTTCTTTCGATCATTCATCCCTATTAACATACTTATTAAGAACAATAAAACCCACATCGCACAAGGATTAAATCCATCTAAGGTTCCTAAGATAATCGTTATTAATGGTAATGATACTGTTTTTAAATTGACCTCTCCTAAAATAGGAACGTTTTTAATGGTATCATTACTGAATATTTCATTTTTCTTAACAGGTATTCCTTTTAAAGCATCTAAAACACTTTTATTGTCGCTTTTATATTCAGTTATATCTTTTTTAAAATTATTATCCATAAATTCAGCATACCCAGGAGTTGCTTTATTTCCAATGACGGTAAAAGGTACTGATGCTCCTGCATAACCAAAGATACTTTTAACAGCTTCCATAATTTTTTCATTATTAGCATTATGCCCTACTTCGTAGGCATAAACTGTAATATTATATGTATCCTTAAGTGAATTTAAAAATTTTATTTCTGTTTTACAATGAAAGCAGTCACTACTATGAAATAAATAAATATTAACAGTTGATTTAGCAGCTGTTGTTGTTATAATTTCTTCTGCTTTAATATTATTTGGAACAAATATTAAAAGCATCAAAAAAATTAATATTAAACTTTTTATATTTTTCATATTACCTCACTACTAATCTATTTATTATTTCTTCTAATTCTTTTTTACTTTTTTCCCCAATTACTCTTAATAATTCTTGATTATATTCATCCATAAAGATAAGAACCGGTATTATTTTACCAACTTGGTATGGCGCTACTAACAATTCATCCATATCATAATCATAATCAATTATTTCAAGATCAGCGATATTTTTAAATACTTCATTCCATCTTGGTTTCATGACTAAGCAACCAGCACACCACATGGCACTAATCCTAATTACTTTCATTAAACACCTAATAATTCATGATAAATCGTAGTAAATGCTTCCATAAATTTATCAAGTTCTACTTTAGTTGTTAAATAAGATAAACTAATACGAATACTAGTCGATGCTAATTCAACATCATTAGTAAGGGCATAAACAGAGCGTGATGGGATTTCTTCTGATGAACATGCTGTTTGAGTTGAAATATAAATATCATATTCTTCTAATTTATGTTGAAATAATTCAGCTTTAATACCTCTTACACTTATATTTAAAATGTGGGGTAAGCAGTTATCATTACTATTTAATACAACTTTTGGTAGGATGCTTAATTTTTCTTTTAAATAAGTATTTAATTCTAAGACATAATTATATTTTTTATCAGCATCTATGAAAGCTAATTCCATAGCTTTAGCTAGGGAAACGATTAATTCAATAGCTGGTGTTCCACTTCTAAAAATAGTGGTTGATTTACCACCATGAATAAGTGGTTCTAAACTAATACCTTCTTTTTTATATAGTCCTCCAATACCTTTAAAACCATAAAACTTTTGGGCAGAAAAACTTGCTAAATCGACATTAGTAAGATCAATCATTTTCTTACCAATGCTTTGTGTCATATCAACATGGAAATAGCAATTAGGATATTCTTTTAAGATTTCGCCAATTTGATCAATTGGTTGTGTAATACCTATTTCACTATTAACAGATGCTAAAGACACTAAAATAGTAGTTGGTTTAATTAATGATTTAAAATAATCTAAATCGACTAAACCATTACCATCTAATTTAACAAAATCAACTTCAAAACCTAAGGCTTGTAAATAGCCTATAGGGCCTATTACAGATGAATGTTCTAGTAAAGAGGTTATAATGTGCTTACCTTTATTTTGATAATGCATAGCAAGCCCTTTAATCGCTAAATTGTTGGCTTCACTAGCACCACTTGTGTATATAATTTCATTTGGTTTAACTTTAAGTAGTGATGCTATCATATTTGATGATTCATCAATTGCTGCTTTAGCTTTTAAACCAAGCTTATGTACTGAATTAGGATTACCCATATATTCTTTGCATGCTTTATTAAAACTATCTAGCACCAAATCATTTACTGGTGTTGTAGCGGAATAATCTAAATATATCATAATATCACCCATATAAATTATATCATAAGATTATAAAAAACATAAGAAAAGATATTAATTTTTTAATATCTTTTCTTAATATTTATTTTGATTTTAATGTTAAACCAGGTTATTTATTTTATAATTTTTACTTTCTTTTCTTGATATAATACTTGTAAATAATTATACCAATATTCAAGCTCTTCGTTAGTAAAAATGTCACCTTCAATACGAATTAATCTTTCTTTATAATCATATTCATCAAAATCACCGCCAACATTACCTAATGAATTAAATAATAAACGGGCATTAATGTTTTGTAATTCTTCGGCACTATAATCTTTACTTAATCTTTGTCTTAAGTTAAAACGTTTTGCCTCTTTTACAGCTTTTAATTGTGTTTTTTGAGCTTTAACATAATTAATTATGTTAAACTTTATTTCTTTTAATTTATTGATCATATAAATATCAATACCCCCTACTTTATTTTGTTAATCTTAAATCAATATCTTTATCTAACTCATCTAATTCATGACGAATATCCAATACTTGCTCTTTAGTAAAAGAATTAATATGGATATATAAAATACATAACTTTTCATACTTTTCATTAACTGGAGGCAAGATAAATTCGCTATGATTTAATATTAACTCATTATTTTTAATAGTTCTTTCCTCTTCAGTCCAAGGAGTAATTAACTTTTGATAAAGTTTTTGTGATTTCAATACAAGTTCTTTATTTTTGAAATAATTATACCACTCAGTAAACTCTTCACGATCAAAAATTTCACCTCGTTCACGGAATTTAAGAAGTTTAATATCAAATTCATCATAATCACGACCAATATCATATGCCTTTTCTTTTTTTAAAATACTATTGAATTGTTTTATATCTTCATCAGTATATGATTTGATCAATTCATGACGTAATTTTTCTTTCTTAAATTTAATTATTTCTTCATTATCAACGACCTGTTTATTCTTATAATTTTGATATAACTTTGTAATCTTATCTGTAATCATAAATTCTCCTAACATATAAATGGTGCCGCAACCGTGAATTGAACACGGATTAAAGCCTTACCATGGCCTCGTAATGCCTTTATACTATTGCGGCATTTCCAACATATTATAGCATAGTTATCGCAATTAATTCAACAAAAAAAGCTTACTTTCAGTAAACTTTATAATACTATATAGTGGCGTCCATGGGCGGAATCGAACCACCGACCTCAGCCTTAGGAGGGCCGCGCTCTATCCTACTGAGCTACATGGACACAACTATATTTTAGCACATTTTATTATTTTATTGAGTTTAATAGCAAAATTACATATAAATTTATAACGTAACTGAATTTGTATCCGAATTTTAAAGTATATTCATGAATACTAACTGATGAGTCAACCATATTAACAACCCAACTTTCCATGTATTTAGGAACACGAAAATCTAAAGGGAACATATGGCTTCTAATAATATCTTTTTCTTTAATAGTTAGATCGTAATACTTAGATGCATTAATAATAGCATCTTGGGGATGTTTAACTGTATAAAGTTTAACTTTATCTTTAAATTTACGATAATCAACGGTTCTTTCAAGATAAAAATCGTGTAGTAATCCTGCACGAGCCACGTCTTCATAATCAAGGTGTAATCGTTTTGCTATTACATATGAATAGTATGATACTTTTAAAGAGTGATCAAAGCGATTACTGTTATGATGTTTTATTTTTTTCATTTGATTAAAATCATTATTTAATAGAATATTATCGACAATATCTAAATATTCTTGATTCTTAATATTATGCATTTAATTCACCTCAAGCAATTATAATTATACCATGAAAACAAAAAACATCATAATTGGGAATGATGTTTTTTCACTAGTTATTTACACTTTATCTTCAAGTAATAATGAACAATTTACATAATTATTTGAAAAATATTTTTAATTAATTGTGACAGCCTTTTCAATTGGTACAATTTGAATAAAAGTATTGCCATCATTTACAGTTATTTCCGTACCATCAAGATATTTATACACTGTTTGATTACTGCGTGATGTTTTAGACCAAGTAATTGGTACGGCATAACCATCTGTTATATAGTAACCACTACCTGTGCCAATATTTTCTAGTCCTTGGCGTTTTTCGTCAATATAATAGTTTTTAATGTAACTAACAATAATGTTTTTAGTATTATATTGTAACTTAGTAACATAATCAAGATTAGCTTTATTATTATAAAAGCGATTATATGTTTTATTAACAACATCGTAATTATATGAAATAGCAACTGATGTATATGGAATTGATAGCTTATTAGCAGTAATGGCACCAGTTTTAGCGGATATATCTATTTCATTAATATTATAATTTAAGAGTAAATCTTTAGTAGTTGTAGCACGATATTTATGTTGCGCAATGACTGGTTCAATTTTTGCAATACTAGTAAAAGCAGTATGTTCAGAAGCAACATTAAGAGTTTTATCTCTCCAAAAACCACTATCACTCATTCCGTCAATATTAGCTATTCCTAAATTAGGAATGTCAGCATATGCTTGTGGACTTCCACCAAAATGAACATAAATAGCATCATTTTCTAAAGCATAATCAAGATAGTAATGACGAGAACTTCTAACTGATCCTATTTTGGTTGTATCCTTGTCTTTAAAAACTGCCATCATACGCGTGATGCCGCCTTCAACAACTATTTCATAAACTAAATATGCATCTTGTAATCCTGCCTGAACAGGAATAGCAGCAATATTATTATTAATCATAACTGCAATTGATCTACTGTTTGAATCAAGATCAACTATTTTTAATTTCTTAACAACAGTTGCTGGTTTTTCATCGGCAGGTTTTTCTTTATCAGCAGTATCTTTTTTCGCCTTATCTGTAAAAAAGATTTTGTATGTGGAGTATGTTCCCGTTAAAACTATTAAAAACACAATTAACGCTAATAATATTTTCTTCATTTTTTTTATTTTTTTCATATAACCTCACCTATTCTACGTATTAATTATAACATATATTTTAGTTTATATCTAACTTTTATTGACTTTTTACAAATTAAAAAAACCAATAAATTGGTTTTTGTTTTAATGGTGCTGGAAATAGGAATCGAACCTACGACCTACTGCTTACGAAGCAGTTGCTCTACCAACTGAGCTATTCCAGCAACTCGTCTAACGAGTTTTATTGTGTTTGATTTTTGCAAAAACTTTATGTTCTTTATTTAACATTAATTTCATAATATAATCACCAAAATCATCATTACTTAATTCAATTTCTTCTTTATTAACAAAACAAAATTGACGATCAAGATTTAGATATTGAAAATAATAGGCTACTCCTAAATCAAACATACTACCAGTACTAGTATTATCATAAAAAATATGAATAGTATTAGCGTTACCAATAGCATTAGCATTATCCGTACAAATACGGTAACCACCAGTTACATCTATTTGATTAGTATGTTTGGCAGGATAGTAAAGATTATAGCAATTATCAATATCACTAATATGTTGATCTATTTTTTCTTGTTGATATTCGGTAGCTTTGGCAATGGGACAAATTAAAAAAATATTATTCTTGGTTGATAAGTTAGATATTTCAGGTTTTAAATCTTTTTCAGCCCAATATCTAAGCATTAAATCAAAAGACTTAGGATTTATATCTCCTTTATGAATAACTGCCAATTGATCTAAGTTAGTAACTTTCACTTGTTTACCGGCCGCAAAAATAATCCCTAATAAAAAAACATGTTCTTTATTTTTTCGATCAAAATGAAAAGTTACTCGATCCATTGATATAATATCTTTGATTCCTTTATTTATTTGATATTCACTATTGTTACCAAAGTATGTCATATTTTTTCCTCCATGTGTTTTTAATTTTGGTGCAAGAGACGGGACTCGAACCCACAAAGATTTTAATCCACAAGCACCTCAAGCTTGCGTGTCTACCAATTCCACCACTCTTGCATTTACCTTGATTATAACAAAAAAAAGTCTAGAAATCTAGACTAATTTTTTAAAGCTTTAAACATCTTTTTCCAGATACCAGATGATGAGTAATTTAAGATCCCTACTTTATATATTTTAAGACCATATTTTATTAGTAAATAATTGGTAAATAGGACTAGTAAAATCGAAATAATGATATCAAAAATACTAATATATCCTAAGATAAGTAAGGATGGCGATAAGATTGCGGAAATAAAGGGTACAAATGATAAACTATGAATTAAGATTGATCCTTTAAATAAACCAGCCATCATTGATAAATAATAACCAATTAAGGATACCATAATAATTGGTGTTTGAACTTGTTGAAAGTCTTCAATATTGGTCGTCATTGATGCTAAAATACCAGCAATCAACGAATAAGAAATAAAAGTTAATAACATTAATATTAAGGTTAAAGGAATGACATATATTAATTTGTCCCCCAAACCAGTTGCTAATATTTTATTAATGGTCCCGCCAACAACATCACCAAGACCATTAGAAATACCATTACCACCGGTTAAAGTACGAACAAGAAGTCCAATGCCACCAAATAATAGTAACAAGAAGCCTTGTAATAACACAAATATGTTGCCAGCTATCACTTTAGCAAAGAAATGGGTTTTGGGTGAAACATTAGAAATAATGATTTCCATCCCACGAGTTGTTTTTTCATCATTGACTTCGGCCCCAATCATTTGGACTAAAAAGATTGTAAGCATAAAGAATGGTAAAATTATGATAGGAAATACTGTTGACATAATCATTTCCATGCTTTCATCTTGTGATTTACTATTGTTATCGATATACTCACGTTTAATAATGGTTGGTGCGTATAGCTTAGCTAACTCGGTTGGTGAAATATTAGAATCAGCTAAAGCTAGTGTGGTTCTAGTAGTATTAATCGCACTATTTAACAGCTGTGTATCTACAGTTGTCATATATGATTGTGATATGACGGTGGCATTAATAACATTACTAGCATCATTATTAAAAACAACCACCCATATTTTATTATCTTTTTTAATAGCAGCTTTAGAATCAATTACAGTTTTATCATAATTAGTTATTGCATAATTAGTTCCAGCTTGAGCGCCAGTTACTGGCAATGACATTTTATCCATATTGGTTTTAAAAATATCGAAACTACGATTAGAGTTATCAATTACATAAATAACTTGTTTAGAGGTAAAATCACCACCAAAATAGTTAATAATGGAATCAATATTAGCAATACCAACAATTACAAAAGCTAAAACAATATTGGCAATAACAAACCATTTAGTAGCTATTTTACGCTTTAAACTAATGCCAATTAAATAATTTAATTTACTTCTCATAACTTTCACCTACTTTTTCAATAAATATTTCATTAAGTGATGGTTCTTCAACCACAAATTTAGTAATATTATCCATTGTTGATACAGTTTTAAATACTTTATCAACAATGGTTTTATCAGCTATTTTAATTTCATAATGCTCATTTATAGCATTAACTGCTAAAACACCTTTTATTTTTAAAAGAACATTTTTATCAATATCACCTTTTACAATGATATTCTTTTTACGATATTGTTCTTTAATATCTGTTAAATAACCTTCTAAAACAGGATGTCCTTTCATGATGACAACCAATTTTTTACAAAATAATTCGACATGTTCCATACGATGTGATGAAAAAATAATCATGCTACCTTTGGCAGCCATTTCTTTTATTTCATCTTCAAAAAATTGAACATTAAAAGGATCTAGTCCTGAGAATGGTTCATCTAGAATCAAAAGTTTTGGTTCATTTAAAATAGCGGTAATAAATTGAATCTTTTGTTGATTACCTTTTGATAATTCTTTAATCTTTTTATTTTTATATTCGGGAACTTTAAACTTATCAAGTAAAAAATCTAATCTTGCAAGTATTTTTTCATTACTCATACCTTTTAGAGTACCATAAAATAAGCATTGTTCTTTAACAGTCATTTTAAGCATTAAACTACGTTCTTCGGTTAAAAAACCAATCTCATCAGTTATATCATAATCAATTTGATGACCATTTAATGTGATATCACCACTTGATGGGTCAAGAAGACCCATAATCATCCTAAAAGTAGTTGTTTTACCAGAACCATTGACACCTAATAAACCAAATATTTCACCTGGTTTTACGGTAAAAGACAGACTATCAACTGCTTTAAAATCACCATAATATTTTGTTACATTATTTACTTTTAACATTCAATCACGCTTTCTATATCCATTTGGTATTAGTTATATCATTTAATAAATTATCTTGATATGCCAAATATAATTTGTTAAATTCGATAATAGTTATATCTTCATTATTACTAAAGTGATCTTGTACCTTTTTAAAGAATTTATTATTATTTATATATTCGAATATTGACAAATCAAATTGTTGAATTAGGTTTAAATCTTCTTTATTTTTTTCATCCATATTAAAAATATAATCACGATAACAATCAATTAATTGTTTAGTTATGTTATCGTTGGCATTAATATCAAAAGCTACTATAAAGTCATAATTAGGACAATACTTTAAAACATTAGTTGTTTTTTCAGATGATGTCATATAATCACTCCTTATTTGAATAATCTCATTATATCATTATAAGTTATCAATAGCATCAAAATCATCAATAAAGCAAAACCAATGGTATGAAAAGTATTTTCAATTTTAGGATCAACGGCTTTACCTTTTATTTTCTCGATTATTAAGAATAATAAACGACCACCATCAAAAGCTGGGATTGGTAATAAATTAATAAATCCAACATTAATACTAATTAAAGATATTAAATAAATTACACTTATAAATCCGGCTTTAGCAGCATCACCAACAATGGTATAAATACCAATTGGTCCAGCTAAGGTTCCAAGGCCTAATTTTAAAGTAATTAAATACCATATTATTAAGACCATTTGATGTAATAAACTAAATGTTTTAACAAAACCATATTCAATAGCAGAAATTACACCATAGGTTTTAGTACCATCAAGAGTAAATCCATATTTAAAACCATCATTTTTAGTTGCTATTGGTTTTATTTTAAGATTACTTATCTTACCATCATGATGTTTTACAGTCATCACTATGGTCTTAGAATATCGAATTTGCATCTCTAATAATAAATGATCAACAGAACTTATCTTAAGACCATCTATTTTAGTAATTTGATCCCCCTTAACAAGCCCAAGTGCGTAAACTGGGTATGTTTTATCCACATAGGATATATATGGCTTATTCTTAGGTGCACCATAAATTAAACCAATGATGAATAATAAGATGATTGCTAAAATAAAATTAAAAATAATACCGGCAGTAATGGTTAAGAATCTTTGTAACCAAGTTTTAGATTGAAACATTCCTGATTTAGGAATATTGTTATCTTCTTCAATTGATTCTCCAGCCATTTGCACAAAGCCACCAATGGGAAACAATCTAATTGAATAAACTGTTTCATCATTCTTACGTTTGAATTCAAATAAACGTGGTCCCATCCCAATAGCAAATTCATATATATAAATCCCTGCTTTTTTAGCAAAGATAAAGTGTCCAAGTTCATGGATAAATACCACAATCCCAAGGACTAGAGCAAAATATAATAATGTCATAAGTTCCTCCTTTAGATTATGCTAATAAAAAACATAAATCCTAAAATAACAAAAATAATACTATCAAGACGATCTAAAACACCACCATGACCAGGCATTAAATTAGAAAAATCTTTAACGTTATAATAACGTTTAATAGCTGAGAATACTAAGTCACCAAGTTGACCAATAATCGACAAGAAAGTAGTTACAATTAAGATAATATAAATTGGTGTTAGAGGGTTAATAATAGTTAAATAAAAGATACTACTAATAACTACTCCAAAGATGGTGCCACCAATTAAACCTTCCCAGGTCTTTTTGGGAGAAATAACTTCGATTAGTTTGTTTTTTCCTATTAATAAACCAGTTATATAGGCATATGTATCAGTGAAGATAGTTATTAAAAATAAATAAAGAAGCATATTCATATTTTGATGGCGTAATAAAATAAGTAAATTAAAGGCTACTCCTAGAAAGAAGATACTGCCAATCAAGAAAAAAGCATCATTAATGTTATATTTATCTTTATCATGATATAAAATAACGGGAATTAACAAGATAAAGAATAATCCAGCAATAACTCTAAAATCAATCGTTAAAAATAGATTACTAGCATTTGATGTATTAAAAACTATTAGTGTTAACATTATATAAGAAATAAACTCTATAAACAAAGGCATATCTTTATTAGTTTCTTTAATATTAATAAACTCCGTTAAAGCTAATATCGATAATATATAAATGGTTATATTATAAATATTACCGCCTATTAAAAAGATAGGCACAAAAATAAGCAAAGCACACATAGCACTAATTAGTCTTGTTTTCATATTTTATACCTCCAAATCGACGATCACGTTTGGTGTATTCAACAATAGCTAAATCAAATTCTTTATTATTGAAATCAGGAAAATGGACACTGGGAAAATAAAACTCTGCATATGATGCTTGCCATAGCATAAAATTACTTAAGCGATATTCCCCACTCGTTCTAATTAATAAATCAATGGCTGGTAAATCTTGATATAAATAGTGACTAAAAATATCAGGAGTAAGCGTATTAAAATCAACATGGTCAACATTTAGTCTTTTAATAGCATCTACTATTTCATAGTGGCCACCATAATTAAGACAGATATTAAAGATACCTTTAGTATTATTTTTTGTTTTTTCACTAATGTTATCCATGGCGCCTAAAACGTCAGTTCTAAGTCCTTCACGACTACCTGAAAATACGACTTTTATGTTTTCTTTTTGATATATTTTAAACTCTTTATTAAATTTTTCAACAAATAAATCCATTAAATATTTTACTTCTTCAGCACTGCGTTTGAAATTTTCGGTTGAAAAAGCATAAACACTTAAAACTTTTATGCCTTGATCAAATACATATAAACTTAATTTTTTTAAATTATCAAAACCCGCTTTATGTCCTAAACTACGAGTTAAATGGTGATTAGTAGCCCATCGACCATTACCATCTAAGATGATTGCTACATGATTAGGGATTTTTAATTCACTATAATTCATATCATTACCTCACATTAATATTATAGTATATTTATCAGTTTTTTTCAATAAAAAAGAAGCCATGTGGCTTCTAAAAAGAATCAATATTTATTTTAACGTATTTATTACCATTTAAATATGACGCTGCTTGGACAATTGTGCGAATTGCATTAGCAACACCGCCACCCTTACCAATAACAACACCCATATCAGCTTCATTAACAAGCACTTGAATGGTAATTTGTTCTTCTTCATCATCGAATTGTTTTACCGAGATCATATCTGGTTCTTTTACAATATTTTTTACTAAATATTCTGTCAATTCAACTAGATTCATCTTTTATTCTCCTTTTTTAGGAGCACGTTCGTCATGGAACTTAGCTAAAACACCTTGTCCCTTTAATAAATTGCGAACCGTGTCCGTTGGTTCAGCACCAGTTCTTAACCATTTTAAAGCAACTTCTTCATTAATCTTTACTTCTGCTGGCGTTGCAATTGGATCATAAGTACCAACTAATTCAATAAAACGTCCATCTCTTGGGCTTCTTGAATCAGCAGCTACAATACGATAAAAAGGTCTTTTTTTAGCACCAATTCTTTTTAATCTTAATTTTACAGCCATATTAGGTCCTCCATTCATTAACATTTTAACAAATAATATATCTATTGTCAACCATTTTGTGTTGACAATAGAATATAATTATACTTCTTGGGTAACAACAATAATCATTGGATTACATTCAGTAGCGTGATATAGATATTTACCTAATTTATCACGAAGGGTAATCTTGATTTTATTAAATTCAACTTTGTTATCTTTAATGTTTTCATTAATTACTTCTAAAGATATTTTTTCGATTTCTTTAATTAAATCAGCATTTTCTTTAACGTAGATAAAACCACGCGTTAAGACTTCTGGTCCAGCTAACAACTTTTTAGTAGCACGATCAATGGTAGCACTAACAATAACAATACCGTTATCACTTAAGGCTTCACGATCTTTTAAGACTAATTCACCAATATCTGATGAACTCTTACCATCAACTAAAATATCATCAACTTTTACTTTTTCACCATTATCGATTAGTTTACCACCATCAAAGGTTACTACTTGCCCATTTAGTTTAAGCAAGACGTTTTCTTTGGCCATACCAACTTGGCAAGCAGCATTAGCATTAGCTACTTGATGACGATATTCACCAATAACAGGAAAGTAATATTTAGGATTCATTAAATCAATCATCATCATTAAGTCTTCACTAGATGCATGATGTTCTAAATACTTCTTATTCGATAAGATAACTAAATTAGCACCAATTTTCGCGATTTCATCAAATATTTTTGATGAGCTTTTTTCCATACCTTCAAAAACAGGTGATGCGAATACTACGGTATCTAAACTAGTAATTTTGATAAATTTATCATAACCACGAATAATACGATTAATATTTGAGAAAGGTTTTTCTCGTTCATCAGATATAACAACAATTACTGCTGGATCATTTATGTGGTTTAAACCAAGTAAATGACTTTTATCAAAATTTATATACTTCATATCAATGGCTTGATTAATAATCGCATCAAGACGTTTACCTAAAATAACAATCTTACGATCAGTTTTCATAACAACATTAAGTAATTCTTGAATACGATATAAATCAGCTTGTAAGATATTAATGAGGATTCTGCCCTCATTTTTATTAATTGTTTCACTGAAAATAGAACTAACACGATGATTTGGTGAAGTATAGCCCTTTTTATCAGCATAAAGTGATTCACTCATTAAGCAAAGAACACCTTGTTTACCGACATAAGCTAATTTACCAATATCCGTTTTATAATTACCAATCATGGTTGGATCAAAGACAAAGTTACCAGTATAGAATATAGCGCCGTCTGGGGTATATAAAACATACCCAACAGCATCTGGTATCGAATG